>JAJRQT010000098.1 GCA_024280115.1 Bacteroidota bacterium | reverse complement strand
TAACCGGAGAAATCATAGGATTTCAATCTTAGATAAAATTATTGAAAGATGTGTACTACATGAACCTGTGAGCTATGCAATGATTAAATCAAATGCGATCTAAATGGGTAACCCTAATGATATAAATAATGTTATAAGAACAATTGAATACTATTTACCTGTGGAAATAATCAATCCCCCCGGCCCCCTTCGCCAAGGGGGAGAGAAGCTCTAGGATATTTGGAGAGCACTTATTTTTATTTCCCCTTTGAAACGTGGATATGGGGATTGACAGGGTTGAAATATAATTATGGGAATGAAGAATCAACATGACTAATCGGACAAAATACATGACGAATCTCACGGAATTAATTCTGAAGCAAATCCGGTATAATTTCAAAATTATTTTCGGAGGGAAATTCTTTTACTTTTTATTGGCCGCTGTCGGATTTTTTATACTTGTAGCCGTCATTAATCTGTTCTCCAACTCAAATCCCCAGGAGGAGAACATTTACTATTTATTGCTTTTCCCAGGTATATTATTGATGTTTTATCCAACTGTCTTCGGTATTCAAAATGATGATGACGCAAGAATGCTTGAAATTATTTTTGGAATACCTAATTACCGGTACAAAGTTTGGTTGGTGCGCTTTGCGCTCATTTGCTTTATGGTGTTTGGTATATTACTTATTCTCGGGCTTTTAAGTTCAGTAGCCCTGGTCTCATTCCCGATATTTGAAATCGTTAGTCATCTGATGTTTCCCATATTTTTTCTCGGAGCGGTGGGTTTTATGTTTTCCACATTGGTGAAAAACGGAAATGGCACAGCGGTAGTGATGATTGTAATTGGACTTGGCCTGTGGATATTGAGCGGGGAGATTAGCAATAGTGAATGGAATGTATTTTTCAATCCATTTGACATGCCCGGAGATATGAACGAAACCATCTGGGAAGAAAGAATATTCAGCAATCGATTGTATCTGGTTTGCGGTGGAGTGATTGCCCTACTCTATGGGCTGATCAACATGCAGAATCGGGAGAAATTTATATAATCAAATTGCTGTCTCTTTGGATTTCCCCCTCTGTTCCAGCCTTTCAAAAATTAATGAATAAGGAAAGCATATGTAACCCTCGGGCACATTAAAAAATGAATTTTTGGACCATTGGAATCATTATTGCACATCCTTTCTGTTTACAAATAGATGAAATAGTGAAAATAAATCACACATGGTTTTCACTTAAAATTCTAAATTCATATATTTCTGTTTATCAAATAATTGATTATTAAGGTTACCATATAACTTTAATGACATTAATGGTGTTACCAATTTCCAACTATCATGAAACCAGCTAAGATCATTTTCCTTTTGGCGATTATCCAATTCATTGATATCCAACTCTTCGCTCAAATCCAACAATTAAATTTGACTGATGAAAATTTTGGTTGCAGCTATATAGGCAAACCGGAATCAAAAAATGTTTACGCTTTTGAAACTAATTCTGAGGCAGTAGATATCATCGATGAAATTTTAGCACAGTCAGGATTGGAACCAAATTTTAAAATATATGCAGCTGATGTCAGCAACGCCGAGGCCAGGGTTATTGACGGGGAAAGGGTCATCATATATAATCAAAACTTCATACATGAAGTTCGGCAGAAAACCGGTTCGGACTGGGCCTCTACAAGTATATTAGCTCATGAAGTGGCACATCATTTACAGGGTCATACATTAAAAGCCGGAGGAAGCCGCCCGGGCATAGAATTAGAATCAGACAAATGGTCGGGATTTATTCTTTACAAATTGGGGGCTTCTTTGGATGATGCCCAGCTTGCCATCAAAACACTTGGATCATCCACCGCCAGCGCTACACATCCCGGAAAATCTGCCAGGATCCAGGCCATAGCCGTTGGGTGGACAAATGCCCGGCACATAGATAAAAAAGATACTAATGTAGCGAATAAACCTTCTAACGTACCAGGTCGTACATCCAATGAAATTCCTTCTGTAACAGAAAAAATAGTAAATCCCCCGCCAAAGGTAAATACAGTTTATAATCCCAATAATGACATTGACGATTTTGAAGAATTGCCCAATGAAGATTATGAACCGAGCAACGTAAGTAATATTACAAATTTTCATTACTTAGGAAATGCTTTGTTTACCACCCAAACAAACGTGCAAATTCTCGTCAATGGTATTTGGTACACACCGCCTTCGAATGAATTTCAAATAGAAAATATACCTTACGGGAATCAGGTTTATAGAATATCCGGTACCATAACAGTATCCACTGATTTGCTAGGATCCTATGATGTTTATATCGACAATTCAGGTTATATTAATGTCGGTCAAAACAGCACATTTTATATTATAGTTGATTACGACTGGTCAATGGCCCAATTTTCCATGAGAATTTCACCAACGAACTATTAATACCTTTTTCTCCAAATTTATAATTATGAAAATAATAATATTTATAATGCTTGTGTCATTAAGTTTATCACTAAAGGCCCAGGACAGTATTCGCAATCTTCCTCCAGCTATGGTAGAAAGTAATACAACTTCAAAAGAAATCACCAATTCACCTCCGGTTGGCTCTGAAATCGGGGCGCCAGATGTAATCAGCGTGATGACAACCAATGAAATATTGTTATCATTTGGAGTGTTGATATTCGGATTTTTAGTAATACTTGTAGAATTATATCTGATAAAAATCAGTTATTTTGATCAGAACCAAGCCATAAAATTCCTGTTAGTCACCCTTGTAATCACATCGGCCCTCTTTTTAATTTCGGCTGGTTTTTCTAACAATCAGATTGCTCCTGCAATGGGGCTGTTTGGAACAATCGCTGGCTATTTACTTGGGAAAGGCGATACAGGAGAGCAGTCATCAAGAAAAAGAGAGAAAAATTGAAAACTATATTACTAATACTATTTGGTTTATTTCCGTTGGTTTGCCAGGCGCAATTTCAGATGCTTGATGAAAATGCCATAGTTATCATAAACAATTCTTCCAACCAGGTGAAATATGAACTCAAAAAAGCATTGGCCGCAGATTGGCTAAGTCAGTCATTGTAAGTAAATCATAAAATCACATACCAGATTCAGCGTAACGAAGAATTGTATATCAGGGTTTGTACGAGTCTTAATGAGGAAGAAAAGTGTGTAAGTTACCAGCTGGAAAGATTGAAAAGATACCAGATTTATTGGAATCAAAATGACAGGCGTTGGGATGTGGCAGAGATCAAAGATCAGTGAGCATGCTGCGAATATCTTATGGTAAAATATCCGTCAACAAGATAGCATTCTACCTTACACAAATGATATTTTTATTGTATGACTATTCGCTGACAATCTCTTCAAACTTCTCCATTTTCGTATCAGAGTATCTTCCTGATGTTGCATAAACAATCTTCCCGTTTTTGTCCAACACAAAGAAATAAGGGATGTCTTTTTTCTGAAAATCCAAGGCCTCTTTGTATGGTTTCAATTTCCCTTTGTAAAAGAGAATGCTCGGAAGCAGCCTTGGATCCATCTTTTTCGCTGCTTTCTTTTTCGCTGTTTTTGTCGCAGCCGTTTTTATGCCGGTAAACATTGGGACAAAATAGGCATTGACATCATAGGAATCATTCCCGAACAGTTGATTTACCTGTCCTTCCGGTTTATTAATAAATTTCCAGAAAACAGGTTCCATCCACGTATTGAGATCACCTTCTGATTTTTTAGAGAAAGCTAATCCGAGCAGCGTGTATTTTCCTTTGGTATCCTTTGGGAGGTCAACTTCATTTCCATCCGCAGTTGATGTGTTCATCGATGGAAATTGTTTGCCTACAACCTGGGCGTTAACATTATTTAAAAATATGAACAAAAAGAATAATGGGGAAAGTCGTTTGATAATGCTGATCATTGTATATTTTTTTATTTATAAATCGAAAGATCAAAAATCCTACCAAAATTCACAATTAATCCACCTTCTAAAATCCTTGAAAAAGCACTTCCATTATTTTATTGAATAAGAGACAGAAACTATTAGTTGAAAAACCGGGCTATTTACGATTATATCTTATCCTTCATACTTTTAATTAAAGTAAATGCTATATGTTTTGGGTTGGTTCAAAACAAAAATCCAAAAGTGGCGTTTCATTTTCACGAATTATTATAACTCATAGGACACCTCATTGAATGGAAATTTTCGTTAATTCGTCATGTTAAGGCATTTTTAACAATTACCAATTGATATAAACATGAAAACCACATTATCTCTTATTTCACTCTTTTTAATTATTTTTTCAGGATTTGCCCAGGACCGTGTAAAGCCGGGTGCCATCTATGAACAAGGCCAGGCAGTTTTCGCTCCGATGGTCGGATATAAAGGGGTTGTGCCCGATGGATGGTTTGGCACTTTGCCCCAGGAAGAAGAAGTATTTTTGATGATCCCCACTGCAAATGTCACAGGTTATATGTTCATCAATGCAAATCATATGAATTTAAGTGAACTTCAAAAAGAGTGGAGAAATGATTTTTCTTTAACAGATGAAATCGTCATTTCAATAAAAGGAGAACCTGAAATTGAAGGAAATAGAATGAGTGCAGAAATGGACGTTACCGGTTCAGGTGAGCCGTTTACCGGCTATGCAACGGCGATTGATGGGGGTCATGGCTGGACGATCTCTTTAATATTGTTATCACCCGTTGATCAGTATGACTTATTCATGAAAAGTTATGACCAACTTGTCGCATCTTCTACTATTGAGGAGCCAAGTATTGGGAGTATCTATGGAGATTTCAATTGGCCGGAATTTTTAAAAAATAAGTATCTGATGTCTTATTTATCCAGCACCCAGTACAAAGAGCAAAATGAAGTGTGGCTTTGCGGAGATGGCACCTTCAAATCGAAGATTAAAACCAAAGGGATGCTGAAAGTGGACAAGAGCGCTTATAAAGGCAGAAAAAAGGGCACCTGGATGGCAGAGGGGATTGGAGAGCAAGGAAAGCTTCATCTTTACTTCACCAAAAATGATGATGCGGTATTGGATATGGAAATAAAGG
Organism: Bacteroidota bacterium; assembly: GCA_024280115.1. Taxonomy (GTDB): domain Bacteria; phylum Bacteroidota; class Bacteroidia; order Cytophagales; family Cyclobacteriaceae; genus JAAUQL01. The sequence continues at coordinate 73,432 of JAJRQT010000098.1, read as the reverse complement.
ATGATAAGATATTTATTAATGGCGGTAGATTTTTTGCGCTGGAGAATACTGATTGTAAGTAGGGATTGTTTTTATTTGAACCCAACTATAATCCATTAGATGTTGTAGCACAGATTACAAAAAATGAAATTAATTGTTAATAATATCCAAAAGACACCATTTGTATTTGCGGTATTCTTGATTTACGCATTGTGGTGGATGATTGGAGTATTTTACTTTTCAAGTCGTGATTTCCCTTCTAATATTGCAGGAAGTATATCATTACTTCTTTTTATTGTAGTTAGCGTGCTATTCTCTGGGATATTATTAGCTGTCTTTAGGGTAGGCTCATATCGCCTGCCGAAGAAAAGAAAGATATACAATAGATATTCAGTTTATCTATCCACTCCCTACATAATGATTCTTCTTTTTATAGGACTGAGAATTGGAATATCAAGTTATATAAATAGATACCAAGAAGATTCAACCCAATTCCATTTTGACCAATTAAATATTTCTGACGCAACCCAACTTGAAATCCAAACAACTTCAACACAGATTATATCTATACACAAAATAACATTAAGTGAATCTCTGTATCCATTTTCTCAATCCAAATTAGATCAACCTTTAATTTTTTTAAGAAATGATATTTCAGTTATTCCCTTAGAGGTACAATATTTTTTTGGAAGGGAAGACAGAAAAGTAAGATGTGTTCTTTATAATTGGACAAGTCATCGCCTTTTTTGTGATACTCCGGATTTAAGCAATAAAGGCATGCGAAATAAATACAAATCTATTGTGAAAAACTTGAGCTCCAGATTAGGTTCACCGAAAATTCTTAACACTAATCTCGAGAATGATCCTGAGGTCCAATTTAAATCCTCCTGGGAAAAAGACAAGCTAAGTGCTACTTTAGCAATGTACATTAATCAGAAAAGTATACGTTGTACAATACATTGGAATGAATAAACGTACTACAATGGCGAGCATCCATATGGTTTTATCGAGAATATCAAACGTGGTCCCGGTCTGTGGTTTCGTGGAATTAAAACATCTAAAGCATTTTAATCCCTACAGATGCTAGCCGAGACGTTGGCCTTCCTCGATCGCAATTGTCCTGCGATCGGGATCTTAATTTAAATACAAGATACGATAGTTATAAGCAGGAATTTCATAAAAAGTGTACGCCGGCTTTTACAAATGAATGGATTGATAAAATTCTAAAACTACGTTTATGGATAAAGGACAGGCAATCGAATTAGCAAGAGCATACATTGATTCATTAAAAGACAAATACGATATAGAGAGCACTATATTATTTGGCAGCTATGCAAAAGGCACCAATCATGAAGATATTGCAATCATTTTGAAACACGTAGTTGATAGATTTGACACTCAGGTTGAATTGGTGAAGCTCAGGCGACAGATTGATTTGAGGATAGAGCCCCATCCGTTTGATAGTCACGAATTAGTCAGGGTTAATCCTATTGCAAATGAGATTTTTAAACATGCTATAGACATCAAAATCAATGTGGTCTATTAAATAGTATTTCAAATCTTCCCGATCACCCAATCCAAATAGTATTGCATCACCTTTTCCTTTTCGAAATCGTGATGGGGTTCATGAAAAGAACCCTCCCATATTTTGAATTCAGCCTTTTCGCCTAGATTATTGGCGTATTGTTCGCTGGCTGATATAGAAGTGATTTGATCCTTGTCGCCATGGCAAACTAAAACCGGGATGTTTACCGGTTGAGCGTGTTGAGTAAGCTGTAATCCATTTTTGAAAAGTGAGTAAAATAAAGCCACCGATATCTTATCGTGAACTAAAGGATCTTCCCGATAAATTTTAACTTCAGCCGCTACACTGGAAACGATTTCCGGGTTTATTCCGTTAGAAATTGTGAGTTTTGGAATGATCAACTTCAGCTTTTTGATCAATTTTATTTGCCAGGCCGGAGGAGGATTGACAATCTGAAACCAGGCTGAAGATATAATGGCACCTTTAATTTCCTTCGATTTTACTTTATCGAGGAAGGTGGCAAGGATTTGTCCACCCATACTATGACCAAAGAGAAAAATTGGAGTTTCCAAGAACAAACTCCTACAGTGCATCAACGCATATTCCACATCTTCTACAAACTGATCTATGGATTCTGCATGACCTTTTTTCCCTTCTGACTTGCCATGACCGCGATGGTCAAAAGAAAATACTGCCATTTGATTATTGGTGAAAAAACTAGCCATTTCTTCATATCTGCCAGAGTGCTCTCCAAGTCCATGCACAATGAACAGGACCGCCTTTGGAGCATCTTCAGTTTGCCAGGTAGTGCAATAAAGTTTGGTGCCAACGGAAGAATTAATTTCAGAGCTTTCTACAATCATCTTATGGATATTTATCGTATTAATTCAGGTTTGACAATTTGAACAATCAAATAAGTAAAAAAAAGGTGAACTTAAAACTATGATCAATTTGAAAAATAGTTTTAATTGATCTAAAATTGCGACAAATCAGGGACATTGAAAAAGACATTCGTTTTACTTTTTATTTTTATAATTATTGCCGGCGGCGCTTTTTATTATTATAAGCATTACCACAAGGAAAAAGTAGATATCTGGCAAATGATTCCGGGGAATGCAATTATAGCTTATGAAAATCAGCATACAGTAGAAAATTGGAACAGAATTGTCGATAAACCCATTTGGAATACTTTAGAGAAAGTACCCTATTTCTATGCCTGGGAGCGTGGATTGGCAAAAGCAGATAGCCTGACTGGTAAAGACGGAGACATTGATAAATTGTTTAAAGATGAATCTTTTATCGTTTCTGCCCATGTCACCTCATCCAATGATTTTGATTTTATTTTTTACCTTGATGATCATGAAGGAAGGGCAATTTTGGAGGATGTAATTCAAAGCATTCAGAAAGATAATTCTATAATTGCGAAATCCAGGACCTTCCAGGGATTTACACTGCATGAACTCATTGAAAAATCCGGAGACCTTACCTTTACTTATTTTGTATATGAAAATCTGGTTGCGGGAAGCTTCACACCTTTCCTCGTTGAAGATGTCGCCAGGAATGTGGCAAATAAATTTAAAGATTCTTTCAAGAACCGGATGAGTACATTGAATGGCATCTCTAAGCTCGATAATGATGAAGGGAATCTTTATGTAGATTTTACAAAATTGCCTGATCTTTTCAATACATTCTTAAAGGATGAGCTATCGGATAAAATAAATAAAATCCCCAATTTTTCAGGATATACCTACCTGGACCTTAAGGTTACGGATCATGAACTTTTGCTCAATGGCATCAGCACCGTTGACTTGCCAGGCAATAATCATTTCATCGGGACATTCAGAAATCAGGAACCCGGCCGGATAAAGGTTAGGAATATACTGCCAAATACTACGGCGATTTTATATGATGTCACATTTAGTGATTTTAAGGAATGGCAAAATCAATTGACTAAATACTGGTCAAATAATGATAAGGCCCAGTTTCAGAGATATTTTGATTTTGAACAAAAGTATAACCTTAAACTTGATTGGATCGCTGGGGAAGCCGCCAATTCGATATTAGAATCACCTGGCAAACCAGACAATGATCAGTTGATTTTTATTGAGATCAATGATAATGAGCTGGCATTTTCAGAGATGACCAGCTTTGCCAACCAAATAGCAAGGGAGACCAACGACTCCGTGTATATGGAGCTCTACAATGATATGCCAATTGTTCAGATTCCATTTTCCGAATTTCCATCCATGATTATGGGAGATTATTTCCTTGGGTTTGAGAATTCTTTTGTAACGATCTATGGTGACTATTTGGTCATCGGGAATTCTATGCAATCTGTAAAATTTTTTCTGAATGCAATTGAAGAAGAAAATATCTGGGGAAAATCCATCAGGCAAAATGTATTCCTTGAAAACACACTGAGTGAGGCAAGCTTTAGCATTATCATAAACACTACCCTTTCATGGCAAATGATTATGGAAAGGCTCAATGACAAGTGGGTGGTTTTATTTAAAAAATATGAAAATCAATTGAAATCGTTTGACAGGATTGCCATCCAGGTAAGCAATCTCGACCGGCGGTTTTATACAAGTATTGCTGTTGGTCATGATGAAAGACAGATGAATCCTCCGGAAATGGGGCGCCTGAAAAAGGCACAAAGTATCTATGTCATTTCGCCAATAATCACAAAGCCATATATCGTCAAAAACCACAATAACAGCAAATTTGAAGTACTGGTTCAGGATTCGCTGAACATTCTTTACCAAATATCAAACGATGGAATAATACTTTGGGGCGATAGCATCCAGGATCGAATAGTGTCAAAAATCCATCAGATCGATTATTATAAAAATTCCAAATTGCAATATCTTTTTGCTACAACCAATAAGATCCATCTTCTGGACCGTAACGGAGATTATGTCGAAAACTTTCCTGTTGAGTTAAAACCCGGGGTCGAACTGGAATATCTTTCAGTAGTTGACTATGACAATTCAAAGCGGTACAGGTTTATGGCAGTTGATAAAAACGGGGATATCTACCTGGTTAATAAAGAGGGTGATATGCTTAAAGGTTGGAATCCGAGGCCATTGAAAGGGCAATTGGCCAGTCCGGGATTTCACATTCGTGTGAAAGGTGGGGACTGTTTGATCGCCTTGCAAAAAAATGGGGTATTGAATGTACTGAACAGAAGGGGTAAGATGTACCCGGGATTCCCAATTGATTTTAAAACCCCGATAAGGGCTGGAATATATGTCGATGTAGGAAATGATTTTAATAAAACAAGGTTGATCACCGTGTCTGAGGAAGGAGAGGTAATCGAGGTCAATCTGAAAGGGAAAATTGTAAAAAGAGAGCAATTGTACAAGCCTGCCAGCGAAAGCAGGTTTTGGCTGGTGAATGATGCGCTTGGAAAGACATTCGTTATTGTGCGCCAGGAATATAATAAAATCAGTATTCTCGACCGCAGTGGAGATATTATCATGGAGAAAAGCATGGCAACCTCGGGCAATCTGTTTGTTCAGTATTATAATTTCAGTACGGAGAATCAGATTACGGCGATCACGGACAAGGATCAGGAGTTTGCTTATATTTATAATAAAAATGGTGAGCAGATCTCCTTTGTGCCCCAGGAAAGTAGTTTTCCTGTTGGTTTGCTTTTTTCTTCAAGAGAGAAAGAATATAAACTGTATAAATGCTTTGGTAATAATTTATCAGTACTGACTTTTAAATAATTATTTAATAATTCAAAATAGGATGAAATTCAGGGTTTTAATATTTCTTTTGATCATAATTGGTTTTCAAGTATTGGCGCAAAATGCACCCAATAAAAAGTACAGTCTGAAATCACCTTACCAAACTATTATCACGCATCTCGATAATCTGGAAGAAAACAATTTTTATCCGGAAATTGCAGCAAAAGTGTTTAATCTGAAAAGAGTAGACAAGGAGAAAGCAAAAGAGCTGGCAATTCAATTGTTGCAGATATATAGGGGCACGGATATTTCAATTTCTTTTGAGAACATACCTAGAAACCCTAATTACCTTGATACTCTGACTGAAACCCATACCTACCTGCTGAGTAAAAAATATCCCCAGATTTATTTGGAAAAAGAAGGGCAAAGTTGGTATTATTCGATGGAAACGGTAGAAAACATTGATTTAATTCATAAAGAGGTCTATCCTTTTGGAATGGATAAACTACTTGATTTCTTACCGCTGTTGGGAACAACTAAATATTTTGGCCTTCATTTATGGCAATTAATCGGCATACTGTTCATCATTCTTATATCCTTCATTATACATAAGGTTTTCACCCTCATTATCGAGAAAATAATCATCAGTTTGCTAATAAAAAAAGGGCATACAAAAATTGCCCGAAGCTATGTTGCGCCAGTAGCCAGGCCGATGAGTATATTAATCATTTTTCCCATACTGTTGGTGTTCATACCTGTGCTGCAATTGCCCATAAAGATCAGTACCAATGTGCTACTGACAATAAAAGCATTATGGCCTGTATTTGCCACGATAGTATGTTACAGAATTGTTGATATCCTGGGCGTGTATATGATGAAGCTTGCCGAGAAAACTGAAAGCACATTGGATGATCAGATAGTGCCATTAGTGAGAAAGGCGCTAAAAGTATTTGTGGTAATTGTTGGCGTCTTAGCTATTTTGGCCAACCTGGACTATGATTTGCTTCCATTGCTCACAGGGCTTTCCATTGGTGGTTTGGCATTTGCCCTGGCAGCACAGGATACACTTAAAAATTTTTTCGGATCCATTATGATCTTTATCGACAAACCATTCCAGATTGGCGATTGGATCACCTCAGGAAATATTGACGGTACAGTGGAGGAGGTTGGTTTTAGAGCCACACGCATCAGGACATTTAGAAATTCGGTCACCTATGTTCCAAATGGGATCATAGCTGATACTACAGTGGATAATCACGGATTGAGGAAGTACAGGCGTTTTTATACTCAAATAGCGATCAATTATGATACTCCTGCCGGTGTAATCAATGTTTTTGTAGAGGGCCTTAGAAAAATTGTGGACAATCACCCGAATACCTGGAAAGATAATTATCATGTTTACCTCAATGACATGGCCGATTCCTCGTTAAATGTGATGTTTTATATTTTCTTTGAAGTTCCCACATGGGGTGATGAATTAAGATGCCGCCATGAGGTATTGGTGGAGATCATCAAACTGGCGGAAGAGCTTGGAGTAAACTTTGCTTTCCCAACCAGTACGCTGCATATGGAGACATTCCCGGAAAAAAAGAGCAATTCCCCGGTTTATGAAAAAAACCCGTCTTTACTAAAAAAGCAATTGCAGGCATTCCTTAAAAAGCCTAAGGATTGGGATGAGAAAGAAAGTGGTCATTAAATTGAGCAATTCAGGAGTAGTGAAAGACTACACTAATCTATGTGATATCCTTTGCTGCCTGGAGGCTTCAACTATGGAAATTTTATTAAATTGCAGATGAAGAGGAAAACAACTTTACGGGCGCTTATGATATTTGCTCTTTTTCTGGCATGTAGTGGATTAGGTTTTTTAATTTTCGCTGACATGTCGGGCATCCAATATTTGCTCATGATATTTTTAGTTATCTCTCAGCTTTTCAGCGCTTATGCATTATATAAAAATGTTAGCTCTCCCATAAGAAAGGAATGATCAATAATCCTTATTTCACCATATGGTTTAGACCAGTAAGAACAATCAACAATGTTTTATCGGATCGGATTGATTTTAATTTTCGTTTCCCAATTCTATTTGCCGCAATTTCGATGGCATTTGGTAATGAAATAAGCGAAGAATTTGGATTTGGATTTACGGCATCATTTATAATTTTGTTATTATTAACCGGACTTACTTATACAATCAGCGCTTATTTTTCCCCTTGGTGGATAATGAAAATTGGAAAAATATGGAACGGGAAAAGTAAATTTAAGGACTTACAATTAGTATTTGGACTTGCGTATATCCCAATAACATTGATCCTGATTTACCAGTTGCTAAGCTTATCTTTGGGTGACATCATTAGTGATGCAGAAGTAAATTATGGAATACAGGTAGTCGTATGGATATTCTATATTCGGATTTTAATAATTGGAATTGCAAAGTCCCAGGGTTTCACATATGGATTGGCAATTGTTAATTTGGTTATAAGCATATTTCCTTTTATTATCCTGAAATTGATGATAGATTAAGAAAATAATATTACAACGAAAATATCTTCCTTGAGCTATTCCAAAAGTATTTCAGATTAAGTCCATTGATTCTATGAAACCTGAAAAAAGTAAGAATTAAATACAATTGATTATGAAATTTGCAACCAAAGTTTTACATGCCGGAATTAAACCGGATCCATCCACAGGCGCTATCATGACGCCTATATTCCAGACATCAACATATGTTCAGGAATCTCCCGGGAAACACAAAGGCTATGAATATGCCAGAACACAAAATCCAACCAGGGATGTGCTGGAAAATAATATAGCTGCCCTGGAGAATGGGAAATTTGGGCTTTGTTTTGCTTCCGGATTGGCTGCGATCGATGCGATTGTTAAACTATTTAAACCCGGAGATGAGATTATAAGTACAAATGATCTGTACGGTGGTACATATCGCATATTCACCAAAGTATTTGAACCTTATGGTATTAAATTTCGATTTATTTCCATTGACAATAAGTCAGATCTTGAGAAAGCCATCAATGAAAATACACGGATGATTTGGCTGGAAACTCCAACAAATCCAATGATGAATATTATAGATATCAAAATGGTTTCTGAGGTATCTAAGAATAAAAATATATTACTCGCTGTCGATAATACCTTTGCTACTCCTTATTTGCAAACTCCTATTGATTTGGGTGCAGATATCGTCATGCATTCTGTTACCAAATACCTTGGAGGCCATTCTGATGTGATTATGGGCGCGTTGGTTGTAAATGATGAAGAACTAAATGACCAATTGTCGTTTCTCCAAAATTCATGTGGGGCAGTTCCGGGGCCGAATGACTGTTTCCTGGTTTTAAGAGGTATAAAAACTCTTCATTTACGAATGGAACGTCATTGTGAAAACGGGAGAAAAATTGCAGAATTTCTAGTAGAACACCCAAAGGTTGGGCGTGTTTTTTGGCCTGGTTTTGAAACCCATCCCGGACACCTGGTGGCTAGAAATCAGATGAAAGATTTTGGAGGGATGATTTCATTTTCGCTGAAAGAAGATAGTCAGCAAGCGGCTTTTACTGTTTTGGAGAAATTCGAACTTTTCTCCCTGGCAGAATCACTCGGTGGAGTAGAATCGCTTTGTGGCCATCCTGCAAGTATGACACATGCTGCCATTCCCAAAGAAGAAAGAGTACGAGTCGGTCTGAAAGATTCTCTGATCAGATTGAGTGTGGGAATTGAAGATGCTGATGATTTGATTGACGATTTGGCGAGAGCATTGGGGTAGATAGTTTATCATTTATCAGATTGTTTTTTTGATGCCTAATCAGTAGTCAAATAAATAGGCGTCTATTCGTAAACTGAAATCATCCAAACACCCGTTTGTAATTTTCTACATATTTTCCAGCGTAAGGTTTAGCGGTATTCACAAGCCGTTCCATGTCTGCATTGGATAACTTTTTCAGGTTCCGGAGAACACCTACATTTTCTTCCAGTTTTTGAAGTGTATCGCAACCACTGCATAAGGAAGATACCGGCAATGCATATACGTATTGATGAAGATTGGCGTATGTCATGCTTGTTTCACTTACAACATCGGGAATGTCTTCTGTCGCAATTTCTTTTGGCGTGGTGTCGATGCGTTTCCCCATCATGCTGCCACCTGCCATGGTCTTCATCGCAATGACGCCATATTTAAGATCGAGCAAGGCAGGTAGGGCAAGCTTCTGAAAGGATTCATAGCTGGGATCGCAGACATTCAAAGGCATTTGGCATATGTCCATTTCGAGCCCCCGCGCTTTAAGGACATCCAGGAAATACAGTATTGTGGACGGATTCTGGTGACTTGTAAAACCGATGTGCTTGGCTTTCCCTTGTTCTTTTGCCTCGAGAAAAACATCGAGGACACCTTCATTCAAACGATTGTCAACATCTTCTTTTGTCGTAAAAGTATGGATCTGCCACAAATCCAGATAATCAGTATTAAGCGCTTTCAGAGATTTATCGAGGTCCTTTCTTACTTCAGCTCCATTTCTGGAAGCGCTCTTGGTCATCAGGAAAATATTTTCGCGGTATTTTGGAGTGAGAAAACGGCCATAATATTCCTCAGATCTCCCACGGTGATAAACGCGGGCATTGTCAAATAACCGGACACCCAATTCAATAGCGTGTTCAATAATTCGTTCTGCTTCTTTTGGATCCTCAGTTATTCCCATGTGATATCCGCCAAGCGTAAACGCAGTAGATTTTTGCCCACTTCTGGTAATTTGACGTAAAGGTAATGTCTCACCAAGCTCATCTGATGCGGCGGATGAGGAGGCCCAACTGGAAAAGATACTGAATGCTGTGAGTGTTGTTGTTTTTTTAAGAAAATCGCGTCGTGATTCCATATTCTATGTAGATCAGAAAATTATAATTTATCCATAAACCAACCAAAGTGTTTGGGTTGTAACCTCCATAAATTTAATCAATCATTGGCTCCGACACAAATACAAATTTTTGAATATGAAGACAGGACGTTCCTCTGAGTTTTAAACATATTCTCATAATAATTAGCGAAAACTAATTTTGATGTTTGTTTATTCGAGTCAATTATCATTGTATCACTTTGCTTTTCCACTCCTTTCTTGATAGTTAACTTTGGATAGTGTATTTTCATTAATCGACAAACCTCATTCTAATAATTATGAAAAGAAGAGATATTCTCAAAGGAGCATTGCTTTCACCATTAGCCTTGACTTCGCTAAATGGTCATTCCGAATCAACTACAAAAGTTACGAATCTACCAGATGTTAAAATCACCAGGGTTAAAGCCATTGCAAGTGCACCCAATGGTATAGAGCTGGTGATTGTAAAGGTTGAAACCAGCGAACCGGGCTTATATGGTCTGGGTTGTGCAACCTTCAGACAACGTGCCCATTCTGTCGTAATAGCTGTTGATAAATATCTCGATGATTTTTGTCGTGGTAAATCCGTGCACAATATCGAAGATATCTGGCAAACTGCCTATGTCAGTTCGTATTGGCGAAATGGGCCTGTGTTGAACAATGCCCTCAGCGGTCTTGATCAGGCCTTGTGGGATATTAAAGGCAAACTGGCCGGCATGCCGGTTTATCAGTTGCTGGGAGGTAAATGCAGGTTTGCTGTAGATACCTATACCCATGCTTCAGGAAAAACGAAGGAAGAGGTCGCAGACAATGTACTCAAATTCATGGAGCAGGGATACAGGCATGTTCGCATTCAATTGGGAGGTTATGGTTCTACACATTTAGTAGAAACTCCGGATTATAAAAAAGTTGGTTTTGGGCAAGCAGATGATAACACCATCAATCCACAAGCCTATGTCAAAGGGGCTATAGACATGTTTGAGCACGTAAGGAAAGTATGTGGAGAAAAAGTAGAATTGTTGCATGATGTTCATGAGCGCGTGCAGCCTATGAATGTGATCCATATGATGCGTAATTTGGAAGATTACAGGCCCTTCTTCATCGAAGATCCCATCTCTCCTGAGAACCGACATTGGCTTGAAACCATCCGGCAGAAAACTTCCGTACCGATTGCTATGGGTGAGTTGTACAACAACCAGAATGAGTGGCTCGATCCTATGGCTCAACGGCAATTCGATTTTATCCGGATACATATTTCCCAGATTGGTGGCATAACTCCCGCGATGAAGGTCGCTCGTCTTGGCGAATGGTTCAATGTGAGGACTGCCTGGCATGGTCCCGGTGACGTTTCCCCAATTGGGCATGCAGCGAATGCCCATATTGACCTGGCTGTTTGGAATTTTGGTATTCAGGAAGCGGTTCATTTTAATGATCGTTTAAGGGAAGTTTTTCCGGATGCACCGTTCATGAAGGATGGCTACATGCATATTGTAGAAAAGCCCGGACTTGGAGTAGATATTGATGAAAAGAAAGCTGCCAAATACCCGCTTCCCACATTTAACTATAACTGGACACAGTTGAGAAAAAATGATGGGACTCCGGTCAGACCGTAAAGCGGAAGTGTTGAAATTTCGATTCTTTGATACTAAAATACTAAAGTATGATTATTAAGCATTTTTAAGCTGCAAATTTTTTCTTGTATGAAATTTAGACCTTTTATAAACGTATTTTTTTTAGTGATTTTTTTTCAATCCTGCGTGCAAAGAGACATTGAAAAAAAGAAAGTGGTATATATTAATTCTTACCATAAGGGCCATCCTTCAAGTGATGAAATTATGGAAAGCGTAATTGAAAATTTTCCAGCAGATAGTTTTAGGATTACCTCATATCTGATGGATACCAAGCTAAATCCTTCAGAGACATTTATAGAAAACCGGGCAGCCCAGATATATGATTCCATTAAAGCTGCCCAGCCTGATATATTAATTGTGTCTGATGATAATGCAGTGAAATACCTTGTTCAACCTTATTTGAAAGACCTTGCGATGCCCGTGGTATTTTGCGGAGTAAACTGGTCTGATCAGGAATATAACCTGCCAGCCAGTAAGGTTACCGGCATGCTTGAGGTATTACCGCTTGCAGATTTATTGCTCACTTTGCGACCTTATTATCCATCCATGAAAAGGTTGCTTGTGCTCACAGAAAATACAACCACCTCTCGGAAAGAAAGACAATTGCTTGATACTCTATTCAATCGTGTCGGGGTTGACGCAACAAACGTATTAGTGGATAATTTTGATCAGTGGAAGTCTGAATTCAAAGATGCGAATGATTTATATGACATCATTTATATTCCTACCAATGGAGGCATCAAAGGATGGGAGCACGATGAAGCTGTAAGTTTTGTAAGCCAGAATATAAAGGTACCGTTAGTTACTTGCGAGGACTTTATGATGCCCTATGCCTTGTTTGGGTTGACAAAAGTAGCAAAGGAACAGGGCATTTGGGCAGCCAGAACAGCGAAAAAGATTCTGAATGGGGCCAATCCTGAAGATTTCCAGGTCATCAGCAATCAACAATCTGTCGTCTGGCTAAATACCAGTTTAGCTGATAAGATACATTTCCTTCCCGATTCGATACTAATGAGCAAAGCGAGAATCGTGAGCGAATGATCCTTAGTATTATTTGATCAGAAGAGGTGACAAGTAATATTTTTCGCCCACCTCTTCAAAGCCATTTTATAGAAAGACTATGATAATTTGCTTCCTGTTCAAAAGTCTTCTTTCAAGTATTCTGATGCATGGGATATTTGAATTCGAGAAGAATATTTAAAGTTGATACCTTGCTATGGGCGTTCAGCTTGACGGATTAAGGAAATAAAAATCCCCAGGCGTCACCTGGGGTATGATTAGCTTCTAATTTCAAACAAGACTTATAAATGAGTTGATAAAGTTGTCAGAATCAACAAGTCAATATTAGTTTTTTAAGGTTGCCTGGTCTTTTTCTTTATGCCCTTTTACCAAATCATCTACAGTTTCAGAAATACTTTTCTTTGTGGCTTCCAAAGTCTCCTCGGCGAAGTCATGGAGATCATGTTTGATTTTGTCGGCTGTATCTGAGATTTTTTTTCTTGTCCCTTTACCACTTTCAGGAGCAACTAACAGGCCGGCGAGTAATCCGGCAGTGGCGCCGATTATAAAACCTGCGAGAATTTTAAATGCATCATTTTTCATAGTTATTTGATTTTTATGTTAAACATCAGTGTACTTTTTATATACGCAAAAAATGATGCTTTGATAGTAAGATAGTTTAAAAAGTATTTGTGATGATAAAAAAGGGCTTTCCTATTTTAAATGGAATTCGGATGATTTTGAAGTTATTTATCAATGCACAGGCCTGCAAGTTGATTTTGTAAAATAAAGTTGAGATTATGATGTGAGTCATAAAGTTGGGTTTACGATGTGAATATATTTGTGGGTATTTTTCATTAATAAATTATGAGTGGAAATAAAATATTGGATGTTAGGGAGATAGATAAGAGATTTCGAATAAAAATAATTTTAAATCTTTTTGACGATCTTAATGACGGACAGAAACTTGAACTCATCAGTGATCATAGCCTGGCTCCACTCAGCAAGCTTTTTCAAATTGAAAAGGAGGGATTTTTTAATTGGTCTGATTTGGAAAATGGACCGGAAATATGGCGAATTTCCATAAAGAAGACAGAAGCACTTAACCTTACTATAAATGATATATTAAAACAATATCCGTTAGCCATTGACATTCTTGAAGAAAAAGGAATACCATATTATCAATTGGGTGATATGAAGTTGAGTGATGTAAATAAAGAAGCCCAATCCATATACAAAGAAATAAAATCATCAAAACAACTTATAGTTAATCCGTTAAGAACTGACCGGTGGTCCATCAGTTTCACTATTGATTATATTGAAAATAACCATCATACTTTTGTAAAGCAACAAATTCCGGAATTGGGAAACCTTATTGATCATTTAGTTGTGGCACACGCTGCTACTCATCCACAGTTGCCAATGATCAGGGAGAGATTTTCGGAGTTTAAAGTTGAACTGGAAGATCATCTAAAGGACGAAGAAAATATTGTTTTCCCCTCATATAAAAAGCTGGAAATTGCGTTAAGAAAAGGTGGATTGAAAGATATCAATGATTTTGATGATGCCATAGATTGGATGGAGGAAGATCATATTTTAACGGGTTCTTCCCTAAGGGTATTGCGTAATTTTTGCAACAATTATGTGGCCCCCAAAGAGAGCAGCCCGGGTTTTAAAATCCTTTATAAAGAGCTTAAAAAATTTGAATATGATATGCATTTTCATATGCACCTCGAAAATAATATCTTATTTGCCAAAGTCGTAACCGCCCTTAAAAGCATTAGATCTCGTTAGGGTTCTTTGTATTTTTTTATCAGTATATGTAGGCATTTTTAAAAAAATGGTCAATATTTGAGTGCCGGTTTATAGAAGTGCAACTCCATGATTATACCTAGAGAATTGCTGGCCGAGAAGAAAGCATATTTTTTCGAGGTCCAGAAAGATGAATTTATTTTTTTGGAAGATGAATCTGCATCATTCTATTTCCAGGTGATTCGTGGTACGGTAAAAATGTCTAGCTACAGCGAAAACGGCCAGGAATTTATTCAGGGTATATTTAAAGCCGGTCAAAGTTTTGGCGAGCCGCCTCTTTTTGGAGATTTTTCGTATCCGAACAATGCGGTAGCTACGGAAAAATCAGAAATATGTAGATTACCAAAGGAAGCTTTTTTTGAGCTTTTAAAGGAAAATCACACCATTCAATGGAAATTTAATTCCCTGTTGTCCAACCGCCTACGTTACAAGTCAATTTTATTAAAGGAAATATCTTCTTATTGGCCTGACCATGTGATAATGACCCTGTTGAATTACCTGCGGGACAATTCTGCAGAAGAAGAGAAATCACAGTTTTACGTACCATTTACAAGGCAACAAATTGCCGACATGACGGGATTGAGAGTTGAAACCGTTATCCGGACAGTCAAAAAGCTGCAAAAAGATGGGAAGTTGGAGATCCGGCAACATAAAATTTATTTAAAATAATATGTCTGAAAACAGAGTTTATTTGTGTTTAATGGATGATATAGACCTCTAACATTACTTTATGATTCAAATCATATACCTACCTCTGGTACGACATATAAATTCGCACTAAAATTGAAATAATAGTTAATTAAAATAAAATAATATGAAATCAAAAGGAGCAATATTTTTAGCCATAGTGGTTGTAGCATTCATGAGTGCTTGTGGTGGTGGATCTGGCGACAAGGAGAAGAAGGGCAAATTTGCTCCGCCGCCAAAGGCGAAACCTATGACATACGAAGAGGCGCAGGCTGACTGGAAAAACCAAAAAGGTCGTGGTCCGATAACCAAAGTGGAATTGGGGGAACTCGATGCTGAAATGGCAAAGAAAGGAGAAGATATCTATGTATTGAAATGTACTGCATGCCATGCTCCGGATAAGGAAAAATTAGGACCGGCTCCAACAGGTATCTTTGAAAGAAGAACTCCTGAATGGATTATGAATATGATTCTTAACCCGGAAGAGATGGCTATGAAAGACCCGATAGGAAGGGGATTGTTGATGAAATATAACACTGTGATGGCGAATCAGGGTTTGACGGAAGACGACGCGAGGGCAGTTCTTGAATATTTCAGGACATTATAAATTGAACACTTAAAAACCGTTTTTTAACAAAACTATAGAAACATGAGATCAACTACTTTCATTTTTGCTTTATTAATCACTGCCTCACTCTTCATTTATTCTGGATGTGGTAATGGTAACAGCACAGGTGGCGCTATGAGCCATTCAAGCGCTGCTGAAAAAGTTTATGTAGCTCCGGGTGAGTATGACCAGTATTATGAATTCTTCTCAGGGGGTTTTAGCGGACAGGTTACTGTTCACGGGTTGCCATCTGGCAGATTGCTAAAGACAATACCCGTCTTTAGTGTAGATGGTGAAAAAGGATATGGTTTCAATGAAGAAACCAAGCCTATGCTGATGACTACCTATGGTTTTGTGCCGTGGGATGATTCTCACCATCCAAAGCTTTCACAAACGGAGGGGGTGCATGATGGAAATTTCCTTTTTATCAATGCTAACAACACTCCAAGGATTGCAAGGATCGATCTTACTACATTTGAAACAACGGAGATCATTGAGATTCCAAACTCAGGAGGGAGCCACGCATCTCCATATCCGACTCAAAACACTGAGTACCTGGTGGCAGCTACAAGATTTAGTGTTCCTATTCCACAAAAAGATGTACCAATTGACAGTTACAAAGAAAACTTCAAAGGTACTTTTACATTCATCAGTGGTGGGCAGGAACCGGGTGAGATGGATATCGCATTTCAGATATTAGCACCTGGATATGACTATGATCTTGCGCATTGTGGTAAAGGTGTTTCTCATGGATGGACTTTTTTCACTAGTTATAATGTAGAACAGGCAAATACATTGAAAGAAAAGAATGCTTCACAATATGATAAAGATTATATTGCTGCCGTAAACTGGAAAAAAGCCGAAGAGTACATTGCCCAGGGTAAGTTTAAGGAGTGGCCTTCAGAGTATTATCATAACTATTATAGCGATAAAACCCATACTGGTACTTCCACTAAAATGAAAGGTGTAAAAGTCCTTATTCCATCGGAATGTCCCGGATTGGTATATTATTTACCCACACCAAAGTCACCTCACGGCGTTGATGTAAGTCCTACAGGAGAATATATTGTAGGGAATGGTAAATTGTCAGCTGATTTAACGGTTCATTCATTTGAGAAAATGCTTGCGGCAATCGAAGCCAAAAAATTTGATGATGAAATTGATGGCATCCCGGTTCTTAACTATGATGCAGTTCACGTGGGTACGGTTGAGATGGGAGGTTTAGGACCACTTCATACGGAATTTGATGGCAGGGGTCATGGATATACTTCGTTCTTTATATCATCTGAAGTAGTGAAGTGGAGCCTTGAAACATTCGAAGTTGTTGACAGGATTCCAGCTTACTATTCAATTGGTCACCTGAGTATTCCTGGCGGAGGATCGATGAAACCCTGGGAGAATGGTAAATATTTAATTGCTATGAACAAAATCACCAAAGACAGGTATTTACCCACAGGCCCTGAATTGGCACATTCCGCTCAACTTTATGATATCTCCGGTGATAAAATGGAACTTTTGCTGGACTTTCCGACGATGGGCGAACCTCATTATGCGCAGGGTATTCTCGCCTCCAAAATCATGGATAAACAAGTGAAATTCTTCCGGCTCGAAGAAAACGAACATAAGTACAAAGCCTTGACAGAAGCAGATACTAAGGTAGTTAGAAAAGGCAAGGAAGTGCATATCTACGGAACTATGATAAGAAGCCATTTCGCACCGGATAATATTGAGGGAATTAAAGTAGGAGATAAGGTCTTTTGGCATATTACCAACCTTGAGCAAGATTGGGATGTGCCTCATGGATTGGCAGTGATGGGAGCTAACAATGCAGAATTGCTGATTATGCCTGGTCAAACAGAAACCCTGGTCTGGGAGCCAAAAGCAGAAGGAGTCTATCCGTTTTATTGTACAGATTTCTGTTCAGCGCTTCATCAGGAAATGCAGGGATATATAAGAGTTTCGGCTGAAAATGCCAATACGAAAATGAAATGGCGTCTCGGAGATGAGGCCTTTGGAGAATAAGTGAGTTGATTGTGTTGTTTATTTATTGGTGATGGATATTTTCCATCTTCAGGCATCACTTCAATTCGGAGTGATGCCTGTTTTATTTATAACTTAGGATTCGATAAAAATATAAGGTGTAAAAGAGTAGAACAAGATAGATAGGATTTGTTTTTACCAGTCTTTAATATCAATTTTATTTTTTAGTATCATATGATTTAATAACCTTCAAATTTTTAGAAATGCGATCTCTGCCCAAAATTTTATTCATTCTCGGTTCTGTTTTACTTTTAGGGACATTTTTATCTCCAATATGGAGAATTACTTTGGAGGCGCCTCAGTATCCTAAGGGAATCACCATGTACATTTGGATCAACAAGTTGGGGGGGGATGAGCCCGGAACTTTGCAGAATATCAATATATTAAATCACTATGTGGGCATGAAAATGATCGAGCCTGAATCTATTCCGGAATTAAAATATTTCCCAAAAGTCATTATTGGAATGGCACTACTGGGAGTTATATTTGGCTTGATCAACAATAAAAAACTATGGATTACATGGGGAATTATCATGATAATTTTAGGTATTTTGGGCATCTATGATTTCTATCTGTGGGAGTATGATTATGGGCACAATCTCTCAGATGAGGCGGCCATCAAGGTGCCGGGTCAAGCTTATCAACCCCCATTATTTGGTTCAAAAATGCTATTGAATTTCAATGCGATATCATATCCATATTACGGCTCAATTTTTATAGGATTATCGTTGATACTTTCATTTGTAGCTTCCTTTTTAAAAGGAAAACAAGACATTAATTAGAGTAAAATATGCGAATAAATCAGAAGTTAATATTTGTATTTGCAGTGGCAGGCATTTATTTACTGAATGCCTGCAATCCTGAGAGTAAACCAATTCTCTATGGAGAAGATAAATGTGATTTTTGCAGGATGTCGATTGTAGATCAGAGGTTTGGTGGAGAAATCGTAACACAAAAAGGAAAAGTATATAAGTTTGATGCTGTTGAATGCCTTGTCAATTATATTGATAAGCGAGTAGAGGATGAAACAAAACTGAAGCTTATCTTAACCAATACCTATGATCATCCTGGTGAATTAATCAATGTAAGGGATTGTTTCTATTTAAAAAGTGAAAATATGCCCAGCCCAATGGGTATGTTTCTAAATCCGTTTAAAGACCGTGAAGAAGCGATCAGTCAGCAGAAACAAAATGCGGGATCGATATGGAGTTGGGAAGAACTGAGAGCAGATTTTGATAAAAATAAATAAGTTTAAAAGAAATATTATTGTTGTATCTATGGCATGCAATTTCAAAAACATATTGGTTTTGTTTTTGGCTTTTGTATGCCATTTCGCTTTTTCCAAAACCATCACCGTGAGCCTGAATGGGAGGCTAAGCTCTATCAAAATGGCCATCGAAAATGCGCAACCATTTGATACCATTGTTGTGAGTCCAGGTCGCTATGTCGAATATGATATTCAGATTGATAAACCACTTTATATCATAGGAATTGATCATCCTGTCATCGATGGGGATCATAAATCTGAGATTGTCACGATTATGTCTGACAGCGTACTTTTTAAAGGATTTCAGGTTCAGAATGTGGGGCTCTCCTATATAAAAGACTGGGCCGGGATCAAGATTGACAACAGAGATTATTGCATTATCGAAGATAATATTTTGCTTGACACGTATTTTGGAATATATCTCAAAAAAAGTGATCATATAGTTATAAGGAATAATTATTTAAAAAGTGTAGCGAAAAATGAAGTAAATTCCGGAAATGGTATTCACCTATGGTATTGTGAGGATATATTGATTGAGAAAAATCAGATTACGGGTCATAGGGATGGGATTTATTTTGAATTTGTGGAGAAAAGCAGGATTATCGAAAATATCAGCGAGGGCAATCTAAGATATGGTTTGCATTTTATGTTTTCCAATCATGACGATTATATTGGGAATACTTTTAAAAACAATGGCACGGGTGTGGCAGTGATGTATTCCGAGTTTATACTAATGAAAAATAATAATTTTGTAGATAATTGGGGTACTGCAAATTATGGATTGTTGTTCAAGGAAATATATGACGGGGAGCTATCTGGGAATAAATTTCAAAATAATACTACTGCGATTTTTGCTGACGGATCTAATAGAATTAAAATCATCAATAATGAATTTAGAAGCAACGGATGGGCTATGAATATATTTGGCAACTGCATGGATAATGAGATTGCCTATAACAATTTTATATCCAACACGTTCGACCTGACGACTAACAGTTCTCGCAATAGAAACGATTACCACGATAACTATTGGGATCAATATGCCGGATATGATTTAGACAAGGATGGCATCGGCGACGTGCCCTACCGGCCTGTGAGATTATTTTCCTACCTTATTGGTAAAATTCCCGAAGCCATTATACTTTTAAGAAGTTTTTTTATTGATATGATTAATATGGCAGAAAAGGTGGCTCCGGTACTTACTCCTCAATCACTGCTTGATGAAAGACCCAGGATGAAGTTGAATATTTATGATTGAAATAAAAGAGATTCGGAAAAGTTTTGGAAGGCTGGAAGTGCTGAAAGGATTTGATTTTTCACTGTCTGAAGGAAAAATCACAGCAGTATTAGGGCCTAATGGTTCCGGGAAAACTACATTAATCAAATCGATACTTGGATTGGTGATCCCTTCTGGCGGTGAAATTTTCTTTGATGGAAAACCTATTTACAAGGATTGGGAATACAGAAGAAGAATTGGATATCTGCCACAGATTGCGAAATTTCCAGAAAATCTCAAGGTGAAAGAATTATTCAAACTCATAGAAGATATAAGGGGAGAGAAAGGGAATTCTGAGCCATTAATAGAGCGTTTCAGCCTTGATAGTTTTTTAAATAAAAAACTCAGGCAACTTTCCGGAGGCACCAGGCAAAAAGTAAATATTGTCCTGACCTTCATGTTTGAATGTCCTGTGTATATATTAGATGAACCAACTACAGGCCTGGATCCCATCGCATTAATTAGATTTAAGGACCTGATACTGGAAAGGAAAGAGCAAGGAATCACGTTTTTAGTGACGACACACATCATGAATCTCGTTGAAGAATTGGCTGATGAGTTAATGTTTTTACTAGAGGGTCAGGTTTATTTTAGAGGTACTCATAGTGAAATGAAGGAAGCGCAGCAAGAGGAAAACCTAGAACGGGCAATTGCGAAAATTTTAGAAAAAGAATATGCTGAAAATTCTTAAATATAGTTTTTTTGATCTGATCCGGAGCCGTTGGAGTATTATTTACTTCCTTTTTTATTTTATTACTGGAATGGTGCTGCTATACCTCAGCCATGATGTATCCAAAGCCATCGTCAGCTTAATGAACATCACTTTTATTCTTACCCCTCTTATCGGGACAATTTTCGGAGTGATGAATTTCTATAATTCCCGTGAATTTATAGAGCTTTTACTAGCGCAGCCCGTGCCGAGGAAAAGAATATTTCTCGGTATGTTTTTAGGTATCAGCATATCGCTTTCATTGAGTTTGCTACTCGGTATGAGTTTGCCGTTTATTATATATGGATTATTTTTATCCGGTCAGGTAATGAGTCTGTTGATTTTAATAACATCTGGCGTATTTCTCACCTTTATTTTCACTGCTTTAGCTTTTTACATAGCATTGGTAAATGAAAACAGGCTAAAGGGCTTTGGTATGGCCATTTTGGTATGGTTGTTTATGGCTTTTATATATGATGGAATTTTTCTGCTCTCGCTCTTTCTCCTGCAGGAATACCCAATAGAAAAGTTTGCAATTGCCATGTCGCTATTCAATCCAATTGATTTAAGCCGCATTTTAATTATGTTGAAATTGGACATTTCAGCCTTGATGGGATATACGGGAGCGGTTTTCAGTAAATTTTTCGGCAATAATTCCGGTATGTTGATTTCTTTTTTAGCCTTAACAATTTGGACTGTAGTTCCTGTACTTCTAATTCTTAAAAAAAGCTTTAAGAAGGATTTTTAGTAGTTTTGGGTGGATAGCAACCGTTACTTTCGATCTTCAGCCACCACGTTTTTTTTCCGGGATTAAAAAATATTTTATAAAGTCTGTGATTTCAGTCATAAAAGGATTTTATATTTACCCCTAAATTAGAATCATTATAAATAAGCATTAAATAAAATTATGAATATGGAAAAGAAATCTTTCGAACCGGCAACGGTTTACAGCTTAAAAGAAAGCATTAGTATCGCAGAAGGGGGTATCGTCTCAAAGCAGTTTATAAAAAATAAAGGTGGTAATATTACCTTTTTCGGTTTTGATAAAGGAGAGGGTTTGAGTGAGCATACAGCTCCTTTTGATGCTATTGTACAGATTGTAGAGGGTATTGCTGAAGTATCTATTGACGGAAAAAAATACGATGTCGGTGAAGGTGAAATAATCATTATGCCGGCAAATATTCCTCATGCCTTACATGCTGGAGAAGCTTTTAAAATGTGCCTGATTATGCTTAAAGACTAAGTTATGAATAAGAAGATATTTTTTGTGCTTCCATTTGTACTGATCTCTTTGGTTGTCGGAATATTATCTGGTCTTTTCAGAATAGGATGGTCTATTCCAATTGGAGAGGTGGCTGGCGAACACGGCGCATTGATGACCGGAAGTTTTCTTGGAACGTTGATTGTCCTTGAGCGAATCGTTGCATTAAAGAAGAAGTGGCTATATGTAATTCCAGTGATCTCCGGACTTAGTTTGGTTTTCTTCATATTGGGAAAGCAAGCTATTGCCATGAGTTTACTTACTATTGGAAGTCTTGGTCTAATATACATTTATATCGATCTCATAAATCGATTTGGTGAATATTACTTTTATGTCATGATGGTCGGTGCTGTTGGTTGGGCTGTGGGTAATATCATTATGATAGTTACTCCATTTTATCCTCAAGCTGCTCCATGGTGGATCGTCTTTATATTATTGACAGTTTTTGGAGAGCGTCTTGAACTTAGCAAGTTTCTACCTCAGACAAGGCGAAAAAAGGTTACCATGATCATAGCAATTTCTGTATTTATGGTTGGGATCATCTTACCTTATCATGCGATTGGAAAATTCATCTCCGGTGCAGGATTGATTCTCATGGCAATTTGGTTATTGAAATATGACATTGCGAGAAAATCGGTTAAAGCCCAGGGTATGCATCGCTATACGGGATCCTTGCTTTTAGCAGGGTATTTCTGGTTAATGGTTTGTGGGTTTTTAATGATTGTAGATTTTGAAACACTGTATAATTATGATGCGATGTTGCATGCATTTTTTCTCGGGTTTACCTTTTCGATGATTTTTGCCCATGCTCCAATCATATTTCCCGGAGTTGCTGGATTAACAATCAGACCCTTTCATGATACGTTGTACATCTGGGCAATATTATTGCAAATTTCTCTTGCCTTTAGAATTATATCGGAATTATTGATGGAATCTCAATATCGTACCATTTCCGGAATGTTAAATGCTGTCATCATCATACTTTTTTTTATTAACTTAGTTATTATTATAATAAGTAAACAAAGAAAAGTTGCGTGATCTCAAAAGGTAGAGTAATTCGTACAGGACTATTTTTCGCTAGAGCGAATTTTTTGGTTACGGCTGCCATTGGGGTATTACTAAGGTATAATACTGTATTTCCAATTTCTGATTTTCCAGTGCGCAATTGGACACACGCGCATTCTCATACCGGATTTTTAGGTTGGGTATTTATGGCACTGGCAACTTTAGCTTTTGGGATGCTAATGCCTAAAAGCAGGAGGATTAACAGGAGAAGCTATAGATTGATCATATATCTGCAAATTGCTGTTTTAGGAATGCTGGCGACATTCCCATTTATGGGCTATGCAGCGCCTTCAATTATATTTTCGACATTTCAAATGATCTTGTCTTTGATTTTTGCGGTATTATTTTTCAAGAATACTGACAAGAAAAATATAGCCTCAAAATTTATGAAAGCCGGGCTGGTTTTTATGCTGATATCCGGACTGGGACCTCTAACCCTTGGGCCTGTCGTTGTGATGGATATGAAGGATTCTGCATTATACAATATGGCTATTTATTTTTACCTCCATTTTCAGTATAATGGCTGGTTTACTATGGCTGTTTTTGCGTTGTTGTTTAAAATGTTGGACGAATATGGGATAAATTATAATGCATCAGAAGGAAAGATGATTTATAGACTTTTAATATTTGCCATAATTCTCACATATGCGCTTTCTACACTTAGCTTTGGACCACACCGCGTTGTTTATATCATCGGATTTATCGGCGCAGTGCTTCAATTATGGGCAGGTTTCATATTATTGAAAATATTATTTGTGCAAGCTAAGATAGGTAAGATATTGATCAATGGTTGGGTAAAATGGTTTTTTGGAATTGCCTTATGCTCTTGGCTATTGAAAATTATGATGCAGTTTTTATCGCCGCTGCCATTTATATCTGAGTTTGCATATTTCAACCGTGAAGCCATCATGACCTATTTGCATCTTTCATTTTTAGGATTTACCAGTTGTTTTTTAATCGGCCTTTTTATTGTTAAAAATTTTCTTTCAACTTCCGGTACAATTTCAAAGATTGGGTTAGGACTGATATTGGTTGGGATTGTACTTATGGAAATGACTATCGGTCTAAAATCCTTCCCTCAATTATTAAATTTAGAGATACTTAGGTCCCTCAATATATCTCTATTTGTCGAATCGCTTATGCTGTTTTTTGGCATCGCCATGTTGCTTTTTTATTCATTTATTGTATCTAACAGGGTAATAAAACAAAGGCGAAGCTCATGACTGAGTAGTGATATTTAATCTTTATTTTTGCGAAAAATAAACACACATAATATGAGCCGAATAAAAAAGCTCAGAAAATCCATAAAATATTTATTAATAATAGGGCTTATAAAAGTCATCTTGTTTATAGTGAAAATTTTGCCCTGGAGATGGACAAGTTATTTTTGTTCGCGATTGGGTTTACTGGCTTTTTATTTAATTAAAAGAGAACGGATAAAAACAATCAATAATCTGAAAATCGCTTATGGTAGTGAGAAAAGTGAAACTGAAATAGTAAAAATGGCTAAGGAGGTATTTGTAAACCTCGGCAGATCAGCGGCAGAAACCGCGATTAAGCTGACGATGACAGATAAGGATAAGTACTTCAGTAATGTGGAGGTGATAGGAATGGAACATGCAGAAAAAGCTTTCCAAAGAAACAAAGGGGTTATAAATATTGTTCCTCATCTTGGGTGCTGGGAGGCAGCCTCAAAGGCCTATACCTTGTTGGGATTTAAGGCCGGCGCTGTTGCCAAACCATTGAAAAATGAAAGACTGAATAACCTGGTAATGAAAAACCGGGAGTTTAACGGATTTAAAATATTGGCCAGGGGTAGTACCTACAAAACCATTTTGCAATTTCTGAAACAAAATAATAGTCTTGGAATGCTCATTGATCAAGATACCAGTGTAAAAGGAGCTTTCGTGGATTTCTATGAAAAACCAGCCTATACGCCGATTGGAGCAGCCATGCTAGCCTTAGATTCTGATGCTTCAGTTTTTGTTGCTTCCTACGTGAGGGCTAAGGGGCATCATTATAAATTTATTTTCGGAGAGCCTATGGAAGTAATCCGGACAGGTGATCGAAAAGAAGAACTGCAATTGAATACAGAACAATTCCATAAAGCAGTTGAAAAACAAATCAAAAAATATCCAACGCAATGGGTATGGATGCATGAACGTTGGAAAACCACTCCTGAGATGATAGAAGAGCGGGAAAGGGAAAAGCAGGAGCTGCGAAAGAAGCGGAGAGCAGCCAGGGAACAAGAAATCAATGATAAGTTTCCTTGAGGTGACTATGTTAAAAGGCTAATTAAAATGTTGATATTTTCAATAATTTTAATTATATTGCTGATTGTCTTTCTTTTAGTTTCATTAAGTCAAGCTTAATATTGAAGTGGCAAAAATGACCAATTTATTAACAAAATAAACTTAGAAATGTCTTTATATCCGACCATAGAAAAGAAGTATTACAAATCGAGATTAAAAATTCAAAAGGTACTTAATCCAAATTCTTTTAATAACCTGATCAGTATTGGAACACAATATGGAGGCTGGACCATACCAGATAATCTTTTGAATAAATCTTCAATTTGTTATTTGGCAGGTGCAGGAGAAGACATTTCATTTGACGTGGGAATAGCTGAGAAATATCAGAGCCAAGCATATATTTTTGACCCAACACCAAGATCAAAAATGCATTTTGAGGAATTAAAGGATAAGGTCAGCAATAATGAGAAAATGCCAATCAATAATGACAATTCCAAGCATTATGATATTAAAATAGAAAATTTAGATTATTTGCATTTTGAGGATATAGGATTATCTGATGAATCTACAGAAATGAAATTTTTTCAACCCGAAGATCCTCAAAATATTTCGCATTCATTAACGGATTACCAGAATACGAGCAAATATATATTGGTAAAAGTGGAAAGATTGAGGGATATAATGAAGAAGAATGGGCACGATGAATTAGATTTACTCAAACTTGAAATAGCTGGGGCAGAATACCCTGTAATAGATTCAATAATTGAAGACGATCTCAAAATTAAAACGATAATAGTGCAGTTTGATGCAGTTTCTTATTATTCAGGAAATAAATCCTTGAAAAAAGCCTATATCGCAATTAAAAAATTAATGAAATTTGGATATAAGCTTGCGGGTATTTCTTCAAGATTTCATTATTTATTTGTGAGAAATGATGTGTACGATAAATTAACCAACAAAGGCACTTAAAGTATGCTGTTTTGGTTACATCTATAATAAGATATTAATTAAGATTATTTTTTCCAGGGAGAGTGCTTTTGGGGTTGAAGTAAAATTTTATATCGTTTTTTTGTCTTGTCGGGATTTCACCAGTATTGAGAAAAAGATTCGTCATTTCAGGTAGGTAAGCCTTAATTATTCTTAATTAATTTATAAACAGGATATAGCAAAAAATTAAAAATTGATTTAGGTATTAAACGCCTTATTTGCTTTTTAACACGAGTACTTTTTGTCGTAAAGTTTTCAATGAAAAACTTACTGTCCAACTCTCTATCCCACATGACATTTGTGGGGTGTTTCAATGGTAAATCAATGCTGTTCAGTTTTAGTTTTGATTCAAGTCTGTGTGCTATTTTACTATGCTTCTTAGTGTTGGTGGCATTTTCATCTCCTATTCCGAGGTTTATAATCATATTGGTATTAGGAGCAATAAATAAGCCTGATTGAGACAAACGGGCTAAATGCCATTGATAACTCCAGGCAGACATGTTCTCAAAATTCAGTTCAAAAACATATTTTTTATAGACATACTCATAATAATTTGAAAAATTGTATTTGAAATATTTTGATTGAATTAGCTGCTTATAATTTTCGGCATGTAGGTCGAAATATTTCCATGCTCTACGCCATGTTGCCCATCCCCAGATATGAGATTCATTAGAAAAATAATAGGAATATTCTTGATTTATTTCCTCTGATTTAAAAAAATTTGTCCCACCAATCCCCATAATTCTCTGATCATCTTTATACTTTGTCAGTAATTCTCGACAATAATAAAAAAAACTTAAATCAGGGAATACATCATCTTCAATGATAATGCCCTCTTCTTCGTTTTGAAACAACCAATCAATAGCGCTTGAAACACCTAATGCACATCCGAGGTTTTCAGCTTGAAATAAAGTCTTGCAATCACATTCCCAATCAACTTTTGATACAATGTCTTTGACTTTTTCACATGAATCTTTCTCACCATCAATATGACCGCGCGGGCCATCCCCGGCGATGTAAAACTTTTTTGGTTTTATTGATCTTATCTGGTTAAATACTTTTTCTGTACTTTCCGGTTTGTTAAAAACTATAAATAAAACCGGTGTGTCAAAACTATTACTTCTCATAAATGATAAGATTTGAAGTAGGTAAAAATAAAATTATTCTAATAAAAATTTTCTTGCATAAAATGCCTCAGCATATTTTGTCGCAGATTCCATGCCTCTTAGCCTTGGCAATGCTGAAAAAGTATCTTCATCAAACCAATGTTTTGTCTTTTGAGAATTATATGCATCCATTAAAATTTTATTTTTTTTCTCTAATATTTTTTCATCAAGATGGACATAAAAATTAGGGTTTCCTAAATCACCATCGTACTTGGGGATTTCATACTCGAGTATTTGATGATTTCGCCATGTATTCCATGTCAGATCGCTTATAAGACGATGATCCTGGTGGCGATCGTTACGAAAATGAGTAAATATGACATTGGGAATAAAATCATGTTTGAGGCTTTCAAAAAAGTCTTTAATTTCGTAAGCCATAAAAGGCAAGAATCCATCGCGATAAGAATTTACAACAATATCTGTCTTTTCAATATTTTTAAGAAATTGGCTTGCGCTGTCTATAGCTTCTTTTTTTCGGATGTCGTTTGAAGCAAAAACCACCCATTTAACGGATTCTAATTCATATTTTTCAAAAATACTAAGAAGTGTGCCACCTGCTCCAATTTCTATATCATCGCAATGAGCCCCTAAACATAATATATTCAAGGGCTTATCGTTTGCAAATCTAAATCCCATCATAATTGTAAGTTGCCATTTCCATTCTTATTACCATTTTTATTCCAAATTTCCCATGGAGCTTTCCCTTTTGCATATGCCTCGTCAAGAGTTTGTTTATCCTTATAGGTATCCATACTTGCCCAAAATCCTTTATGTTCCCATGAGGAAAGACGATCTTTAGATATAAGTCTTTGAAATGGTTGATTAACTAGTTCATCACCCCATTCCATATAGTCGAAAATATCTTTACGAAGGATAAAATATCCAGTGTTTATATATAATCCGGAATCACCAATATGACTTATATTTTGGACATGACCGTTATCTTTACGTCTAACTACATGAAAACTTTGGGTAGGTTGATAAGCGACAAATGATGCAGTAATGTCGTTCTGTTGTTCAAACCAATCAATCATTGAAGGAAGATGTAGGTCTGAAAGGCCATCGCTGTAATTTGCAAGGAAAATTTCGTCTCCCTCAAGGTGTTCTTTTACGGACATGAGTCGCATTCCGATATTTGAGTTGATACCGGTATCAACAAAGGTTATTTTCCAATCGTCAATGTCTGAGTTTAATAGTTCGATTTCTTTTCCGCCTTTTTTGTAAACAAAATCATTTGAAATTTTTTCATCGTAATTTACAAAGTAATTTTTTATTACATCAGCTTGATGACCCAAACAAAGTATAAAATCCTTATGTCCATAGCTGGCATAAAATTTCATTACATTCCATAATATAGGGCGATAGCCAATTGGAACCATGGGCTTTGGTATTTTATCAGAATATTCTCTAAGCCTCATTCCAAGACCTCCGCAGAAAAGAACTACTTTCATAATTTAATGGTTTATTGGTTATAGAGCATATATCTCAGGATAAACGCCCATTTCATTCAATGTTTTAGTGATTTCTTCTTTGTATATTCCATTCATAATGATTACTGCATCTGGTTGATAATCAGTAAGAAAATTAGGTTGAACATACATTTTCCCAATTCCCGGAATGAAATTACCTTCCATATGCGGATTTATATCGACAACATATTCTATCAATTCCAAATCGGCAAAATTAGTTAAAAATCCAACGGATTTGGAACCTCCCCCCCAAACTACTGTCTTCTTGCCTGCTTTTTTCAAGGCCTTGAGTTTTTGTCTCCAACCATCAAGTTGCTCCGTTATTTTAACCGTAAATATATCAACAAGTTCCTTAAGATCTTCTACTGATTCTTCAATTTCGAATTTCCTATGAGATCTTGTAAGGGAAGGTTTGGCTTCTATTAATACGTATTGATCATCATAAACTAATTTTAAATCTAGAATTTCAAAACCTGTTTTTCGAAATACACGTGCCAAAGATCCAGGGCTAAAATATGTGCAATGTTCGTAATAAATATCCCAGAATGCCGGAATTTCCAATATTCTTTTAATTTGTGGAATTTCAAAGAATACCACAGATTCAGTTTTATTACCAAGCGATGATCTTAATAATCTGAGAAATTCTTCAGTTCCATGAATATGTTCAAGCGTATGCCGACAACATATAATATCTGCTGGCAAACTACCGTGTCTTTTAGCGTAGAACTCCTTATAGAATTTCAGGTTTGGATTGTTTTGTCGCCCTTCCACGTAGGCCGGATCAATTCCAATCCCTTTTCCTCCAGTTAGTTCAGTAAGGAGATTTATAAAGTCACCTTTTCCGCAACCAATTTCTAAAGCAGTTTTGCCTTTGAGGTCGTATTTCTCAATAAGCTCCTCCGAGATTCCTGTCAGGTAATTCATAAATGTATTAGAAAAGCCCTGTTGGTCTTCATAGCCACCCGTGAAGTAATTAATAGTTGTATCGAACAGACGATTAAAAATGAAACCACAATCGTGACAAAATCCGAGTTCTATATCTTTTCTTGGAACAGCAAGAGCTTCTTCCTTTGATTTAACTGTAACTATGCTATATATAGGCGCATTTTTAATAGTAAAAAAAGATTCAATATGTTCGCTATCACAGCTAGGACAATTAGTATGTACCATGATTTTTTATTTTGATCAGTTTTGTTTCTTTAAAAATTCTATCTTAAAATCGGGCCAGTTTTTATCCTTCTCTGAAATTATTACCGGTTTTACCGGCAGTTTAATGCCAATCTTTGGATCATCCCAACGAACTCCCCAGTCATATCCTGGAGCATAAAATTCTGTAGTGAAATAGGTTATTTCAGTTTCGTCTTCAAGTGTGATAAATCCTTGGGCAAAACCTTCAGGGCTAAATAGTGCGTTATGATTATCTTGTGAGAGTTCAGTACCATACCACTGTAAAAATGTTTTCGAATCGGGGCGCAAGTCAATAATAAAATCAAATACTGATCCTTTCGTGCAGCGTACTAATTTACATTCACGATAAGGCGACACCTGAAAATGCGCTCCCCTTAAAGTGCCTTTATCTTTGCTTCTAGAAGTGTTGATCTGTGCAATTTTAGCATTTAACCCATTTTCTTCCATCTCTTTTGCGCACCATGAACGACCGAAAAAACCTCGTTCATCACCGATTTTATCTATTTCAATTTTAAAAGCACCATTTAAAATTGTTTCCGTAAATATCATAATGAATTAGTTATTATTAAAAAATTGAATCCGAATGAAACCTTAAGATCGGCGAGTATTCAGAATGCCAGATAAAAAATGTATGATTCTCTTTAACAAAACCCATCAACTTCCAATCTATATTACGATCACGATTTATTTAGTCCATTCTAATTGGTCATTAATAAGATTTAATTCTTTTAATCTGTCAAGGACCTTCAGTCGGATATATTGTGATTCTCGGAAATTCGGATCATTAAAACCCATCTCAAGAAGGTTGTCTTTTATTTCTCTTACTGTGGAGATTAAATCTTCCTGAGGTTGATGATTTGGTGCGAGCTTTTTGAATAAATCAAAATTAGCCCGATATGATCTTTTATCTGGTGGCGCATCCTTGTTTATTTTTATTTCGACACCGGGTATCACAGTAGCAATTGCCTCCGCCAATTCAATTATTTTCGTATTCCATTTGTTGCTTCCGGTATTTACAGCTAAAAATTTGCCGCCGTTTGAAGCTTCACGTTGAATTCCCCAATCAATTGCCCTGGCCATATCTTTTGTATTGATCATCGGGCGCCAAGGAGTACCATCGCTTAAGATGTCTATTTTATTGCTTGTCAGTCCGCCTGCAACAAAATCATTTAGTACCAAATCTAAACGTAACCTGTTAGACCACCCGCAAGCTGTTGCAAAGCGATGGCATGTTACAGTGAAATTATTATCAGCTAATGGTTCCAATTCTTCTTCAGCATGAACTTTAGAGCGAGCGTAGGCAGTAAGAGGATTAAGCTTATCGCTTTCCTTTCTTTCCCCATCTGCCGCAAATCCGTACATACTACAACTAGATGCATATACAAATTTTTTGACACCGTTTTCTTTTGCAAGTTTGGCAAGCTGCACCGCCGCTCGGTAATTTATATCGAGGGTGATTTTTTCAAATTTAAAACTCATTGGATCGTTTGAAATAGCTGCAAGGTCAACGATTGCATCGACACCTTGAAGATGTTTTTCCTCGAAAGTTCTGATATCACCAAATATTTGTCCGTTGAGTTTGATCTCTGGGAGATAATTTATATTTGTGAGGCAGTGAGCGAAATAACCAATGTCAAATCCTATTAATTCCCCGTCTGGGTACGTTTCCCTTAACTGATTAACTACGCTTGGCCCAATATAACCCAAGTTGCCAACAATAAGAATTTTCATAATCTTAAAACTGTTAAGTGTGATAAAAAATTATTTTCTATACTTTGATAAAAATTAAAATTCGATCAAATATATAAATTAAATACAATTTATTATTGATTGAATGCAACAAATTTAATTAAAAATAATTATACTCAAAATATTGCATTGCTTTTTATAGCTTTTTGGGAAGAAAGAAGATTTGTATTATTTGATAAATGAATAAGTTTATGAACTATAGTTACACTATAAATAGTATTTCTCACACAATGATTTGGTTAGGATTATATTGAGCTTTGTAAGCAGCAACTATATTTATAATCATATTAAGTAACAACAATTAAGACAAAAAACTCAACCAACTGGTTTCCCTTTGGTTTCTTTTGAATTAAGGATAAATCTTTTTACACGGCCTCCAATTATTTTAGGATAAATTTTACAGTAGAAGTTAAACCAAATTATAAAACAGGCCATTGATCCAAAAATCAGTCTTTTTAGTTTGCTTTCATTGTGATAAATGGAAGAACCTTTATATATGTCATTAAATGCATCAAGCCCCATGATAAAAAATGGAAATTTCCCAGCAGCCCTGGAGGCGCCAACTGTCTTTGCATATTTTTCCCAATCACCCGAAAAACCATCAAGCTGCTTTTCATAAGCCACAAAATCAAGCTGCTTAATTTTTGACTTATAGGCTAAATGGGCAACCAAATGCCAGTCGCTGCCCAACTTGTTTTTTAACATTATTATATTCTCTAAATCTTCTTTTCTGATCAATCCATAAATCATAGCGCCTTCCTGTACTTTTGAATAATATGCCAACACTCTTGATAATCCGCTGCTTTTATTCACGCTTAAATTTTTTTCAACAAATTTTAGTCTGCCGTTACGCCAATTCTGAATTTGCCCCGATACTAAATTATAATCAGGATTATGTTCTAAGAATTCGATATATTTATTAAGCACGTTAGGATTTAATTGGTCATCATCACAAATCCACATAAAATATTTGCCTTTGGCCTGTTCTTTTAGAAAATCGTAATTTGCATATGCACCAATATTGGTTTTTTGTTCAAAATATTTAATTCTACTATCTTTTTTTTGATATTCTTCACAAACTTGCTTGGTATCATCAGTCGAGGCATTATTGGAAATTAAAATTTCGATATTAGAGCATTTCTGATTTAATATTGAATCAATTGTTTCGCCTATTTTATGAGCTCTATTGTACGATGGAATACCAACACTAATTAATGGAGCAGAAATTTTATTAATATCCATAATGTGCTATTTTTCTGATTTTTCTTATAATAATTGTATGTGGTAAATTATAATGCAAAAAATGTAATTTAAATTTAATTAGATTATTAACAAAATTAAATAATATCTTAGAATAATTAAAAAATAATTTAAATATCTTAGAATATGATAAATTTAGTTGTGTATTTAGTGGAACTAGTATATTGATATTAATGGATTGTAACATTGTAAGTAGTTTATCAGTGGATAACTATCAAAAAGATGACAGAGTAAAGTATCCACTCATCGGAAAAAAATCTTTTCAAGAAAAGCGTACGATATATTGGAAGTGTGCTTATGTTTTTTTTTATAATTCGATTAGGATTAATTCAACATTCAATCATCTATTATTCACAAATGATGACAAAAGTTTTGTTTTGGATGGATTTAATTTTCAAAAAGAAATTGAAAAATTAGGAGTTGAGATCAGATATTTACCTTTTAGTACCTATTATATTCTTGGAGAATTGAGTAAGGCCTTTAAAAACGCCTATTATAAATTTGAAGTGATCCATGCTTTAAAAAATGAAATGCATAATTCAATACTAATGGATCTCGACTGCATTTGGGTAAATAAAATTGAGGAGCTTAATCTGTGTTTTAACGAATATGACTATTTATTATATGACCCGTATAAGGAGGCCAGAGGAGGAGATCCATTTAAAAAGCATCCCCATGATATAAGTATGAAGGATATGGGCGATGTCTATAGAAAATTTGATGAAAATTATCCGGTTAGATACC
This sequence comes from Bacteroidota bacterium, assembly GCA_024280115.1. GTDB lineage: Bacteria > Bacteroidota > Bacteroidia > Cytophagales > Cyclobacteriaceae > JAAUQL01. Next base: position 39,196 of record JAJRQT010000098.1, on the reverse strand, counting down.
CTGTTTGGTATGGTGGAGAATTTATAGGAGCTAAACCTGAAGGATTTGAAGTTTTGGATAGATATATAAAAAAGAGTTTCAATAAGGTTATATCTGATATCAAAGAAGAGAAATATTATTTTTTCCCGAATGGAGATACGCTGTTAGATGGGGATGAGTATATTTCGAATTACGTGTTAAATTGTTTAAGTGTCAAAAGACTTATCTTAAATAAATATATTAAGAGGATTTGGACAAGGACTGAAGAAAATAATGCCCAAAAATCGGATTTGAATTTGGCTATATGGCACCTGTTGAATGAAAAAATGTATGGATTTGATACGTTTTTTGAAAAAATAAAAAGAAATCACGATAAATCTATTTTTGATTCAAATTTAGAAATCGGAAAATATTTCAATATTCCAAACAAATCATTTAAATATAGCTTTATATCTAATTATAGACATTGGATAAAGAAATTCAAGAAACTATTATCTCAGTGAAATTAGGTCAATTAAAAATGCTGTCTGAAAAATGGGTGTATTTTATTTAAATCTTTGCCTTCATATTTCGCAACAGACTTACAAAGATAATTTCGCTTTAATAACATCTTTAAATTGTCGTAATGTTCTATAAATATAAACATCAATATTTAGTAGTACCCTTGTAGCTCCAAACTCCCGATAATGTAAAGTGATCAACTCTTTTAAATTTAGGAAATAGTATTTATGCGACATGCCATCTTTGTTGTAATTAACAATTGGAATATCTACTTTACCAATTTCCTCTTCCTTTATATTGTTAAGTATATCAACAATCCATTTATAATCACCTTTTATTTTATATCTTAAATCATACATTTTGGCGATGCTTCTATTAGCAAAAATAGATTGGTGACAAACCGGGAAATCTCTTTTTATTGATTTGGAGCTTATCTTTTTTGCTTTTAGTTCCTCTTTATAGGAATTATTTTCCAAGTATAATATCGAATCCCCATAAACTAATTTGAAATTATTATTTAGTTTTTCGGAAACTGTATCAAGCACTTGATTATTGACATAATAATCACCGGAATTCAGAAAGGTAACAAAATTGCCTTTTGCTATTTTTAAGCCCTTATTCATAGCATCGTAAATGCCATTATCTCCTTCTACTAATACCTCTGAAATATCTTCTCTGTATTTATCGATAATTGACAACGTCCTATCCTGTGATTCGCCATCAACGATTATATATTCATAATTTTTAAATTCCTGACGCAATACACTTTCGATGGTTCTTTCAATAGAACTTTCTGCATTGTATGTTACAGTTATAATAGAGATTAATGGATTCACCAGGTTTTATTAAATAGAACAAAAAAAAGAACTCATTATTAATGAGTTCTTTAATGGTTAAACAAATATCACTATTTAATTATTATATACCTGAATTATACGATAAAAGTTAATAATGTTGCTAAAAGGAAGCGCCAAACCTTGATACGTTTGATTTAAAGTAAGGCATTGGTTTTGCTCCACTTTGCCGCAAAATCCTTTTCCTGTTTTCATTTTTAGTAAATTTACCTAATTTCCATTTCCCTTCAAATTTGTTATTGGCTATCCCAGAGTTTGAAATTGGCGCATATGTTATAGGGATTGTCCTTTTACTCTTATTAACAAACACATTGTTGCTGATATATACATTTCTTAATGTATTTTTTCTTTGGGGCTTGTTGGTTAACAAATAGTTTAAACCTGAGTAGCCGCCTACATAAATTGTACTTTGAGTCATTTCAAATCTATCCATACGAGTGGCTCCCTGGTATAATAAAACTTGCCCTTTATTCTGAAAATCAAATACGCAGTTTTTAATCTTTATTTTCCCCGTTCGGTAATTTCCTGCCCTGGCAAAGTTCGCAACAATGAATTTGGAATTTCTCACATAGTCTCTTTCTATAACGGCATCGACTCCCTGGAGCTCATATACATTTGTTGCACCATTGCTTAAATCAAACCTATTGTCATGGATATAGATTTCATCGAATGTTGTTTTTCCGTCTCTTTTTATAATAGATATCCCAACATTTGATTTGTTACTATAAAATTCGACTCTTTTACCTACGTAATTAGGTTGTACTTCAAATGCATAATTACTTGTACGTCTTCCGTTAGGAAGTTTCCAGGCATGTAAAGCGCTTAATTTGAACTCATTGTGATGAATTTTTAGATTTTCAAGGTAGTATTTTCTTCTATTAAATTTAACCTTCATCCCACCACCTTTGGTACCTTTAAATTTGTTATAGCGAATCTCAGAATTTTTAAGATAATTAAATGTCATATATGCAGTTTCCCAATTTTTGCCGGTCATTGAAGATTCTATCAATTCTGAGCGTTCAAAAATCAAGTTATTCACCTTAAATATATATGTTGCCATAAAGTAGAAGCGATCAAATTTTAATGAGCGTACTTTTATATTATTACAATTAGCAATGTACAAACCGCCCCATGCCTTCTTGTTATCCCCTTGTAAAGTTAAATTACTTATGGCTGAGTTGTTTCCACTCATCTTTATGAGGAATTTATCCACCTTTGTGCTACGATTATATCTATTATAATACAATGAAGAATTGGCTTTGATAATTGTTTGTCCCATGCCCTTTCCTATTAAAGATTTTCCGGCGGGAATTACTACTTGTTTACTTTCAACATATATTGCTGCTTGTAAATAAATATTTTTACCTGGTTTTCTCAGTAAGGAAGAGAGCTTATTATAGTAGGTGACTTTTTTAGATTTTTTCCAGCTTACTGCAACTCTGGAATTGCTACTTGTAGTACGTGCATTTGTTGTGCTACTTGCGTTTGCAGAACTATCTGTAATTCTTGAGATATCCTCATTTGATAATTCGTTAGTAATTGCAATTCTGCTATCATCATTGAGATTTTTATCTACAATATTATATTCGACATTCACTTTATGAACACCATCCAGTTGCTGATAGATCGTGTAGGTGGTTTCAGTCGAATTTTCCCAATCATATAGTACCACCTCGTTATCAATCAGGACTTTTATCCCCTTATCAGAGGTCACTGAAAACTCATAATTGCCAGATTCGAAATATACGTCACCATTCCATTTTGCACTTATTTCATCGCTTTCTAAACTAGAATACTCCGAATTATTAAAGTCATAACTGATTTTATCTTCTATACTAGAAGAAATGGAAGATTCGAGATCGTCACTTTTAAAATATTGAGCTAAAAAGGAATTTGAAGAATTATTGCTTACTTCAATTTGATTCCCTATCACTTCATCAATTTCATTTAGTTCACTAGTGCACAATTGAAATGCAAGCATCACTAATAAACCAATCATAATCTTTTTCATAAAAATAAAATTTTGTTAAACGGTTCAATTTTTTTTATTAATTCAAAAATGGATTTACTTATTTATCCCCAGCGATTGGATTTAATCCCGGATTATCCTCTCAAAGTAATGTTTAAGATTTTTATTTATTTAGGGGGAGTAGGAATTTACATTCCACATACAACAACACCTGCGAACACCTAATAAATCTTATCTTTTTGAATTCTACTATGCAAAGATTGAAATCTTTTGGTTGTTCATTTAAAAAATGTAAGCATAAAATTATATAAATATAAAAGGGTGTATTTGGGGTAAAAATTAACTTTTATTGCACCTAGTTAGTATCTCAGGAAAGCCAATAAAGTGCTATTTATTATTGATAAGATGAAAAGTGATCTTGTTTTAAAGTATATTTTTATTTACAAAGTACTATTTCTGAGCAAATTGCATATTAATAAAGTGCGTATAGTCTAATGTTATTACATGTGCAATACTTTCATATTATTTTACTATAACAATAGAAAGAAATGATTAAAGGTGCAAAATGACACCTACATAGTTTTATATTAAATATGTTAATATGAGGGCGGATTGAAGATAAATATTTATCGCTGATGTGCGAATAGAATACCTAAAACGCCTTTTATTTCACCGTTTTCGGTATAAGAGGCTTTTAATATTTATCAAAATTGTTAAAAAAAATAATTTGATTCGTGTACACATTTGCAAAATAATACAAATTATTAGCTCAAATGTATTTATTAATGGAAAACCAATCAATATGGACAATTGTTGCAATTTTGCAATACTACTCTGAAGTATTGAAGATTTTATATCTGACTAATCCTATTTTACGTGAATAAGCTCTATAACTTTATGATGAATCAAAGATTCTTAATTCAAATGCTCAATAGTGGGCATTTCGGGAATATGGGGAAATCCTCGAAAGATTGGTGCCTGACTTCAAAGGGTCTTAATCAGCAACCAACATGGCAGCCCCAAAAACTCCAGCGCTATCGCCCAACTCTGGTTTTAGGAAAATTGTTTCCAGACCATTGTTAAATACGAATTCCTTGGCAGATTGTACTCCATCAGTATAGAGTTCGTCTATATTTCCAACACCGCCTCCGATTACTATTACATCCGGATCCAGTATGTCGATAACTACAGAGATCGCCTTGCCAAAAAAATGTGTGAGCCGATTGATGGTTGAGGTTGCACTTTGATCTGTTCCAGCTCTGTGAAATTCAACGATTTCCTTTAAGTGTTTCTCCTGGCCACTGATGGATTTATAATACTTTTGGGTAAATGGCCCTGAAATTACAGTTTCTACACAGCCGATTTTTCCGCAGTAGCACGCTCCCCCGGAATCATCCAAATAGTTGTGCCCCCATTCACCGCCAATGCCATGCCTTCCATTCACAATTTTTCCGTTCACAACCACTCCACCGCCAACACCTGTCCCCATGATGATACCAAAGACAACCTCCGCATCGATATTATGAGATTTCACCGCGCCCATTTTAGTCTCAGCAAGAGCAAAACAATTGGCGTCATTGGCCATAACAATTGGTATTTTTAATATTTCTTCAAGGTCATCTTTAAAAGGTTTTCCATTAAAGGCCGTCGTATTGGAGTTTTTTAATCTCTGAGTATTCGGATCCAGTGTTCCCGGTGTCCCGATGCCAATTATTTCTGGGGTGGCACCTGTTTCCTCAGACATCAGTCCTATTAGTTTGTCGATCTGATTCAATATATGTTTGTATCCGTATTGCTGTTCGGTAGGTACTCGTTTTCTGATGAGAACTTCCGGATTTTCAACTGATTTTAAAATGACACCTTCTATTTTGGTGCCTCCAAGGTCTATTCCCCAAAGCATAGGTTTAATTATTTTTCTTTTTTTCTAAATAAATTCTGAAGTGATTTTTTCAATTCATTTGCAGTGCTATCCAATTCCTCACCAAGTAGTTCACCTGCATTATCTTTTAAGTTTTCACTGATCTTCTTTTTCAACGTGTCCACATGTTGCTGAAGCTGTTCTTCTCCCTTCTTCATCAGTTTTTGAGTTTCATTTTCAATTATTTCTTCAGCTTCTTTTTTTACTTCCTCAACTTCTTCTTGAACTTCCAGTTTCACCTGCTCTTTTACTGTATTAGTTGTTCCATCAGCACTGGTAGTTCCTGCCAAAACAATCTTTGGATTTTCATAAGTACCACCAACGTTAAAATTAAGCTTTATTTTTGAATTTACCTTTGAAGCATCATCACCTTTCAATCCGGCAAGCAATTTATTAACCTGTTGTCCCACTGCGCCCGCCTCCACTTCAGTAATTACAAAATAGTCGAGCGAACCATCAGCGCCGATGCTGCCTGAAATATTTGCTGTTTGTCCGGCCAATTTCACATCAAAAGGAGCAACATATGCCCTCCCTTTTTCCAGGCTTGCTTTCATAATCACGTCCTTTATTGTCAATTGATTTGAATTGTCATCAGTTTTCACAAATTTGGAAATCCCGGTGACGAGCTTTGAATCCTTTAGTGAAGCATTGCCAATCTGAATGAGTCCTTTTCCATTAAGGCTTTCATAGACTGGTGAAAGGTCGTTTTTTAAACTGCCGGTTATATTAAAATTAGTAGAAAAATCACCGCTCATATGCCTGGCCATTGGGGCAAAAGTCTGAATTGTTTCAAAACTAGTAAAGGCTTGAGGAATGGATAAGGATTTTATTTTAAGATTATAATCAAACACCGGATTTTCAGGTTGACGGGTGTCATACTTTCCATTCATAACGATTGAACCACCCAACAGGTTAAAGGATAAATTGCTCATATCTAATATGCCATCTCTGAGAGTAAGTAATCCCTGGGCATTTTGAAGATTGAGATTATCGTAATAAATGTTTTTAATGGATGAATTAAATTCAAAATCAATATTAGCTGGGATGATAATCACTTCCATTTCTGTTTCGTCTTCGGCAGTTGCGTTTTCTTCTGATGAAGACTCATCAGTCATCCATTCATTTACATCGAGTACATCGGAGGTTAGATTCATTTTTCCCCTTAGTAATTCTTTTTCTTTAAAAATATAGTCGATGTAATTGGTTATAAAACCATTTAATTTCAGATCACTTCTGCCGATTGACCCTGTAAATGATTCGACATGGAGCTGGCGCGGATCCATAGTGATTTTGGAATTTAAGATTTTCACTTTTTGGGAGATATCATCACTGACGAAATCAAAATCTGTCAATTCTAATGTTCCCCTGGTTGGAAAACGATCGTAACGCCCTGCTTCAACATCAGAATATCTTCCCTGCGTTTCAAAATCTGCTATAAGGTTCCCACTAAATTTTATTCCTTCAACTGGGTAAACTTCTGAAATTACCTCCAGATCAATTCCCCCTTTCGCATCTAAATCCCATTGATAATCAACCATATTTTTCAATATGAGATTTGCGGTTAACTCTTCTTCTTCCATGGCCATTGTAAAATCTTTCAATTCTATAATTACATCTTCCATGTTGCCTGAAGCGCATTCGATAACGGACCTGAAAGACATATTTTCCACCGCCTTGGGAAATTCCGGAGATTTTATATACCCGTTTTCCAATGAGATGTTTGCGAGGATCGATGGTATCACATTATGAATTGAATCATAAATTCCATCAGCTTTCAGGTTCATTTCTAACAAACCCTTCATGTCTAGGCCGTCCATCGGAAACATCGAACTTAGTTCAGCTAATTTTATTCTTGCAGTGAAGTCAGCTTTCATGCTATAATCCTTCAGGTTTCGTATAATCAATGAACCGTCCATCGGATTGCCGCCCATATCCATATGCATTTTTTTTATATCAATGAGCGTGTTTTCAATTATTCCATCTTTGCAATCTACAAGCATGTCGATATCGATACTACTGATCGGTGTTGGCAGATCTGGATATGTAATCATTCCGTCCGATACCTTTAGCTTTATATTAAAGGCAGGGATTGATTTTTCATTATAAATGCCCTTAACGTACCCGGAAAAGGACATTTCTCCCACTGCCTTAATATCTTCATAATCCTCTGTATACGTGCCGAGGATCAACGAATAAAGGCTTTTAATACTGCTGTTTTCAGAGGTAAATGAAATATCCATTTCTATGTTTTCCGCAGGCAGCGAGAAATAACCATTGAAGGATAAGGGAAAGTCATTTACCTTGATTTCATTGTCTTTAAATGTAAATTTATTTTCTGGCACATTTATATTTAATGTCAGATCTGCAAATAGTTCCTGTCCCGACAAGTAATTAATACCATCGTAGGAAATCATGGTTTTTTTAATGGTAGTGACGGTTATTAGATCATAAATATCCGATGAAATATTACCCTTGCCATTGTGGTTTAACCCCATCAAAACCATCGATGTGTTCGCTGAATTATCTTTATAGCTTATGCTTCCATCAGTAATATTCCAACTTTCTATGGATAGATTAAAATCTGAGGCTGGCTCTTCAGTATTTCCACTTGAATCAGATTCCTTTATTATTTCATAATTTGCACTACCATCTTTTAGTACTATTATGTTGAATTTTGGTTTCACAAGATTTATGGATTTAACACTGTTTTGATCTCCGAAAAGACTAAAAAGGTCAATGGTAATATTAAAGTCCCCAATACTTATGAGTGTATCTCCCTCAAAATGATCCTTCCCGGTTATCCCAAAATCTTCAATAGATGCTGTTATGTTTGGGAAACTTTTAAAAAGTGTGAGACCAAAATTTGATGGTTCAAAATAAACCCGGGCATCAAGTGATTCACTGAGTGTCGATCTGATTTGCTGTTGTATATCATCCTTAAAAACATAAGGGAGGATGATTGCTGTGAGAAGTAACAATGTAACAATTGAAGCTAAAGCAATAATGATTTTCTTCATGATTATTGAGGTATATTGTTTGACAAATTTAAAATTATTAGAGACCCTTTTTGGTGCCCTATTTAATAATTCCTTTTTGTGTGATATTTCGCTGAAGATTGCGCTAAAATATGGAGAGGATGAGAAAAATTAACGGATTGAAGTTGTTCAATAGAACCGTTACCGATCATTGGTTTTAATGATATATAATTGATTTAACGCCCCTTTTTATCACTGCCTTCTAACTTATTATTGAAAGAATAACAGAATGCCGGAGTATTAAAAAAGTAAATAAGGCAGTTACTTTGGATATTAATTTTTGAAATCAATTGTAAATATTATATTTGGTTAGAGGCCAGAATGTTGGCTTTTTAACCAATTAGAATTCATATTTATTTTTTAATGCTATGGTACAGATGAAGAAAAATAAAACAGCAATAAAAGGAAGATTAACCAAAAAAATTATCGAAAACACCTTACTTTCCGAAATAGCATGGGAAGCCTGCAACCAGGTAGGGGGGATATATACAGTCTTGCGAAGTAAGGTACCTACAATGGTTGAGAAATTTGCCGGAAATTATTGTCTTGTAGGTCCGTATGTAAATCCAAATGTCACCACCGAATTTGAAGAAATAAAAGAAATAGAAGGGCCTTTTTCCAGGGCTGCTGCAAAGATGCGCGAAATGGGATTTGATGTGCATTACGGTAAATGGCTTGTTACGGGAAGACCAAAGATTGTATTATTAAATCCGTTCAGCGTATTTGATAGATTGGGTGATATAAAATATCAATTATGGGAACATCATCACATTGAGACACCGGATGATGACCTGGTCGATCAGGTGATAGCATTTGGATTTTTGACAAATATATTTGTTGAGACTGTATGTGGGAAAAAGACCAAAAGCCAAAATTATATAGCCCATTTCCATGAATGGATGGCTGCCACACCGATTCCTGAAATTAGAAAGGCAAATCTCCCTGTTTCCATAACATTTACAACTCATGCAACTATTTTGGGAAGATACCTGGCCATGAATGATCCGGAATTTTACAACCATCTTCCATTTTTTGATTGGTTGCAAGAATCAAAAAATTTCAATATAGAATCCCAGGTTAAGATTGAGAGAGCCGCCGCTCACGGATCACATGTATTTACCACAGTAAGTGAAGTGACAGCCATTGAATGTCAGTATCTTCTGGGTAGAGAACCTGATATCGTAACTCCAAACGGGATAAATATAGAGCGGTTTCATGTGCTGCATGAATTTCAGAATTTGCATGAAAAATATAAAGAAAAAATCCACCAATTCGTCATGGCTCATTTTTTCAGTAGCTATACATTTGACCTTGATAAAACCTTGTATTTTTTCACGTCAGGCAGATTTGAATTTAGAAATAAAGGCTTTGGCCTTTCCCTTGAAGCATTGGCGCGCCTCAACTATATGATGCAAAAAGAAAATATTGATATGACTGTCGTGATGTTTTTTATCACAAAACAGCCATATCATTCTATGAATCCCGAGGTATTGCAAAGCAGGGCGGTAATGGAAGAGTTGAGGCAAACATGCCAGAATATCGAAAGGAGGGTGGGGGCACAATTATTTAAAAAGGCTGCAAGTATTCCAGATAATAAATTGCCGCAGTTAAGTGATTTTGTGGATGATTATTGGAGGTTGAGATTCAGAAGAACATTGCAATCCTGGAAATCTGATCGTTTGCCTCCAGTAGTGACTCATAACCTGGTAAACGATACTGACGATCCGATACTAATGTTTTTGAGAAGCGCGAACCTTGTGAATAATCCATATGACAAAGTAAAAATTGTCTATCACCCGGATTTCATAGTTCCTGCAAACCCACTTTGGGGAATAGAATACGACCAATTCACAAGAGGGTGTAACCTTGGAGTTTTCCCAAGTTATTATGAGCCATGGGGTTATACGCCTTTGGAAAGTATAGCTCGCGGTGTCCCTGCCGTAACGAGTAATCTGTCGGGGTTTGGAGATTTTGTAGAGCATAACATCAGTAACCCGGAAGAAAAGGGAATAATTATTATCGATAAGGTAAAAAGCACTTTCGATGAATCAGCCCAGCAATTAGCAGATGAGTTGTTTAAATTCGTTAAGCAAAGCAGAAGAGAGCGGGTAGAAATGAGGAATAAATCTGAAGCCGCTTCTGTGAGCTTCGACTGGGATATTTTGACAAAATATTACGATAAGGCTTATTTGCTCTCTATCCAACGAGGAGTTTAAAAACACGGTTTGTATAAATAGATTGGAGCTATGAAAAAGCTGAAAAGCTCTAATTTCTCAGTCACAGAAAAAATCTTCAAGCCATGTTTGGAGAGAATACGGCACATGATCATTAACTCATGCGGTCAAGTAGTTCAAATTCAAATTGATTTAGTTTCCCGGTTCAGAGCCCGGTACCCAGTGCAGGGAATGCTCTGATATTATACTATTATTACTATTCAATCATGTGTAAAAAAGCTTATTCACCCTCGAAAGCATTTTAATTTTAGTCTTTTTTAATTTCCTTTTCTTTCATAAAAAAAACCTTTTTCTCCAACAATAATTCTCACATATATCTATATCGGAATGTGTCAAAATGACGCAATACGGCATTTTACCGTGAATTAATATGTCATTATTGCCGGATTATAACATAGTTTTATTGTGGCTAAATAATTGATGGGTCTTTGTGGAAATTAAAAATGTAATGAGATGAACTTTAATAATTATACTGTAAAAAGTCAGGAGGCTATTCAAAAGGCAATCGAAATAGCCAATGGGAATCAGCAATTGTCAATTGAGACAGCCCATCTGATGAAGGCCCTGCTTTTATCAGATGAAAATGTTGTTGCATTCATACTCAAAAAACTTGCTGTCAACAGGTTGCAGCTAGATGAAAAACTGGATGAGATTATAAATACTTATCCGAAAAGCTCTGGACAACAGCCCTATTTGTCCAATGCCACAAATAGCGTTCTGCAAAAAGCCATGGGGTTCCTCAAGGAGTTTGGTGATGAATTTGTGGCCGTTGAGCATTTGGTGCTCGCATTAATTGATGGCTCAGACAAGACAGCCGGCTTGCTAAAAAGTCTTGGATTTAATAAAAAAGATCTGATTACGATCATTAAAGAGCTGAGAGGAGGGGACACAGTAAAAGACCAGAATGCAGAATCGAAATACAGGTCGCTGGACAGATATTCGAAAAATCTGAATAAAATGGCCCTGGAAGGAAAAATTGATCCGGTTATTGGCAGGGATGAGGAAATCAGAAGGGTTCTTCAGATATTATCCAGGAGAACTAAAAATAATCCAATGCTTCTCGGTGAGCCTGGTGTTGGAAAAACCGCGATTGTTGAAGGAATGGCCCAGCGTATTGTCGATGGCGATGTTCCTGAAAACTTAAAATCAAAAACAATTATTTCCCTTGACATGGGATTGCTCATCGCAGGCGCGAAATACAAAGGAGAGTTTGAAGAAAGATTAAAAGCAGTAATCAAGGAAGTCACAGATTCTGATGGAGAGATTATACTTTTCATCGATGAGATTCATACACTTGTCGGAGCCGGTGGTGGAGGTGAGAGTGCTATGGATGCAGCAAATCTACTAAAACCCGCACTTTCCCGAGGTGAGTTACACGCTATTGGGGCAACAACATTGCAGGAATACCAGAAATATATTGAGAAAGATAAAGCCCTTGAGCGTAGATTCCAGGGTGTCATGGTAGATGAGCCAAATGTACCAGACGCCATTTCTATTTTAAGAGGAATTAAGGAAAAATATGAATTACATCATGGAGTAAGGATCAAAGATGATGCTGTAATAGCCGCAGTAGAGCTATCAAGCAGGTACATTTCTGATAGATATTTACCGGACAAAGCCATTGACCTGATAGATGAGGCAGCCGCAAAACTTAGAATTGAAATCGATTCATTGCCGGAAGAGCTAGATGAATTGCAGCGAAAGATTATGCAATTGGAAATTGAACGCGAGGCTATACGCAGGGAAAAAGACAAAGAGAAAGAAAAGATACTTTCTAAAGCCATAGCTGAACTTTCGGACAAAAGAAATGAGCTGAAAGCTCAATGGGAAAATGAGAAAAACTTCATACAGAGTATTCAGAAAGAGAAAGAAAATATTGAAAAGCTGAAACTGGAAGCAGAAAAAGCAGAGCGGGCCGGTGATTTTGGAAGGGTAGCTGAAATCAGGTATGGATTAATTGTTGAGAGTCAGCAGAAATTGGATATGCTTCAAAACCAGATTAAGGACATGCAAAATGAAGATACCTTACTCAAGGAGGAAGTAGATAGTGAAGATATAGCTGAGGTAGTAGCTAAATGGACAAGCATTCCTGTTTCAAAAATGATTCAGACAGAAAAAGAAAAACTAATGCACCTGGAAGCAGAGCTGGGTAACCGTGTAGCAGGCCAGGAAGAGGCAATAGAAGCTGTTTCTGATGCAGTACGTCGCAGTAGAGCAGGGCTCCAGGACCCCAAAAGACCAATTGGGTCATTTATATTTTTCGGAACAACCGGTGTCGGGAAAACCGAACTGGCAAAAAGTTTGGCAGAATTCCTATTCGATGATGAGAATAATATGGTTCGCATCGATATGTCTGAATTCCAGGAGCGTCATTCGGTCAGCAGGCTTATTGGTGCACCTCCGGGATATATTGGTTACGATGAAGGCGGCCAGCTCACTGAGGCTGTGAGAAGAAAGCCTTATTCTGTGATCCTGTTGGATGAAATTGAAAAGGCACACCCGGATGTTTTTAACATTTTATTACAGGTGCTCGATGATGGAAGACTGACGGATAATAAAGGTCGTGTGGCAAATTTCAAAAATTCCATCATCATCATGACAACAAATATGGGGTCTCATCTGATACAGGATAACTTTGCTCACTTTAATGATGGAAATAAAGATGAAATTATCGAACGTACAAAAAACCAGGTCATGGACTTGCTGAAAAAAGCTGTGCGACCGGAGTTTTTAAACAGGGTGGATGAAATTATTATGTTTCAACCATTGTCTCAAAAAGATATCAGGAAGGTTGTTGAAATTCAGTTTAATATCATAAAAGAAAGATTGGCTGAAAATAATATCAGGCTCGAAGCAGACGATAAAGCACTAGATTTTCTTGGCGAGATAGGATTTGACCCACAACTTGGCGCGAGGCCACTGAAAAGGGTATTACAAAAATATATCCTCAACGAATTGTCGAAAAAAATTCTTGAAGGAAAAATTTCTGCAGATTCAATCGTTGGCATTACGCTGAGTGATGATCATAAAATTGAATTTATAAATCTGGATGAGGTGGAGATATAAAATGAAATTAGAGTAAGGTTTATTCGGGTAGTTAACTTTAATGGATTTTTAGGCATGAGATATTATTAAATTATTAATGGAAATAGCACCAATTTTGAATTATTTATAATTATTTAATCAATCGATGAAAATTTTAAAATGAAAATCAATTATGCACACGTTAATTTAAAAAATCATAATTTAATATAAATAAAATGAGGTACGTAATAATTATTTTAGTTTTTATTGAAACCTTTTCATAGTAATTCACGTATCTTTGCAATGAGGATTAGATAATAATTCAAAAACAATAAAAAGATTTATAAGTCGTTAATGATTTAAGAGTCATATGTCGGGTAGCGAATTAGTTTTACCCAGCAGATTTAAAAGAGAATTGTCTTAGTAGTTTTTTCATAATTTTGGGTGTTTAGGTTGAATAAAGGTGAGCCGCCAAGCTCACCTTTATTTTTTTATAAGATTTACGAAAAACGACCGTCAAGATGATCCAATTTCAGTTTTGTATGCTGTAGCACATAGATGTTTTATACAATCTTTAAGTTTGTCACAAAATGACTTGTGAAACATGATTTTTAGTAAAAACCCGCACAAACGGGCTAAGAGTATATTTAATTTAATTGCGCCAATCTATAGTGCATTGGACGGTTATGTGAAGAAGGGTTTTCGCCGGGCTATACATAATGTAAAGGAAGAGTTGGACCTAACAGGGAAAAGTGTATTGGATATCGGTACAGGGCCCGGTGCATGGGCAGCTCTGTTCAAGGAGTACGGTGCATCGCAGGTGCATGGAGTTGATTTTGCACAAAAGATGATTGATAGGGCAAATGAAAGATACGCCCCGGAGATTTCCTTTAGTATTGGTGACGCTGAGAATCTTTCTGAATTTGATGATGAGTCCTTTGACATTGTCACGGCTTCATTTGTGCTGCATGGAGTAAAGGAAGAAAAGCGAAAAATTATTCTGGGTGAAATGAAACGGATTTCAAAGCATTATATAGTAGTCAATGACTATTATGGTCCTACCCCGGCTTTTGCCCGGTTTTTAGAATTCCTTGAGAAAAGTGACTATCACCATTTTAAAGCTAATTTCACTAATGAGCTAAAAGGCCATTTTCTCCATGTAAAAAGAATAAAAGCATCTTTTGGGACCTCCATTTATTTTGCATCTAAATCTTTGGCGTTGAAATAAAATTCGATTTTCATGCGTATTTAAGTTTGAATAATTGGAAGCGTAGCCTTATTTCAATTCAAACCATTGAGCACAAAACACTCAAAATAATTTAATTATTATTACAGCCTTAAAAATTGTAACTCATTTCAGACGGGTTATTTTATTTGAGATTTTTTTTTCTATCTCTGAACCTATTATATTTCACAAAGAACCACAATGATTTTCTATGATTAAGGTTGCTTAAATAAAGAAAAAGATACTTACACATTTACTGACGCCGGTCGGCCCTTTGCCTACAGTATTTGATCCAGATGGAGTGTATCCATATCAAAGCTATTGTGAGACTTCTGAAAGACCGGTAATAAAGAGCTATAATTTCATCAGGCTTGAGAATAGTTTTATAAGCGTACTAATATATCCTGACCTTGGAGGGAAAGTATATTCAATTATCCATAAAATATCGGGAAAAGAAGTACTTTACGTTCCCAATGTAATTCGCCCGATACGAATACTTCCACGCTTTAGTTTTGTTGCCGGTGGTATAGAAATGAGCTTCCCGATTTCCCACACACCCTCTCAAAGTGAAACTGTGTTGTATGACATTTGCAGGATTGAGGAAAGAATTTATGTTACTGTAGGCGAAACGGAGTTGCGTTATGGCATGCAATGGACAATTGAATATTCACTTGGAGAAAGGGATAATTTCCTAACCCAACGCACAGTTTTTAAAAATCCTACAAATCAGCCTCATCCCTGGATGTCGTGGTCAAATGCCGCAATTCCGGCCTATGAAGACACTAAATTTCATTTTCCCAAGGGGCCGGTTCTGGCACATGAGGATACGATTTTTTCGATTGACTGGGAAAAAGATGGACCGCGGAAAAATTCTGATATAAAAAAGATGTCCGGATATTTCTGGCTTCAGCCTCATTGCAATGCCTTTGGATGTTATACACCTTCTACCGGAACCGGACTTTATCATGTGGCGGATCTTGACAAAGTAAAAGGTATAAAACTTTGGAGTTATGGAACTGACCGGGACAAAGAATGGTCATATCTATCTTCGCTCAATAAACAGCCTTTTCTTGAAATTCAGGCGGGTCCTATTGTTGATCAATCAATAAAAAATGAGCTTGGAATTGGCGAAACACTTTGGCGAACAGAATTCTGGATTCCTAGTGATCAGCCTCTCAATATTGAAGAAATAGACCTCCCTAAAGTTGCACTCAGGCAACTGGAAGAAATTCCATTTTATTCATATGCCAGAGGTGGTGATGTCGATGTTTGGTTTCAATTGTTAAAAGCCTATGAAAACAACAATGTCAAGGAACTTCAGGAACCGCCTTCTCCGGAAGAAGTATGTTGGCCACCAAGCGGAATGTGCAATCTGGAAATTGCTTTTCGGTGGGCCATCAAACACCATAGTAAATCTAATTATTGGAAATTATATTTTGGGGTATGGTTGCTGGGAAGAGGTAAAACCAATGAAGCAGTTTCAGTTTTATCAACATCTGATTTGGATATTTCCAAAGCCATACTTGGCAGGGTTTTTTTCTATCAGGATAAGTTGCATGATGCCGTGATATCATATCGTGGCATGAAAGACGAAACCTTTATTTTACACCCTCAGATTATGGTGGAAAGAGATAAAGCATTGGCTGCACTTGGGAGTGAAACATTGCAAGAGAGGTTGTCATGGCTGGATAAACTAAATGCCTTAGAGGATGAAATAATCATCGAAAGGCGCATTGCTCTTTTGATTGACATGGAAAAATACGAAGCAGCCATTGATATTTTGAAGGCAACAAAATTTCAGAAGATCCATCAGCGATATACACGGAAAAAGCTTTGGAAAAAGTTGTGTGAAAAATTCAATATGGACAATGAGCCGTATCCGGAAAATCTTGGCGAAGATGATTTGGCGCAATTCGGAGCCTATCGGGAATTTGATGAACGCTAAAGAAGATAATCACTTTACCCGATTCATTCACTGAGATTTTAGATAATAGCCCAGGGATAAATTGTATGTTATTGTAATACAGAATAATAAATATCGCTATAACCTTTATCAATACTATTGCTCGTTCCCCATATCTGAAGAAGTTGGGGTTTATGTATTTACTTTGAAATACGGCTATGAGAAGAGTAAAAACTTTTGTTGACTCATAGACCACCTGCTTGCCAAGCATTTTCAATGGTGTTAGCGGGTAATAAAAAATTATGAATTTTTCGAGTTATAAAAAGCGTTTAAACCATACGAAAACGTAAATACAGTATTTCGCGAACCTGCTATCGTGAAATAGAATAATTCTTTTTCATCAAAAAATGTCGCCATTGTGGGAAATACTAGGAATACTCAGTCTCCAATTCCAATTCCTCATCCGTCATTTTTTGCGTAGCAGAATGATCAATTTTACGGAACGGGCTAAGAATCAGTTTCATTACATCACTAAATCGCATAAATCTGCTAAATCCTCTCACCAACTTGAACGTGCGGATCGGATGGTGAAATATAAGATGTTTGAATAAAAGTTTGTATCCTTTTTTTCTCGCATTGTGCACCACATCAGCAGGTAGAACCGTGGGATCCACTTCAGAACACCTAAACCACTTGTCCCAATCCTTTTCATCATCGATTAAACCTCGCTGTAAATATTCTTCCCAAAGTGGTGTGCCTCGATAAACACATAGTCGGTTAAAGCCAAATGAATCCAGCTTCAAGGTAGATGCAAAACGAAAACTATCAAGAATTTCTTCTTCTGTTTCATCAGGGCTTCCTACAACAAAAAAGCCATGAACCTTTTCAATTCCCTGTCTTTTAGCTTCGTCAATCGCAAATTTTATTTGTTCCAGAGTTTGATCCTTTACCAAACGATCAAGTACTTTCTGAGAACCGGATTCAACTCCAAAAGCTAAAAAGTTGCAATTGGCTTTAGCTAATATTGGTAGCATTGCTATGCCCACAGAGTCAACCCTTCCTTCGCAGCCCCATTTAAATTTCAGATCTCTTTCTATGATCCCTTCGCATATTTCCTGAATCCTTTTATTTTTTAATAGAAAATGATCGTCGGTCAAATAAATTGATTTGAAGCCCTGATCACTGAGTTCCTGCATTTCACCGAGTACATGTTTTGGTGATCTAAATCTCCATTTACCCTGGTTTAGGTTTGGAATATCACAATATATACACTTATAAGGGCATCCGCGGGAGGTTTGTATTGTGCAAAACTTATCCATTGATAGTACTGCCGGTATATCCAGAGGAAGGGATTCTATATAATCAATTGGAAGACTCTGACGGTCTGGATACGGAAACTGATCGAGATCCCGAATCATGGGTCTGGGAGGATTATTCACAATTTCGTCACCTTTTCTCCATATAAGGCCTTTTACAACACTTAAGTCGTTTAAATTATCCAATAAATCAGGTAACAATTCCTCTCCCTCTCCAGGTCCGACACAATCGATGTACTGGCAATCTTTCATTATGTGCGTAGAGTTTTCGGTTGTAAACGGTCCTCCAACAACAATAGGTATATCCGGATCTTCAGTTTTCAAGCGCTTGGCCATACTTTTTAATAACCGGTATGAAGTAGTCGAAAGAAATGAAAGGGCAATAACATCAGGCCGCTCATTTTTAACAGCCTGCGCTAAATGTTGCTGTTTCATTTCCGGGTGACAAGTATCAAACATGTGCACCTCATGACCGTGTTTACGCAGTACCGGCGCCAATGTCTGAATTCCAAGTGGAGGGAAAGCCATCGCTTTTAAACGGCCATCACCCTTGTTTTTATTAAGTTTTTCCGGGAGTATGTGATAGTAATCTTCATCTCTTACAAATGCTAAAAAAACTTTCATATTTTATTCTTTTAAAACTAATCCAGAAATTATAATTCAAAATTCATCAAATGTTTAATTAATGAGATATCCGAATTTGAAATTTACAGGAGGAACCTGTTTAAAATCATCAAAATATTCTCACTTTAAATATTTTGAAACCGCAATATCCATACTTAATAGCAGAAAGCGTAAGAAAACGGCAATAAATGATTGGTTCTCCCGCTCAATAAGTCGTGCATTGCCAGATGTATTGGTTTCGAAACGTCCATAGCCTATTATTTGAAATTAACGTCCATGAGAAATAACTTTGTCTGGCAATTGAAAGTTGGCTGTTAGGGCAATCGGGTTTAAAGCAAATTGATAAAAAATACCATGGTCTGTGGCTCACAGACCATTTAACAATCAATATTTTCGGTCTGTGGGCCACAGACCGAAGTACGAAATGTTAAATTTTTCTAAACCCAAATGCCCTGGGCTGTCCTTTCAAAAATAATCTATTAAATTCGTTGTAAAACCTTAATAATTAATCCGAATTCTAATATGGATAGAAAACTAATTAACAATCTGAAGAACAACAGTAAATCTAATGCAGGTTGTTGCGATCCAAGTAGCGGATGTTGTAACTCAACTTCTAAAAAACAAGCTATAGTTCCAAAAACCGGTGAGATACAGCGAAGAGATTTTATAAAATTAATGGGGGTCGGGATTGGTGGATTGACCCTTGGAATAAATGATCCTGCAAGAGCAGCACTCTTACAAGATGGATACCAGATTCCGGTAAATAAAAATTTAAATCCTGAATGGGTAAAATCGTTATATGAAAGAGGAGCCCCGGAAGTATATACTGGGAAAGACCTGGTATATATTGGAATGCCGGTAGGAGGTATCTGCGCTGGGCAAGTATATCTGGGAGGTGATGGCAAATTATGGTTATGGGATATTTTTAATGATACCAAAGAAGGAATCGTTGGTGTTACGCATGAGTTAAATGGGCGAACTGTAAGACCTAGAGATGGCAGTAATTATGTTGTGCCCGTCACCCAGGAATATCCTTTTGATCAGGGATTCGCAATTAAAATTCAACAAGAAGATTCTGAATGGACTAAAAGATTAGATTATAAAGGCTTTAAAAATATCACTTTTAAAGGGCAATATCCGGTTGGGGAAGTTTCCTATAAAGAAGAAAATGTTCCAATTGAAGTTTACCTAAAAGCTTTCTCACCTTTTATACCATTAGAAGTTTCATCCTCAAATTACCCGGCGACGATAATGAAATATAAGGTGAAAAATACAAGTAGCAAAGAGGTAACTTGTGAGTTGTCAGGTTGGTTAGAAAATCCCGTATTGCATATTTCCGGTGCTGCGTCAGAGGTACAGTTGAAAAATACGATAATAAATAAAGGTAATCATTCGACCTTACTTTGCGAGGCCATTGTAGATGAAAACGGCTCTGAATTAGATTTTCAATTCGACAAGCAAAGAGACTATGGCGATATAAGTCTGACTTTACTTAACGCGGATAAGTCTGCAAAGGCAATCTCACAAGAAGACAACTATTCGGAGTTGCTGTTCCCAGGTGAACATGAATATTCAGAATCAGCTATTGAAGACTTTGGCATTAGTTTACGAGGCGGTATAAGTAAAACAGTTATGTTGCTCCCTGGGGAAATCAAAGAAATTTCATTTGTAATAAGCTGGTGCTTCCCTAATCTAAGTGCAGATGGTAACCGGTTTAAAGGCCGTTCTTATAGCCAACGCTTTAGAAATTCATTTGATGTAGCAGAAGAAATTTCTTTAAATTTTGAACGACTGCACAAGAAAACACTTTTGTTTACCGATACATTTTACAATAAATCAACATTGCCCTATTGGTTTTTAAACCGGACTTTTTCCAACACATCAACTTTAGCCACAGAAACCTGCTATTTGTTGGAGGATGGTCGCTTTTGGGCCTGGGAAGGTATTGGATGCTGTACCGGTACTTGTACCCATGTTTGGCATTACGCCCAGGCTGTGGGGCGGGTTTTTCCGGAATTGGAACGAAATTTAAGAGAGCGTACCGATTTTATTGTAATTGAGAAAAACGGGAAAATCGATTTTAGAGGAGGAAGGGCTAATAGAGATGCTGCCGACGGTCAGGCGGGAGTTGTCTTGCGTTCGTATCGTGAGCATCAAATGACTCCTGACACAAAGTTTCTTAGTGCGAACTGGAAGCATATTAAGGCTGCATTGCAGTATTTGATAAATATGGATGAAGAAGACGGGAAAGCCAATGGTATGATATTCGGAGAACAGCATAACACTTTAGATGCTGAATGGTACGGAAATATTCCTGTTATTATTTCACTGTACCTGGCGGCTCTTGCAGCCGGCAAAGAAATGGCAATAGAAATGAATGACACTAATTTCTCAGATATGTGCAGCGGCATTTTAAAGAAAGGACAAAAGAATATCGAGTCTTTGTTTAATGGTGAATATTTCATTCAAACTGAAGATCCAAAACATAAGGATGCAATAGGCATTGGAACGGGCTGTTACATCGACCAGGTATTCGGACAAAGTTGGGCTTTTCAATTAGGATTGGGACGTTTGTATAATAAAGAGATGATTCAAAACTCCCTGGATGCTCTATGGAAATATAATTTTGTCCCTAATATGGGTGATTTCAGGAAATCTTTACCTGAAAAATTAGCTGGCCGTCCTTATGCAATTGATGATGAATCTGGATTGGTGATGTGTACATGGCCGAAAGGTGGTAAAAAAGGGGGGTGGGAAAAACATTGGCAATTTGGATATTTTAATGAATGTATGACAGGTTTTGAATATGAAGCCGCAGGTCATATGATTTGGGAAGGGAAAACTTTGGAAGGATTAGCAATTACACGTGCCATTCATGATCGTTACAATTCAAGTAAGCGAAATCCATATAATGAAGTTGAGTGTAGCGATCATTACGCAAGAGCCATGGCAAGTTATAGTGTTTACATCGCCGCCTGCGGATTTGAATATCATGGGCCGAAAAAAAAGATAAAATTTGCTCCAAAAATTCACCCCGAAAACTTTCAGTCAGGCTTTATTGCAGCTGAAGGATGGGGAACTTTCACTCAAAAGCAATCAGAAAAATCGCAAACGGGAAATATTCAAATTGCCTCAGGTCAGTTGGCTTTGCAACAATTTTCCATAACTCTTGATAAAGGGAAAAATCCTAAAAAAGTCAGCTTAAAAATTAATGATAGAGAAATTGATAAAGAGTTCGGTTTGGGAAAAGCGGGAATTTTATCATTAAAATTTGAGGAAATCGTGTTGCTTGAAAATGACGGACTGAACGTACAAATTCATTTTTAATATTGGTCATGCTTGTATTTTAGGAGGAATATTTTTCTACCGGATTTCTATGATTCAAACAAGAGTTGTGGCATAAGAATATGGAAGCAAAAGTATTCACAAGCGGGAATCTCGGTAACTATGCCAAGGCAATCAACTTCGAAAATGGAAATGTAGTAATCACCTTCTCCATTGCCACAAACAACTATTTTACAAACAGAAATAGTGAGCAAATCCAGCTTACTACCTGGCATGATTGTAAGAAGTTTGTAAAGAATGTCAATGAGAAATTCATTGATAAGCTCGCCAAAGGAGCTACCGTCACCATCCTGGGTGTGCCGCCTTACTATACATCCTTTCTTCTTTAAAAAATCATGTTAATCCCAAAATCATATAAATCATAGTTCAGACAATTTCTCCAATTCATATTTATTCTCCTCACTTATACACCGCATTACAAATGCTCTCTATCCATCACATCTTCGTTTCCGCTATTGCTCAAACGAGGACGAGTGGGTTACTACCTGGCATGATTGTAAGAAGTTTGTAAAGAATGTCAATGAGAAATTCATTGATAAACTCGCCAAAGGAGCTACAGTCACCATCCTGGGCGCGCCGCCTTACTATTCATCGCTTCTTCTTTAAAGAATCATGTTAATCCCATAATCATAAAAATCATAGTGCAGACAATTTCTCCAATCTATATTTGATATCCTCACTTCTATACCGCAATACAATTGCTCCCCCATTTCATCCTCGTTTCCGCTATCGCTCAAACGAGGTCGAGTGGGGGCCATACCTCTCGCAGAAAGTCGCTGACTTCTCTTTCTTCATTTCATATGTTCTCCCTCACTTACCGGATCACAGATCCTGCTCCTCATTCATAGTTTGAAGTCTTTAAGACTCCAAACAGCAGAGGTTTCCAGATCTCAATAATCTTCCCAATAATAGATGCTCGTTATTATTCCGTTAACAAATTCAAAATGAATAAATGAATCTGTTAATTGACCTCCATTTGCAACACTGATACGAACGATCTCTGATGGATCTTCAGAAGGTTTATATTTACTTGAAAACGACTGAGGATATTCTTTTTTCAATGCCTCTGTTGAATCTCCAATCTTTAATTTTGAAAACTCAATTTTGAGATTGTTATCCAGCAATTTAAATCCTATTATTTTGTCGTTTAATACTTCAAAATATGAATTGCCAAAATAGTAATAAAATAAAGTGTCTTGATCAATTATTGGATCAAAGTTTATCTTAAGAGAATCGATTTCATCCTTAGAAATTGAGTCTCCCAAATTATAGGAAGAAACTACCACATCATTCCTATCAATTGCATTTAATCTATCTTTTTGTGCATTACATGCAAAAGCTGTTAGCAGAAATAATAATTTGATCATCTTAGTTTTTATCTTCTTCAGTGTTTTTTTTCTCAATGGCATCATTAATAAAATCTACGATTGCTTGAACTTGCCCAGCAGATAATTTATTAGGATCAGGATTACCTTCAGAATCAAATTGAGTTTTCATATAATCCTCTGGGTTAACGAATGACGCTTCTGAATATGACGTTCCTTTTTCTCCAGATTTAACACTTATATGAACATGCTCTTGATCCTTAGGCATATCTTTAGCGTTTCCACTTTTTCCAGATTTTCCAATTTCATCTCCCATTTCTACATCTCCTGATGCAGTACTTGATTCATTCAAATGGGCATAAGTAGTATAAAAGGTTTCGTTTTCAGACTCAGACTTTATAATGACATAATGACCCAATTTAGGATGTTCTGCTGCAGCAAAAACAGAACCTTTATGCATACTTTTCAAAGAAGTCCCTTTTGAGGCCAAAACATCAATTCCATTATGAAATCTTCCTCTGGTATTTCCAAATCTACCCCCCGTGATTCCACTATTTGGAGTTGCTCGTATTCTTGGGTTTTTCACAACGTCGTCACAATCAACACCAGGAGGACAATCTCCCAAAGGATCATTGTATCGAATTGGGTTATTGAAAGCATATTGATAAGGAGTCCAACTTTCCTGACCTGCTTGGTCTGCCATTGGATCTATTTGCCAGAACCTACCTAATGCAGGATCATACATTCTGAATTTGGTCATATCAAGATCTAAACCTAGCTCAGTAACTCTTTCCGTTTTGAATTGCTTATCACCAGTCCCTTGATTATAGAGGAACTTGTTAGTAGTAAACCCACTTCTCTCACTGGAGTTAAAGGTCAGCCCAAAGGGATAGTAATCGTCAGCACTCACTATCGACAAGTTGCTGCTATGCGTGATTTTCAGATCGTCAAAATAAACATTCACACCCAAAGTGCTTTCGTTGCTTACGTAAATATACAAATATCCGGCACTGGCTTGGTAGTTTCTACTTCCTGGGCATACGCCTGGCAGAAAACCATAAACAATATAAAAACCAATACATACCCGCCTGCCGGGATGGGTGCCGCCTTACTATACATCCTTTCTTCTTTAAAAAATCATGTTAATCCCATAAATCATAGTTCAGACAATTTCTCCAATTCATATTTATTCTCCTCACTTATACACCGCATTACAAATGCTCTCTATCCATTACATCCTCGTTTCCGCTATCGCTCAAACGAGGACGAGTGGGTACTAATGTGAATGTCACCGTCGAAGGCATACAGCGCGGAGAAGATATTCATTATATTTTGAAACAAGTTGAACAAAGGTTAGGGTTTGGATAATGGCAAACGAGAAAATAAAAATTGAGATTGGGATCGATAAGAAAGACTACGATAGGATAAAAAGTTACTGCAGTTACCTTCCAGGCGAAACCGTGGAAGGAGTACTGTCTCAAATAGTTTATCTATCTGTAAAGGCAGCTATAAATGAAGTCCGGTCAAGAATCGATTACTACTTAAAGACAGGAAAGCAGCCCCCGGGTCATCTCCCGGTAAGCTCATTAAATTGAAACAGAAATTGCAAAAATAAATACGTCTCCGTTTTTTCCATGAGGCTGCCAGAAATGGCAGCTTTTTTTATTGGCCAAAATAGCCAAAACCCCAAGGTCCTAAACCATTACCGGTCATTAGATCGTTGACTACAAGCCATCTATGAAGGGCGTTTTTTTGAGTGATAATGAAAAATCACTTGTTTTTGATCAATCGATATAGATCAGTTAGGTGATCAGAACTTTCAGTTAAATTTCATGAGATTTAAGATTTTCCGGTTTCCTTATTTGGTTAGACAAGTGATGCAAAGAAGCGAATGCTATTTGAAATTATCACCCGCTCTCTTATTTTAATCGCTTTACCGACAACTTTGTTGTAGTTCTTAGATTCTATTAACCAAGTTGGTTGATCTTCAGCTATCGTTTCGAAAACTATAACATCATCTATCTGTAGAATGAGCGCAAATTCTACTGGAATAATCAGTTTCGTGTTATCCAAACCAGAATCATCAACTATAATTTCGGCGTTGTCTTGTAGGTACCTCATGATCTTTTGAAAAATCGGTTACATATTCGGGTTAAAAATAACAAAAATGGCCTATACGCAGCGTATAAGCCTATTATTGTGAACCTGGAGGGATTCGAACCCCCAACCTCCTGATCCGTAATCAGGGGCACTATCCAGTTATGCTACAGGTCCGAACTGTTAAAAAATGTTAATTTTTGTAAACGGATGCAAATTTAGGTAATTAAATACCGTTATAAAAGAAATTCTTGTTTATGATCATCTAAAAAATATTATCTTTGCCGCATTAAATTTTTCTATATGATATCATCTATTAAAAGTATAAAATACGCTGTTTCAATTTTGGCAATAGTTTTTTCTTCCAGTATTGCTTTTGGGCAGGAGGCAACGCCAAAGAATAACAAGGCAAACCGCACAAGTAAACTTATTCAGGAGAAAGCTGGTCGTCCGGATATTCCAGGTGATTTGATGATTGAATTCGGATTCAATTGGGCTCAGGAGAATCCTCCGGGATACGGTTTTAAGACCATGAGTAGCAGAACGTTCAATGCTTACTATTTATATGATATGAATATTGGCGAATCTGCCTTTTCATTTCATCCCGGCATTGGTGTAGGCACAGAAAAATATGCTTTCGACAAAAATATAACCCTGGGATATGGCCTGGATAGCCTCGGGAACAAAGAAGTTCAATTTGTTCCTTTGGATAGCATTTATGGTGATGGTATTTCTTATAGTAAATCTCAATTCAATGTCAATTATATTGATATTCCATTAGAGTTGCGCTGGATATCAAGGAAATACGACCCAAAGAGATCGCTGACAATAACTCTTGGTGGGAAGATTGGAGTATTGTTTGATAGTAAAACAAAAGTGAAATACTCTGAAGACGGTGAAACTAAAAAGACCAAGCAGAAAGAAAAGTTTGAATTGAGCCAGTTAAGATATGGGGTTTATGGTAAGATAGGGTATGGCGCTTTCAGCGCCTATTATTACTACAGTCTATCAGAATTATTCAATAAGGATAAGGGACCTTTGGGAACAACCATGTACCCAATGACATTTGGCCTGTCAATGGCTCTTTTTTAAAGGAAAAGAAATAACGAAAATAAAAGCTTATAAATCCTAAAATTGTTCCGGCATACACCTGTGATGGCGTATGTGCATTTAATGACAATCTTGAATATATCACTAATCCGGAAATAACGACGAGTGTCGCCAATATTTTGTCAAAGTGAGGAACAGGATATGCTGTTCTCAACGCGAAAATGAACCCTAATACTCCTCCTATCGCGGCACCATGTACGCTGATTTTCCAAAAATACGTAATGACTGTAAGTACAAAAAGAAGCACTGTTGTGATGGCGAAAACTAGAAAAAGTATATTGTTGATATTGAGTTTTGTATAAAACATGTATGTTGTGATCCCATAAAAACAAGCCACAAATAAGAAAGGTGTTATGCGTTGCCTTGCATTGGCAAGCTGTAGGTCAGAAATAAATTTCGACAACCGCAATGTGCCGATGCTGATCGCGGGAATTATAAAGGAAACAATAACTATTATTATTAAAGCCTGGAATAAAGATTCCTGTGGCAATGGTTGCAGCAACGGGGCTGCGAATATCATAACGAATAAAAACAGGTAGGAGGGCATTAAAAGTGGATGGAATACCAATGATATAATGTATGCGAATTTATCTCTCACTACAGTTCTTTTCTTAATCTGGCCACTGGAATGTTTAGCTGTTCCCTGTATTTGGCAACTGTCCTGCGAGCTATATTGTATCCTTTTTGTTTTAGTGATTTTTCCAGCTTATCGTCTGAAAGTGGTTTTTTCTTATCTTCCTTGTCTATCAGTTCTTTGAGGTGATGTTTTACCTCTCTACTGCTTACATCATCGCCTGATTCTGTGGCAATGCCTTCAGAAAAGAAATATTTCAATGGGTATATACCGAATTCTGTTTGGATGGATTTGCTGTTTGCTACCCTTGAAACTGTTGAGATATCCATATTTATTTCATTGGCAATATCCTTTAATATCATAGGCCGGAGTTTACTCTCATCGCCTGTTAGAAAAAAATCGTATTGATATTTGATAATGGATCGCATAGTATTGAGCAATGTCTGCTGCCTTTGTTTGATGGCATCGATAAACCATTTGGCGGCATCGAGTTTTTGCTTTACGAAAGTTGCGGTTTCCCGGAGCTTTTTATCTTTTTTCTTGGTTTTATCATAGGTCTCCATCATTTCAGAGTAAGATCTGGAAATCTTTAATTCGGGAGCATTTCTGGAATTTAGGGTAAGTTCTAATTTCCCGTTATTATTTGTCAATAGATAATCCGGGATCAAATATTGAGTTTTGACCATATCTCCCGAAGATGACCCACCGGGTTTGGGATTTAATTTTGTGATTAGATCAATCGCTGCCTTTAGATTTTCTTCATGCTCAATGTTGAGCTTTTTCAATATTTTTTCGTAGTGTTTTTTTGTGAAATCAACAAAACAGTATTCAATGATCTCAATGGCCAATTTTACCTCTGGAGTTTGATCTAATTTTCTTTCTAACTGGAGCAACAAGCATTCTTGAAGGTTCCTTGCAGCGATACCAGGTGGGTCAAATAATTGAATTTTTCTCAGAATCTCCTCTAACTCATCGATGTCCGTTTCAATATTCATGCTAAACGCCAGATCATTGATTATAGCTTCCAGCTCCCTTCTGATATATCCATCATTTTCAATGCTTCCAATCAATTGTTCACCGATTTTTTCCTGCCTTTCATCCAAGCCAAGAAATCCGAGTTGATTTATAAGCTGATCATTTAATGTTGTAGCTGTAGCAATAGGTATTTCTTTGTCTTCTTCATCGGGGTTATTGCCATCTCCCTGCATCTTATATCCACTGTAATCATCATGTAGATAATCTTCAAAGCTTATTTCCTCTTCATTTGATTCAGTTTTTTCTTCGAATTCCTCAGCTTGTTCAGCCTGTTCATCGGGCTCTTCAATACCTTCTTCAAGAGCCGGATTGGTTTCCAACTCTTCCTCTATCCTTGTTTCTAACTCAATGGTCGGAACCTGCAGCAATTTGATAAACTGTATCTGTTGTGGAGACAGTTTTTGACTTAATGTCTGAAATAATCCTAGTTTTTGCATTGAAGGTTTCTCAAATTCCTGCCAAATTTAATACAATTCCTCGATTCTTTAAACAAAGTTTTTTGTGAGTCTAATTCCCAATCAATAAAACTTTTATTATCCTCTAAGGTTCATTTCTTTTATTAAATTTGCGCTTCGTTTTAAAAATTAACAACAATTATAAGGAAAATGGCAAAACGAGCGAGAATCAAGTATTTGCTGGCCAATGCTAAGGTCGGTATGGAAACAAATGTGAAAGGTTGGGTAAGAACTAAGAGAGGGAATAAAAACGTAGCTTTTATCGCTATGAATGATGGATCCACAATTAATAACTTACAGGTCGTTGCTGATAATGCAGTGATGGATGAGGAAGTGATGAGGCTGGTCACTACCGGGGCTTGCATTTCTGTTAACGGACAACTTGTAGAATCACAGGGAAAGGGACAATCTTTAGAATTACAGGCTGTGGACATAGAAGTGCTTGGCGTGGCAAACCCTGAAGAATATCCTTTGCAACCAAAAAAGCATTCGCTTGAATTCTTACGAGAAATAGCTCATTTACGGCCAAGGACAAATACCTTCGGGGCAGTACTCAGAGTCCGTCATGCCATGATTTTTGCCGTACATAAATTTTTTAATGACAAAGGATTTTACAATCTGCATACACCGATTATAACGGGTTCGGATGCTGAAGGCGCAGGAGAAATGTTCAGGGTATCAACATTGGATCCTTTAAACCCTCCAAAAACTAAGGATGGGGGAGTCGATTTTTCGAAGGATTTTTTTGGTCACGAAACAGGTCTTACGGTCTCGGGTCAGCTTGAGGGAGAATTGGGAGCTCTTGCCCTTTCGGATATATATACATTTGGGCCAACTTTCAGGGCTGAAAATTCCAATACTTCCAGGCACCTCGCTGAGTTTTGGATGATAGAACCGGAGATGGCTTTCTATGATCTGAATGATAACATGGATCTTGCAGAAGAATTTCTCAAGTATTTGGCTAAATATGTGCTCGAAAATTGCAACGAGGATCTTGAATTTCTTAATAAGAGGGCTCTTGATGAAGAAAAGAATTTAAAACAAGAAGAACGGAGTGAACTTTCTTTAGTAGAAAGACTTCAATTTGTCATCGACAATGATTTTGAGCGCTTGACATACACCGATGCCATACGGATTTTGAGAAATTCAAAACCAAATAAAAAGAAAAGATTTAAATTCCTGATCGATGATTGGGGGATAGATTTGCAATCGGAACACGAGCGATTTTTGGTTGAGAAGCATTTCAAAAAACCGGTTATATTGTACAATTATCCAAAAAATATTAAAGCGTTCTATATGCGTCAAAATGAGGAAGATAGTACAGTACGGGCTATGGACATCTTATTCCCGGGCATTGGAGAGATCGTTGGCGGATCTCAGCGGGAAGAACGTTATGATGTGCTGAAAGCAAGAATCGATGAGTTGGAAATTCCGGAGGAAAGTCTGTGGTGGTACCTTGAAACAAGAAAATTCGGCACCGCTCCTCACAGTGGTTTTGGTCTTGGTTTTGAAAGGCTTATGATTTTTGTGACAGGGATGAAAAATATAAGGGATGTAATTCCATTCCCAAGGACTCCGGGGAATGCGGAATTTTAGAAAGCGGAATGATTCTTACTGAATTCGGAATTTGAATGCTTTGTTAAAACGGGTAATAGGATCAGTTATGATCAACAAATAATACCCTGAGTGAAACTCTTTAACGTTGATTTTATAATTTTTGGAATTTACAACATCCAGATCTATATCCATTTTATTTCCAATGATATTGTACATTTCAAACTTAACATCTTTTAATATAGAATTTTTCAATGTGATATTCAGAAAATCACTTGTGGGATTTGGATACAATTCCACACCTGTTTCTATCTGTAAGCTCTCGGTACTTAATTTCGGTAAGTCTCTATTATCGTTTTGGATGGATCTTTCCTGACCGAAAGAAAGTTGAGTAAAAAATAGAATGGTAAGAATGGTTAAGTATAATTTCATTATTCCATACGCTAATTTTTCAATTAATTAAGCACAATAATCAAGCCAATTTTAAGATCTTCGATTTATGATTAGTAATTAATTAAACGTAAAGTTAATTACATTGTTTAGATAATTTTTTAAATAGATGTTATTAAATTTAGTTTAAATGGAAATAAATAGCAACCGGTCATTCTAACGACAATCCTTATTTGTATATGAGAGAAAAAGAGGTGCTTATCATTTTTGTTAAGAATCCGATATTGGGGAAAGTAAAATCCAGATTAGCCCAATCTATAGGCGCGCCAAAAGCACTGTCTGTGTACATGAAACTTCAGGAGAGATTAAACAGGGAAATTAAAGACTTAAAAATGGGCAAGCAAGTTTGTTATTCAGATGATGTGGAGGGGGACGATATTTGGGATAATGATGCCTACATCAAGACCGTGCAAAAGGGCGATGATCTCGGTCAACGTATGCACTATGCAATTCAAGATGCTCTCCAAGGATCACATAGCAAAGTTTGTTTGATTGGGTCTGATATATATGATTTGACAAAAGGTATTATTCTCAATGCCTTCAAATTATTGGATAATCATGATCTCGTAATAGGCCCTTCGCAGGATGGAGGATATTATCTTATTGGGATGAAATCTGCAAATTTAGAATTGTTTCAAAATAAGAAATGGAGCTCTTCTGAAGTTTTATCAGATACAATCAATGACATAAAAAGACTAAATCTTTCTTATGCATTGCTCACTGAACTCAATGATATCGATGTAATAGATGATATAAAGGGGAAAGCCCGAGACTACCTATTGTCCTAAACTAGCTTTTCCATATCCCTTACCAAGATTCTGCGACGGTCGAAATTAATGATATTTTTTTCTTTGAGTTCATTCAAAATGGTAGTGACCGTCTGGCGGCTTGTTCCTGTGAGTGAAGCAATGTCTTTATGCGTCAGATAGTTTTTCATCATTGTCTCAAAACCCACCTTTTTGCCTTTTTCATTCGCCCAGTCTCTAAGGAATTCTACAATTCTCGTTCTGGAATCTTTAAAGACCAAGGATTCTACTTTCCTTTCAAGCTTTTTAAATCTAAGCCCTAAAAGTTTGTAGATTTTAAGATTAAGGGCTTTGTTTTGAGCCATTAATTCTTTCATTTCATTAATATTCATGGGACAAATTTGTGTGTTGTCATCCATGGCTTGGGCGAAATCTGCTCGTTTTTCCTGGCTTATAAGAGCGAGTTCTCCAAATAATTCTCCAGCCGACAATATTGCTTTAGTCACTTCGTGACCGTCTTCCATATAGCTGCCAATTTTTACGCGCCCTTCGGCAATCAGATAAATATAATCTGATTGCTCATCTTCAAAATAGATAAATGCATCTTTTTTATATTTATGAAAGGCGTGCTTTTCCTGCATGGAAGGCACTTTGTGTGGGCAAAGTATATTGTAAAGGTCTATATCTTCAAAATACCAAATGTTGCTCTGATTGTTCATATATTATATTGTTAAGCTTGCTGAGTATAAATGTAGTAAGATTATATTTAATTATTAAGTCGGTTTTTACTTTGTCTGGCAATACATTAGACGCATATCATTGGCAGTATGTTTATTTTAACGGTCATATTTTTGTCTTGGGCAGAACAAAACCTATGATTTTATCCAAATTATGCTCATTATATTTGAGGGTACGACTGTTGAGGTGAGAATGGTTTTGAGATTTTGGTAGAAAGATTCTTGCACTATTTTTGTAACCAACTAAAAAATGATGCCAATAATAAATTCAATAATAAATTCGAGAATTTCAGACAAGTGATAATTGTTACAAAAGCAAATTATTATCATGCTGAAAAGTGACTATAATCATTTTATAATATTCCCTGTTTCAGGAATTTTGCACTCCCGAATTTGGGACAAATATCAATTACATTTTATTATGAAAGCAACGCACATTGAGCATCTAGGAATTGCAGTAGTAAATCTCGAAGAGTCGATCAAATATTATGAAAAAGTGTTGGGTTTTAAGTGTTATTCGATTGAAGAAGTAAAGGATCAGAAAGTAAAAACAGCATTTTTCAAGGTAGGGCAGACTAAAATTGAATTACTTGAATCAACATCACCCGATGGTCCGATAGGAAAATTTATTGAAAAAAAGGGACAGGGAATACACCATATGGCCTTTGCAGTAGAAGGGTTGCAGGAAGCGCTTGATGAAGTAAAAGAC
The DNA here is from genome assembly GCA_024280115.1 of Bacteroidota bacterium. Lineage (GTDB taxonomy): Bacteria > Bacteroidota > Bacteroidia > Cytophagales > Cyclobacteriaceae > JAAUQL01. Next base: position 6,477 of record JAJRQT010000098.1, on the reverse strand, counting down.
AAAGGAGTGAGGTTGATAGACGAACAACCAAGAAGGGGCGCAGAAGGGCTTAATATTGCCTTCCTGCATCCAAAGTCAACACATGGTGTTTTGACTGAATTATGTGAGAATCCAGAAAAATAAAAATAACCAATAGGTTAGATATGAAAAATCAAGATAGAGTTAATGAACTCATAGAAAAAAGAGGGCAGGCACGCCTCGGAGGTGGAGAGAAAAGGATTGATTCTCAACACAAAAAAGGAAAGTTTACTGCCAGGGAACGAATTGATATGCTGCTCGATGAAGATAGCTTTGAGGAGTTTGATATGTTTGTGACCCATAGGACGAAATCATTCGGAATGGACAAACAGCAGTTTCTTTCTGATGGGGTAGTAACTGGCCATGGAACAATTGATGGTCGTGTAGTTTATGTTTTTGCTCAGGATTTCACGGTTTTCGGTGGGTCCCTTTCAGAAACTTTTGCAAATAAAATTTGTAAAATTATGGATCAGGCCATGAAGGTTGGGGTCCCGGTCATCGGTTTGAATGATAGTGGAGGTGCAAGAATCCAGGAAGGTGTTAGAAGTTTAGCGGGTTATGCTGAGATTTTTCAGCGAAATATTATGGCGAGTGGTGTGATCCCCCAGATTTCCGCCATTTATGGCCCCTGTGCCGGAGGAGCTGTTTATTCACCAGCTTTAACAGATTTCATCTTGATGAGCGATAAGTCAAGTTATATGTTTGTGACTGGTCCTAAGGTTGTAAAAACAGTTACGGGAGAAGAAATTACCACTGAAGAACTCGGTGGTGCCAATGTGCATTCCACAAAGTCTGGAATTTCACATTTTCTTGTAAATGATGAAGAAGAAGGAATGATGCTCATTAGAAAATTATTGAGTTATTTACCTTCTAATAACCTGGAAGAACCTCCTATTATAGAAAACAATGATCCTATAGACAGGCTTGAAGATGATTTAAATGAGATTATTCCTGAGAATCCTAACAAGCCTTATGATGTGACAGATGTTATCCATACGATTGCTGATGAAAATGAATTTTTTGAGGTTCAGCGAAATTTTGCCAAAAACATTGTAATAGGATTTGCAAGGTTCAATGGCGCTCCGGCAGGCATTGTGGCCAATCAACCCAACTATTTGGCGGGCGTCCTGGATATCAACGCTTCCAGGAAAGCGGCGCGTTTTGTGAGGTTTTGCGATTCATTTAATATTCCGATTGTAACACTTGTGGACGTTCCCGGATTCTTACCGGGTAGTAGTCAAGAGCTTGGTGGAATCATCATTCATGGAGCGAAGTTGCTTTTTGCTTATGGCGAGGCTACCGTACCAAAAGTGACAATCACGCTTAGGAAGTCATATGGTGGGGCACACGATGTAATGAGTTGTAAACAACTCAGAGGAGATATCAATTATGCTTGGCCAACAGCAGAAATTGCCGTAATGGGGGCAAAGGGAGCTGTCGAAGTATTGGAAGGCAGAAAGATTAGTAAAATTGAAGATGCGGGGGAAAGATCTAAATTCATCCAGGAGAAAGAATCTGAATATGAGGAAAGGTTTGCAAACCCATATCAGGCAGCGAAATATGGATTCATTGATGATATTATTGAACCCAGAAATACAAGGTTCAGGATCATAAGAGCTTTACAAACACTGGCGACGAAGAAGGATTATAATCCTCCTAAGAAACACTCGAATATTCCATTATAAATCTAAACAAGATGAGTTTATTAGGAGAAGTAGTTTTCGATTTATCAAGGATAACATCGGAATTTACCACACTCGCCTTTGTAGGTTACGTGATTGTTTTTGTAGCGCTTATTGCACTCTATTTTGTTTTTCAGTATATCCCGATGTTATTAACTTATATAACTAAGAGGGAATTAAAACGAAAGTTAAAAAGGCAAGGTTTGCGGGAAGAAGTAATCGATGATATAACAATTACAGGGGAGGTGAGTGCGGCCATTAGCACGGCATTGCATTTGTTTTTTAATGAAATGCATGATGATGAGAAAACAGTACTTACCATCAGAAAAATATCTAAAAGATATTCACCATGGAGTTCAAAAATATATAATGTAACAAAAGGTCTTAATAGAAGATTTTAAATATGAAAAAGTTCAAATTCACTATTCGGGGAAACGAATATGAAGTACAAATAAATTCGTTTGAGGATAATATTGCAGAAATTGATGTTAACGGCTCAATCTATCAGGTGGAGCTCGAAGCGGAAGTAAAGACAACTAAAACCCCAAAATTGATCAGATCTAAGCCAGTTCAAACCAAGGAGGAAAAACCAAAACCTGCCTCGGGCTTGAGTAAGGTAGTGGCGCCACTTCCTGGGACTATTTTTAAACTTATTGTGAAAGAGGGAGATGAAGTAAAAAAAGGACAGGCAATTCTTATCCTGGAAGCAATGAAGATGGAAAACAACATTTTAGCTGAAAAGGACGGCGTAGTAAATAAAGTTCTCGTCTCTGAAGGTGATTCAGTTTTGCAGGGCGATATATTAGCAGAAATCGAATAATTTACTCATGAAAAGATTAATAACAGTAATAGGAATCATAGCGATTCTTTCCATACTATTCTCCTTCTTCATGAATGGTAACTCAGAAGAACATTCTGTGAATTTGTCAAATGAAATCACGAAGGTAGAATCAGTCAATCATTCCACAGAGTTAGCTCAGGAGAAAAGTGGAGTCGTTCGTGGAATTGAAACTTTTTTGAAATATACAGGATTTAAAAATGTCACTATTGGTCATGTGGCCATGATTTTTGTCGGGCTTCTTTTTATTTTTCTGGCAATAAAATATGACTATGAACCGCTATTGCTGGTGCCTATTGGTACCGGTGTATTAATTGGTAATATTCCATTTTTACTCAATGCAGGATTACAGGTTGGTATTTATGAGAATGGCAGCGTGTTGAGCTATTTGTATATGGGAGTGGTGAAAGGTGTATATCCTCCACTGATCTTTCTCGGTATTGGAGCCATGACAGATTTTTCGTCATTGATCAGTAATCCGCGACTGGTATTACTTGGTGCTGCTGCACAGATAGGCATATTTCTCACATTTTTAGGTGCGCTTGCGCTGGGTTTTAGTTCACCTGAGGCCGGGGCAATAGGGATTATTGGTGGTGCAGATGGACCTACGGCCATTTTTCTATCATCCAAATTAGCTAATGGAATAAATATATTGGCAGATGGAACAACAGTGAAAAACCTGATTGGCCCGATTGCAATTGCTGCTTATTCTTATATGGCTTTGGTACCTGTGATTCAACCTCCAATTATGAAACTCCTAACCTCTGAAAGGGAAAGGAAAATAAGGATGAGGCCGCCAAGAGCAGTTTCTAAGCTTGAAAAGATCATGTTTCCTATTATAGGGTTGCTATTGACAACATTTATATCACCAAGTGCATTACCACTGTTAGGTATGTTGTTTTTTGGTAATATTTTGAAGGAATCCGGAGTCACAGAGAGGCTGGCCAATACCGCAAGAAATTCCTTGATCGACATTGTGACCATACTTCTTGGCCTCACTGTAGGAGCTTCCACTCAGGCAGATGTTTTTCTGACCTCAGAGTCGATGCTGATATTTATTTTGGGTGCAATTTCATTTATGATTGCCACAGCGGGAGGACTTATTTTTGCTAAAGTGATGAATTTATTCTTAAGCGAAGGGAAAAAAATTAATCCATTGGTTGGTGCTGCAGGGGTATCTGCTGTTCCTGATAGCGCGCGCGTGGTTCAAAATGAGGGTTTAAAAGCGGACCCAACCAACCACCTGCTCATGCACGCTATGGCGCCAAATGTTGCCGGTGTAATAGGATCGGCGGTTGCTGCGGGTATATTACTGAGTTTTCTTGCTTAGCATAGAAGGTTAAAAAGTGTATTTAAAAGGGCCGGTTTTCCGGCCTTTTTTATTTGAGCAGAGGAAACTGCTCCAGGTAGTCAACCATTTTATTTTCATAGTCCATCTTACAGACATAAACCTGTAAACCATTTGTAAGTGCGATATATTCAGAATTATATTTTTGATTATAAGTAGAGAGCTGAATCATGGCATTTTGGTTTAATTTAACCTTTGCAGATTTACATTCAACGACCATAAATATTTTCCCCTGTCGGTCGTAAACAAGGACATCGCTTCTCTTTTTCATTTTATTTACTTTCAATCCATCTTCAACTGAAATCAATGATTTAGGATAGTTAAGCTGATTGATGAAGAAATGTATTAAATGCTGCCGAACCCATTCTTCAGGGGCAAGGATTATATATTTTTTTCTTATGATATCAAAAATGGCAACTTTCCCATTTTCCTTCCTGAGCTTGTAATTAAAAGGAGGAAATACTAATTCTTCCATAAAATTTTATGAATAATCGTGAGAAACCAATCTCGTGTGAATCATTTAAAACTTAAAAATATTGATTCTTGAACTTCAAATGTATTTATTTGAAATGTATTTTTAGAATTATAGCTTATGATTGCTGAAAACTTTCAGCCCTGGTTTGTCCTTCTCGTTGTTTTTTTACTTTTCTTACTTATTTACAAGGAATATTTAAAGGCATCTGTAAGCTTTTTATTGGCTGTTTTACTCTTTTCTATAACAGGTATTCTTACTCCCTCAGAGGTTTTATCTGGTTTCTCCAACGAATCTATAGCGAGTATATTAATGCTGATTTTAATAACAACTGGATTGAGAAAAAATTTTCAATTGGAAAATTTATTTGATGCGGTATTCAAGAAAGCCAATACCTATAGGGGGTTTCTTTTCAGAATGATGAGTCAGGTTGCGGTTTTGAGCTCTATTATTAATAATACACCTGTGGTGGCATTGATGACCCCATATGTGGTGGACTGGGGTAAAAGACATAATATAGCACCGTCAAAACTTTTAATCCCTTTGTCATTTGCCACCATAATGGGAGGAATGATTACACTGATTGGTACATCAACAACTCTTGTTCTCAATGGTTTTTTGCAGGATAATAACCACCCTTCATTACTTTTTGAAGATTTATTTATCATAGGAATCTCAGTCACGATATCCGGTATATTGTTCATAATACTGGTTGGTCACAAATTACTTCCAGATCATAAGGATATTCTAAAAACTTATTCTGAGAATAAAAGAGAATATATAGCAGAGACCAGGTTATTAAAAAATTCAAGACTGATAGGGAAGAATTTAATTGAAGCTGGGATGAGGAACCTGAAAGGCGTTTACCTTGTTGAAATTCTTCGGGATTCCAGGATGATTTCTCCTGTTGGGCCCGAAGAAATTTTGGCGGAGGGAGACACATTATTTTTTGCCGGCAATACGAAAGATATTGTGGATCTTATCAATTCTGATTCGGGGATTGGATTGCCAACAACAGCAAGATCATATGATAGTGATAATGCTGAAATTGTTGAAGCGGTATTAAATAATTTTTCCAGTTTGATCGGAGAAACTGTTAAACAGAGCGATTTCAGGAACAGGTATAATGCGGCCATCATTGCGATACATAGAAATGGAAAAAAGGTTAGTGGAAGAATCGGTGATATTGTATTGCAGGCAGGGGATTTACTTCTGCTATATACAGGATCAGATTTTCGAGACAGGGTAGAAATATATAGAGATCTTTTTGTGGTTTCAAAGCTCCGTGATATTGTAAAACCAGGGAATAAAAAGTATTATGCGCTGGGGCTTATGGCTATTTGTGCAGTCATACTATTGATATTTAGCAAGATAACCTTATTTCCAGCCTTGATGATCATTTTAACAATTATGATTGGTTTTAACCTGATAACTGCCCGGGATGTCAAGAGGGAACTTGATTTGAACATGATCATTATACTGGTATTCTCCTTGGCGGTTGGAGAGGCAATTATTAAAACAGATGCTGGCAATTTAGTTGCCATGAATATAATAACTCTGCTAGAACCTTATGGATATATCTCCATTTTAATAGGATTATTAGTCATCACTAATTTGTTGGCATCATTTATTGGAAATGTAGGAGCTGTTTCTATTTCTTTTCCACTGGCCTATGCCATAAGTAATAACTTAGGGATCGATGGTTATCCGTTTTTTCTGACCATAGCATATGCGGCTTCAGCGGCATTCCTGACACCTATCAGCTATCAAACTAATTTAATAATTTATGGACCGGGGGGGTATAAATTCAAGGACTTTTTAAGAATTGGATTACCTGTGAATCTGATTTATTTGTCTGTCGCAATGTGCGTAATAATATACAGGTATAGAGAAATCTTGTTTTAACATTAGTTTTTTTGTCTTCATTCAATCCAAGTAATTTAGACCTGTTTAAAAACGAAGGGTCTATTATAAAATTTTCGGTATAATGGACAAAAAGTAGGCTATTTTAGAGTCGATTGGTTCAAGTGGACAAAAAGGAGGCTGTTATTTTTCTAAAAATAATCATATTTTAAAATCTTCTTTAGCTTTGCAATGTCAGACTAAACGGAAACAGGCT
>JAJRQT010000097.1 GCA_024280115.1 Bacteroidota bacterium | reverse complement strand
TTATGAATTGAGGAAATTTTAGTTACCTTTAAAAAGAAGTCCACTTTACACTTGTTGGCATGTACTTAAAACTGGCTGATGCTTAAACTGGGTACGGATAAATATTTTCTCCCAGAGTATTAGCCAGTTTTTGTTAAATAGTTTATCTGAAAAGCTATTTAACCTCTCAGGTTACTCAGGTCAAAATCGGAAGACCTGATTTGTGATGGAAAGCGGATTATATTATCTGGTTTTTTCCTTACCAAAATGAAAGAAGTTCACCCAAACAAACAAAAAGCGATATCGCACCATCAAAAAAGGCGAGCGGGTCCACAAAAGAATTACTGAAATTGGGAGGAGCTGGACATTGAACCTGTGAGTACATTTCGTGTTTATTGTGATTATAATTCTCCTGCTGGCAACCGCATTTCTACCGATACAGTCCGGCCAACACCATCTATTTAGGCGGTAGTGGCCATCGATCGAATTAACGATATGTCCGGAATAAAAAAGGACAAATTTATCGACAATTTAAAAAAGGGGGCATATCCAAATTTACACTTACTTAATAAAGATGATGTAGTAGGATTGGAAGATTATCAAGTTGTGGATTTTCATAATATTTATGGCATTGATATCAATTGGCTCTTGACTCATATAGAAAGTGTAAAAAAGAGAATAAGATTGTTACCACCTTATAGAGAACATTTATCACAGTCATTTGCTAGATATTTCATGAGAGTAGGATTACCTATTGATATTAAATAATTTACATATTATTATAATCAATTGATCCACAGTGACTAATAGATTCCTTCCGAGGCTACTTTTCTGAGTCGTTTTTGCTTTGATTTTTCACATTGCTAATACTATTTTTTTATTTTTAGTAATCGTTTATCTGCACTAATATGTAAGATTATTTCCCCTCGATTTTATAGAATTACACTCATTGAATGTAAACAAATTAATATAAAATATAACTTTACTAATAGGAAAATCTTTTTATTCTTTGTACAAATTATTATTACTAACCGGTTGAATTTCAAAAGTTTAATTATTGTAATGGAAGAAATACTTTAATATATCAAAATTTAATTTCAATTTATATCTCTATTTGAATTCTATGTACTGTTTAATGGCCTTATAGCCAAATATAATTTTATTTCACCAGTAAGGTTTATATAACATTGAACTTTTTAGGATTTTCAATTTGACATATGTTTGTCCGCAAACAAATTAAATTTAACTGTTATGAAAAAGAACTGGAGAAAGTTTATCAATTCATTCAAACCATCTTACAATGTTGATGTAACGATGTATCATTTTATTCCAGGGTTACCTGTCAAAGCTAACAGGACGAGACATTCATTCAAAAAGGGTCAATTTGACGAAGCCAAATTATTCTTTGATAAGGCATCTGAAAAAACCAGGGATACTAATGTAGCTCCGGTTGAAATTAACCTGGTACGAGGGAAAAGGAGGGTTGTTTCGAAAAGACATTTTGGCCCGGTGAAGGCATTGAAGCAAATGAGGATGAGCGCATAAGCTATTCTACTTTAATGATACCGGGAGGATTGAGATTAGTCTCAATCCTCTTTTTTTGTCTTCGGAGTTAAGATGGATTTCTTTTGCAGACCAATTTATAATTAGATAAATTGGTCTTTTTGATTTTAATACCTTTCACACATGAAAATTCACTTTTTTATTTTAATTCCTCTATTCGCATTTTGCGGCACACCTGGCAAACAAGATTCAAAAAAGTTTGGAGAAATATCGGACAAAAATACTAAAGTCACGATCAAAGGAGATAATTTCTTAATCAATGGAATGCCTACGCTTCAGGGAGTTGTCTGGAACAATATTGAAATGGAAGGTTTACTCCCAAACTCCCGGATGGTGCAGGGGATATTTGACGATTTAAACTCTGAAACTGTTGGTAAGTGGAACTATCCGGATACTAAACTGTGGGATCCTAATAGAAATACCAATGAATTTATAGCTGCGATGGATGATTGGTATGCCCACGGATTACTGGCCTTTACAATTAATTTACAAGGTGGAAGCCCTGAAGGATATTCAAAGTTTCAACCATGGGAAAATAATGCTTTTTTTCCAGATGGATCTCTGCGAACTGATTATATAAATCGATTAGAGAAAATTTTAAATAGAGCAGATGAGATTGGTATGGTTGCAATCGTCGGAATATTCTACTTTGGCCAGGATCAAAGGTTGACTGATGATAATGCCGCAATAAATGCTGTAAAAAATACAGTCAATTGGATTTTGAATAAAGGATTTGAAAACGTGATGATCGAAATTGCCAATGAGTGCAACAACAGCAAGTATGAAAGAGAAATCATAAAACAGGAAAATATCCATGAATTGATAAATCTGGCAAAAGGAATAAGCAGAGGAAACAAAAAATTATTCGTGGGGACCAGTTTTAATGGAAATACCATTCCTCCGTCAAATGTGGTCGAAGTTTCGGATTTTATACTGATTCATGGAAATGGAGTGAAGCATCCTGAGCGAATAACCCAAATGGCCGATGAAGTCAGGGCTATGGACGAGTACAAGCCAATGCCTATTATTTTTAATGAAGATGATCATTTTGATTTTGATAAACCGATGAACAACATGACCGCGGCTTTTAAATCCCATGCATCATGGGGTTATTTTGATTTCAGGATGGAAGGAGAGTCATTCGAAGATGGTTATCAAAGTGTCCCGGTAGATTGGGGAATTAATTCTGAACGTAAAAAGGCATTTTTTAATAAATTGAAGATAATTACTCAAAAGTAAATTTTATTCTTAAGTCAAAAAATATCAAAAATAACATGAAATCATTAGCATATACTTTTATCATTGGCAGTTTATTTTTTGCATGCGCTTCCAAAAATAATGAGGATGAAACTCATTTAAATCAGTGGAAATACCTGATTGATGGAAATGACCTTAAGGGATGGGAAAAGCAAGAAGAATTCACGGCAATATCCGATGATGGTGTGCTTACTATTTCTGGAGATGGCCAAGGAGGATGGTTGTTTTATGAAGAAGAATATGAAGATTTTGTATTCGAAACAGAATTTTTAGTAGAGCCGCCAAATATTTCTGGTATCGCTTTCCGGTATTTGGATGATAAAAAAGGGAATCCATCATCTACCGGTTATAAAGTGAATATTGATCATAACCCAGATCAGCAAAATCCGATGGGTTCGATTTTTAATATTTCAAGGGCTAAGTTGTTGAAAAGCACTAAGAAAGATGGTTGGAATAAACTCAACATAGAAACCAAAGGAGATCATTTAAAGGTTTTCATCAACGATACGCTTGTCACGGAAACCCATAATCGAAGAGCGGATGAAGGGAAGATTGGTATCCAGGCTTATGGAAAATCACGCAAAGCCCAATTCAGAAAAATGAAAATAAAAGAACTGGAAGAAGTTGATTATTTGGGCCCTCAGATTGAAGATTATATGAGAACCTCTATTAACAGTGAGTTGAAGCCATTGACGAATTTGACGGACCTCGATGACTGGTCACAAATAGGTGATGGCACCTGGGAAATAAATGATGGCGTGATCCATGGATATTCCGGCGAAAAAGGAGGTTTTTTAATTCATAAAGATGCCTATCAAAATTTTTACCTCAAGTTGAAATTTAAAATTGAACACGAAGAGAATAGCGGTATTTTTATCAGACATGATCCTGCTGCAAAAGAGCTGGTGACTACGGATAATGCAATTGAGTGCAATATTTATGATCACAATGGATTCACCCATGAATATTCAACCGGTTCGATCGCTCCGATTGCGCGTGCATGGAGCAAAATGATTGATTATAATTCCTGGAACAGCATGGAGATATTTGCTTTTGAAGATCAAATATGTATGTATGTTAACGGGGTCAAATCATCCGAAGCCCATCTGTCAGAAAAGTCTAACCGACAAGGCAATATATGCATACAGGGAGGGATTCAGGTTTTTAATGGCAATTTGCCATCCCATATTTATATCAAAGATATGTATATCAAGGATTTTGATTGAATTGTTGTGGTAATTTATAAACGTTTAGGGTTTCCTGATTTCAGAATATTTATGGAATAGGTATTATGTAGATAAATTAGTTTTAAGATATCAACCTTTATTGACCTAACTAAAAACGTGCAAATGCAATGAAAATTAAAACACTTATAATCTGGTTCATCGTTCTTGGGGCAATCGCCTCAATTGTCTATGGAATAAGTGCTTATGCAACAATTTTTAATGGATATGCCGCAAAAGAAGTTTGTTCTTGTATCTACCTTGCTGGCAGGGATCAATTGAGTATTGAGGAAAATGATCTGAATTCTTTTTTTGTGGGCCTCCCCACCAATGTATGGGATAAGGATGCGCGGACGGTAACCTCGTCTTTTCTTGGTTTATCAAAACAAACAGCCGTTTATCGCGACGGACTTGGTTGTGCCTTGGTAGCCGAAGCAGATATAAAAGATGTCAGAAAACAATCATATCATCCACGATTCCCCAATTATGCCCCTGATACTGTTTATTGGCCAATCGGAAATAAAATGCGTGATACAATCCCTCCGGCAATTCAGATTACAAAACTATAAAAGGCTATGGAGCAAGCCTTACAAGAAGGGCACACCCGTGGAATTATCGTTGCATACGACACGCTTTTTATGGATGAGGCATACAAGCATGGATTTGATAAAGACACAAAGATCCTCGGTTGGTCGATGACAAAAAGTATTATGAGCGCCCTGGCTGGGATACTCGCTCAACAAGGTAAACTAAAGCTTGAAGGCAAAACAGCGATTCATGAATGGAATGGAGATGATAGAAGAAATATCAGTCTTAAAAATTTACTTCAGATGAGCTCGGGACTTGATTGGGAAGAAGATTATGGGAAAATTTCCAGCGCCACAACGATGCTTTTTGATCGATCGGATGCAGCCAAATATGCTATTGAGCAACCTGCTGACCTACCACCAGATTCTGTTTGGTACTACTCTTCCGGGACGTCTAATATAATTCCTGAAATAATAAAAAGGGCGAACCCAACTTATGAAGAATACATTGCCTTCCCGCGCAAAGAACTATTTAACAAATTAGGAATGTGGAGCATGGTGCTCGAAACTGATGCATCGGGCACCTTCGTTGGATCTTCATACGCTTTCGCTACGCCCCGGGATTGGGCCAGGTTTGGACTGCTATACCTTAATCAGGGTCGCTGGGGAAAAGAACAAATCCTTTCCAAAAGTTGGGTAGAGTTCACTCACACGCCTGCAAGAATGTCGAAAGGCGAGTACGGCGCACAGTTTTGGTTGAATAGCGCTGAAAAGCCGGAGCTGCCCGATGCTCCAGCAAATATATACTTTTGTTACGGCTTTAACGGACAAAGAGTTTATATTGTACCAACCCACAATCTTGTAATAGTAAGGATGGGGCTTTCTAAGAAAGGTGAATTTGATTATAATAAATTTGTCACATCAATTCTTGAAGCCGTTGAGCAGAATTAATTCTATTTTTCTGAATTGAGGCCGAGATGGAGAAATGCCTAATTTCCATGTGATGTTCTTGGAATAAAATCAGCTATACATTAAATGACCCATTGGACATTGCTATCTATTTGAATTTAAAATTTGCTTAACCTCAGGTTTGCTGAAATAATAGGGTTAACCCTAAATGTCAGTATTTACATAATCCAAAAGTGTATTTTTATAAAATGTTATGGATAAAAAGATATCCAAAGATATTGAACGTTAGGAATCTTTATATTCTTATAGTTGGGCTGATAAAAACCAATAATAAGGGAATCGATAGAATAAAATGCAACATTTTTCTTGCAAATGATTTCCATTTAGGGTATCAGTTCAAATTCCTTTATTTTCATAATTAAATAAAGGTATTAATTACTTATTTACTTTCGTTATTTGGATTATATTTTTAGAACCGGTAAATTGTTTCAAATTAATATTATTGTTAAACCTAAAATTATAATCTACTATGAAAAGAAAAATTCTATTTCTATTTCTAATAACAGCGACCTTTACGCAAGTTTGGGCTCAAAAGACTGTTAATGGAAAGGTAACCAGCGCAGAGGATGGTTCAGCCCTCCCTGGCGTGAATGTTTTAGTTGTTGGAAGCCAGGAAGGTTCCATCACTGATGTAGAAGGAAATTTCAGCCTTGAGGTTCCGAGTGACGCAAGGCTTAAGTTTTCATACATTGGCTATCAGGATTTTGAAATTGCAGTTGGCAACCAATCGGTCATCGATGTGGTATTACAAGTCGATGTAACACAATTATCCGAAATTGTCGTTACTGCCCTCGGTGTTGAAAGAGATGTGAAAGCGCTTCAATATTCTGTAACTACGGTCAGTGGAGAGAATTTCACCGAAGCACGAGAAAATAATATCACAAACCAGTTGGCTGGTAGAATTGCGGGTGTGAATGTGACTAAAACCAGTGGAGGTCCGGGAGCCTCAACAAGAGTGATAATTCGTGGTAACACATCACTTCAGGGGAATAACCAACCGCTTTATGTTGTCGATGGTCTTCCTATTGATAACTCCGGATTTGGACAAGCCGGAATGTGGGGAGGATCTGATGAAGGTGACGGTATGACAAGTATAAGCCCGGATGATATCGAATCCATTACTGTGCTGAAAGGAGCAAGTGCTGCCGCGCTTTATGGAGCAAGAGCTGCCAACGGTGTAATAAACATCACCACTAAGAGAGGATCTAATAGGAAGGGGATAGGCGTTTCTTTTCAATCCAATTACACTGTCGAAAAAGCTGTTGATTTCAATGACCTTCAAACGGAATTTGGCACCGGAAATTTTGTGAATGGAGTGTCCACAAAGGCAACAACCCAAACACAGGGTTATTCTTGGGGCAATGATTCATGGGGCCCTCGATTTGACGGTCAACCTGTAGTGATGTGGGATGGGATATCAAGGCCATACGAATCTGCCGGCGATAACTGGAATCGATTTTTTCAAGCAGGTCCGGCATGGACGAACAGTATAGCTTTTGCCGGTGGCAATGCCGATCAAAATTTTCGCGTTTCAATTTCAGATTTAAGAAGCAAAAGTATTGTACCTAATGCAGGATATAACAGGACAAATATCTCCATTTCAGCCAATTCAAAATTTGGCAAAAGAATATCTTTGGGAGCTAAACTTCTTTATTCTCGTGAAGATGTGAAAAACAGACCTGGAGTTGCGGATACTCCTTCAAACGCCTTTGCCGCATTGACAAGAATGCCTGACAATGTAAACCTTGACTGGCTGAAAGGCGACCCTAATAAATTGGGTGCTATACCACAAGATCAGGATGAGGCCAGTTTGATTATATTTGGAAAACTTCCCGGTGAAGAAATGCCATTTTCTTCTAGTAAATGGACGCAAAACCCATGGTGGACAGCGTATCAGAAAGTAAATTCAGATGTCAAGGATCGTATTATCGGATCTGTGAGATTGAGGTATGATATTACGGACGCGTTATACGTTCAGGGAAGGATTGGTTTAGACTGGTACACGCGAAGAGAGACAGCGATTATTGCACAAGGTACCGGCTATAGGAGGCAAGGCACCATTCAGGAAGGAGAAAGAAGAGTTCAAGAGGTAAACATGGAATGGACAGCAGGATATAATGAAACATTTGGCAAATTAAATGTAAATGCATTTATTGGCGGCAATAAACTGGAGAGGAGTAATGAACTAATTCGTGCCGATGGTAATGGATTTAACGTGCCTTTCTTTCATGCAATAAATAATGCGAATCAAAGGAACTATGCTTATGGGTATTCTGAAAGCGGAATCAACTCATTATTTGGTTCAGCAGAACTTGGATGGGATGGCTATTTATTTCTTACCGCAACGGTTCGTAAAGACTGGTTCTCTGTAGTAAATCCTGAAAACAACAGTGCTTTGTACCCATCTGTCGGCGCCAGCTGGGCGTTTTCTGATAATTTTCAAAGCTTGCCTTCATGGTTCAGTTTTGGAAAAGCCAGAGTTTCATGGGCGCAGGTTGGCAACGTAACTATTGCTCCTTACAGAGCAAATCTTGCTTATTCTCTTCGCGCTGATACACATTTAGGAAGACCTTTAGCAGGCTTTGCCAGTGGAAATACAATTCCTAATCCTGACCTTGTTCCTTATACTTCAAATGAATTTGAAGTTGGATTTGACGTCAAATTCTTTCAAAATAGGATAGGCCTTGATTTTGCATATTATAATCAGGCAACTACAGATGATATATTGAATGCGTCTATTTCAGGAACTTCAGGATTTACGGCTACTACGGTAAATCTGGGTAAAATGACAAATAATGGAGTAGAAATTTTATTGACAGGAACACCAATACAAGGAGCATTTAACTGGGATGTCTCATTCAATTTTGCCAAAAATAATAATGAGGTAGTTTCTCTTATTGAAGGATCTGATGAATTATCATTAGCTCAGTCAAGGACACGTTCTTCCAGAATTAAGCACATAGTTGGCTACCCTTTTGGTATGGTAACAGCGAGGGTTCAACAAATGACTGAGGACGGTCAACCGGTTTATACTGAAGAAGGTTTGGTGGTAGGAGCAAGTGAATATGCGATTTTAGGAAATGGAGTTCCTGACTTCACTGGCGGCATGAACAATACCTTTACCTTCAAGGGCTTTAATTTAAGTTTTCTGATTGACTTCAGACAAGGTGGTGTTATTCATTCCGGGACAAATGCAAATTTGTTGAGCTATGGAAAACACAAGAAAACACTTGGAGGTCGAGAGGGTTATCCGCCTGTTGAATTTTCAGGAGTATATCAATCAGGAACAGATGGAGATGGAGATCCAACCTACACACAAAAAGACTGGAGTCTTACACAGCAGGATGCTGCAGACTATTGGTGGTCGGTGGGATCAAGAGCTTCAAGGTCTGTCACCTATGATGCATCTTATGGGAAACTGAGACAGCTTACTTTTGGTTATAATTTCCCACGTTCGCTGATAGGAGATAAGATTCAAAGCCTAAGTCTCTCATTCGTAGGACGTAATTTGGCTTATCTATGGAAAAACACAGAAAACATTAGCCCTGAAGCGAATTATACAAATGGTAACTCTCAAGGTTTAGAAAACCTAAGTTTTCCAGAGACGCGTAGTTATGGATTTAACTTAAGGGTGGAATTTTAATTTAAAACATTAGAAAAATGAAATATATTAAAATAATTATATTAGGAGCACTGGTTATGGCAATGCCAATGGCCGGTTGCGACACAGATGCGCTTCACGAATTGAATATCGATCCGCAGTCTTTAAATGAAATTGATTTGAATTTTCTATTTACAGCTGCCGAATTGGGTAGTGCCTCAGGAGGTGGAGCTCCCGGGTATAATCGCCATGTCGATTGGAGAACTAATATTGGTATGGGTTCTTATGCAATTCAATACATGGCATCATTAGGTGGTTGGGCAGGAGAAAAGTACAGAGAAAATACTGAAACTGATGCAGCGCCATTTACATACTTTTATGGAGGTCAACTGAAAATTTTTCAGGATATTATCAGGCAGACAAGTGAAGGTGGATATGCAGTAGGTCGTTTTCATAATTTAGTACAGGCCACCCGAATTCTAATGGCATGGAATTATCATCGATTGACAGACATGTACGGAAGTGTACCATATTCTGAGGCTGCCCGTGGAATAGATGGAATTTTCTTTCCAAAATATGATGATCAAAAGTCCATTTATGAAGCGCTCTTTTTGGAGTTAAAAGGCGCTGCAGAGGCATTGAGCGCCTCAGAGCTAGATGAAGGGTTTTCACAGTCTGACATTATTTATAATGGAGATATTGAAAAATGGAGAAAATTTGCCTATTCCATAATGCTTAGATTAGCTATGCGCGTGTCTAATGTAGATGAAGGTATGGCAAATCAATGGGCAGGTGAAGCCATGGGTAAAACATTTACCAGCAACGAAGACAATGCTTATGTTCCGATGGCTGTGGGTCCCGGTCAGAACACAAGTCAAAATGGGATTATCAGGGCCTATTATCCTGGCGACGGGGATGAACCTAATTTTTTGAGCCGGACAATGATAAATTTTCTGAAAGGAACTGATCCTGATGATGTAGCCGATGATGACCCAAGATTAATGATTCTAAGTGGCGGTACGTATGATTGGACTCCGAATAGTTATACTCCATATAACCAAAATCCATTGGAGCAAGAAGGTTTACCAAATGGCTATGACAGGGGTATGCTTGAAGAGGAGTATGGCGAAGGAATTATTTTGATAACGAAATTTGCAAGGCTTAACATCCTTTTAATGGATTTGGAAGAACCATATCCGTTCATGACTTATGCCGAGGTGGAATTTTTACTGGCTGAAGCCGCGGAAAGAGGTATTGGAGGAGGAACCGGTACTGCAAAAGAGCATTATGAAAAAGGGGTAACGGCTAACATGAAGGACTATACAAAGTATGACGCTTCGTTTATTATAGACGATGCGGCAATAAGTGACTATTTAACTCGATACGAGTATGGTGTGTATAAGCCGGCATTAGAGATGATCGGTGAACAAGTGTGGGTAGATCACTTATTTAATTGGTATGAAGCCTGGTCGAACTGGAAAAGAACTGGCTTTCCACAATTAACTCCACATGATTACCCTGGAAATGATACAGGAGGTACAATTCCGAGGAGGCTCAAGTACTCTATTGACGAATTATCGGCTAACTTCGATGCTGTGAATGGAGGAACTAAACCTGATGAATACACCACTAGAGTATGGTGGGATGGCGGAAATAATTAAAAGACGGCATTAATTTTTTTAAAAGCCCTTGATATTTTCAAGGGCTTTTTAATTTTAACTAAACTTACTATTCAATGAATTCATTTATCAAATACAATACATCTATATGTCTTCTATTTTTTATCTTCAATACAGTAGTCGGACAAGGAACAGTTTCTGATTTGCGTAGCAAAGGTTATACTATTTTTCCTACACCTCAAAAAGTAGAATTGGAAATTGGAAATATAATAATCGATGGATCCTGGCAGGTGGTGCCGGAAAAATCAGTAACGCAAAAGATAACTGATGGCCTGGATAAAAGAGTTAAGGAACTACATGATTTACAATTTGTGGGTGGTAGTACCGGCAGGATAGAATTGAAAATAAACAAAGACGCCGTTAAAGGGATATCCAACATTAAAAACTCAGAGCAAGCTTATAAAATAACAATCAATCAGGAGTTAATTGTAATAGAAGGGAATCAGGAAACGGGCCTTTTCTATGGAATACAAAGTTTCTTGCAACTAATGAAACCTGTGTCAGTAGGAAAATATCAACTGCCTGTAGGAAAAATTACAGACTGGCCGGATTTAGAACTAAGATTTATTCATTGGGATACCAAACACCATAGAGACAGGATGGAGACCTTGAAAAGATACCTTGACTGGTCTGCTTATTTTAAAGTAAATGCAATTGCTTTTGAAATAGAAGATAAGTATGAATATCCATCACATCCTGTAATTGGAGGCCCAAATGCTTTCACCAAAGAGGAGATGCAGGAGTTGACCAGATATGCATTAGACAGATTTATACAACTGGTCCCCAATGTACAGGCCCCGGCTCACATGGCATTTGTTTTGAAACATAAGGAATTTGAACACCTCAAAGCTGACAATAATAACTTCCAGATTTGCATGTGTGATGAAGAAGCCATGGAGCTTATTTTTGATATGTATCAGGACATGATAGATGCAACTCCTGGGGTGGATTATTTTTTCGCATCTACCGATGAGGTGTATTATGCAGGTATTTGCGGCAAATGTGCAGATGAGTACAATGATGAGAATCGTAGTCAAATTTGGGTAAACTATCTCAAAAGAGTAAATAAGTGGATGTCTGAACGTGGTAGGAGGGTATTGGCGTGGGTAGAGTATCCACTGTTGCCAAAGGACATATATCAAATTCCCGGCGATGTCATAGATGGAATCATGGGACCTCATAAAACTAAAGAATGGATAAATAATGAAAATAAGGCCGGAATTGAACAACTGTCATATAGCTCAATTCAGGGAGCAGAATTTCTATTTCCTAATTATTTCCCTACAACCTACCGGGGACGTCAGATAGCTGGCAGGCTGAGTAATACCTATCGTGATGTATCCGCCAGAAAAGCCGATGGGGCCAACCTGATTGGTACATTTGCCGCTGCTTGGGATGACTCCGGTTTGCACAATGAAACCTTTTGGCTGGGCTGGGCAACAGTTACTCAATATGGCTGGACAAACAACTCACCATCGCTTCATCAAAATATTGCTGACTTCATGGATGTATTCTATGGATATGATAGCCCGGAAATGGCAGAAGCATATATATTATTGGAAGAAGGAGCCAGGTACCATGAGGCTTTGTGGGACAGAGAAAAATCTACAGAACGTGTAACCCGTCGTTATGGGAACTCTCATGGGAAAGGTATTGGAGGAGAATCAGCTGATTTACTTCTTCACCCACCTGCATTGCCTTCTGTAAAAGATTTGAGCATTGAACCTTCATTTCGAAAAGCCTATGGTCAGAAGATTGAAGAGGCGTCAGTGATGCTTAAAAAGAATGAATTGTTGTTGTTACAACTGATGCGAAATATGACAAAAGTACGCTATAACAGGTACAATGTTGAAGTACTGCTTTCCATAGCATTATTAGAACGATACACTATGAACACAGTACTTAACATGGCGAAAGCTGAGGACTATTTACTAGAAGCTTCAAAAACAAAAGATGATTATGCTAAAGCAGTTAATTTGTTAGTCGAGGCGTACAAACTTTCTGGAAAAATAATGAGAGATCAGGAAGTAATGTGGGCAAACTTTACAGCTACATGGGAGAAAAGCAGGCTTAAAAAGAACCAGCGCCAAGGAGGGAAAGAATATTATCATGTGTTTGATGATGTAAAAGATCATACTGCTGACCGTCGTGTTGGATTGGAATATATGCTGGCCCCATTTGAGAGAACTGGAATTGATGAATGGAGAAAACAGTTGAGTTTGGTGATTAAAGAATTTGCTGGCCTACACAACATTCCTGTAGCAGAGTTCGAAACTGAGCGTCTGGAAGATTAGAGGTGAATGATTCGGGAAATAAATATGAATTCGATTTGTACGTAAAAGTCATACTGGAAAAATTTATCTTTTTAACCCGATAAAAGTTGCTTTTAACTAGTATAATTTTCAGGATTATTTTTCCCTCTATGTTTTCGCAGATGGTTTAGTATAGACTCCTTAATGAGGCATTGTGGGTATAAATAAAGTATTCAAAA
This sequence comes from Bacteroidota bacterium, assembly GCA_024280115.1. Taxonomy (GTDB): domain Bacteria; phylum Bacteroidota; class Bacteroidia; order Cytophagales; family Cyclobacteriaceae; genus JAAUQL01. Next base: position 3,770 of record JAJRQT010000097.1, on the reverse strand, counting down.
ACCAGAATCTAATGAAATTGATAAAAATTAAAATCAATTAATGTTTCACAATATCCTTATACCTTTCGCTGTATAAGGCAACAAAATTTCAGAAGCAGGGTCCAATTCTGTCAACATTATATCTAAACAGTTAATATCGCAAACTTTAAAATGTTGCCGTGTATTGAGCTTATTAGAAATCACCATAGAGACAACTGTATCTGATGCCTGAAGGATTGCCTTTTTAATGGTTGTCTCTTTACGATTATCTTCAGAAAGCCCATAAATAAGATCTACACTTGTAACTCCCAAGAAACACATATCCGTATGAATACCCTCCAAAGACTCCACTGCCTGGTAGCCTATGGTCGTATGTCCCTTTTTAAGAATATTACCCCCCAGAAGTATGCCGTCAATATTAGAGTATTCACATAATTTTGAAGCGATGGGTATGGAATTGGTAAAAATTGTAAGTTGCTTATTTATAAATAATTAAAAAGAATATTTATGGCTTTTTGCTCAATTATCTGATAGCCTGCTGATTTATTTTAGTCGAAAATATGGTTTTAAGAAATGATTATCTGTCATTGTTCAACGACTATGATTTTCTGCAATAATTACTTTTGCAAATAGCAATTCTAAGCCTTAAATTGAGAAAATAAGTTTTAACCTTTTGGAATAATTCTAACCTGACAATAACAACTTAAATCACACAAGCTATGAATGAAATAATAGATGTAGAACAAACACAGACCTATATCCAGAAATTTTTTGGGATGATTATAGAATATGCACCGCAAGCTTTGTTAGCGATTATTGTTTTACTTATCGGATTGAGGATCATTAAGTTTCTATCAGGATTTCTTAGGAAAAGTCTTCAAAAAAAAGATGTTGATCCCACGCTTGCTCCTTTTGTGGTTCATCTGTTAAGCTGGAGTTTAAAGATAATGCTTGTAATAAGTGTGGCTGCAATGATTGGAGTGGAAACAACTTCATTTATCGCAGTACTTGGCGCTATGGGGCTTGCAGTAGGATTAGCGCTGCAGGGCACACTCAGCAATTTTGCCGGCGGTGTATTAATCATGGTATTTAAACCATATAAAATCGGTGATTTAGTAGAAACGCAAGCCAATAAAGGTAATGTTTTGGAGATTCAGATATTCAATACCATATTGGCCTCACCTGATAATAAAATGGTGATCGTTCCCAATGGTGCAATTATGAATGGAGAAATTGTGAATTATACTGCATTGGGTAAAATCAGGGTTGATTTGACGGTTGGCATTTCCTATGAATCTGACATTGAAAAAGCTAAAAAAATTCTTTTACTTCAAATGGTCAATCATCCTTTGGTGCTCGGTGAGCCAGCACCTTTTGTTGGAGTAATTGAATTAGCAGACAGTTCTGTAAACCTTGCAGTAAGGCCCTATTGTGATCCTAAAGACTACTGGGATGTTTATTTTGAGGTACTTGAGAAATGCAAACTGGCGCTCGATGAAAACAAGGTTACTATTCCATTCCCTCAAGTGGATGTGCATATGAAAAATGGGAAATAACGGAATTTTTACTTTCAAATAATAAAAATCTATATCGGGCAAGACCTTTGCTATTGGAAGCGGCAAGTTTATAATGACCGTTGGGAGTGAGTGGCGCACTGTGGGGCATTTGACCGTTGACCATCTACTCGACTGGGCGTTTATTATTTTTCTTATAAGGTATATTATATTAAAAACTGCTATTGTGCTTCGTTTTTTTCTTTCATGGTAGATCTATTCCTATTTCCAAATTCTTTAATTCCTCCCACTCATTAAATTCAAAGATGAAATAAACCTCATAATTACAATTAGCAAATTGGATTTCATTATTTTTAATTAACTGATTTAAATCTCTATTTAGGATATTTGATATGTCAGAAATATTTAATCCTGTTTTAATTCCAGAAGGGGTTGAATAATTTTCAGATTTAGTGGAAATGTAATACACATAGTCATTTGAAATCCCAAAGCTAATGTCTGAAAATATCCAGTTCTCGGAATTCGTATCAAATTCTTCAATGATGGAATCAGGATTACCCATAATTTGTATAATTTCCAATGGATCCATTCCATAATAAAATTCACGAATTCTAAATTCTAAAGGATCTATGCATTTACTTATTTTTGAATTATCTGTTTGACTAATTTGATGTTCAGTATCTGTTTGTCCAAATAGATTTAAAACGAAAAAAGTCAAAACAAATAAAGAAACAATCTTTGCCATTAATGTCTTTTTAATATTAACCAACAACGGTTTGTATAAGAATAGTAGCCGATTTCGGAGGTAGAATTTTTCAATTTACTACTAATGTTGTTGCGGACTACAGTGTTCATATTTACTACTATTTCGGCTATTATTTTTATACTTTATTACCAGCTTTTATTTTACTTTTTTTCTCTCATATTCATAAAAGGGTAATTTTTCCTCAACGACTCGTAAATAATCCTTTAATAAATGAACTACATTGCTTTCATCTCTATCCTTATCATTTGTGATGATTAATATATTATGAAGAGACACTACAATTCCTGAAATTAAAGAATCTATCTCTTGACATTCTAAAGGAGGAAAACCTTCATTTAAAGCATTGTTATTTAAATCATCTAAATCAGATTGAAGAAACAATATAGAGCTCAATAGTTTTTTGTAGTTGCCTTTTTTCTGATATTCGCTTAGTTGTTGATTTAACTGATTATAGATTATTTTACTCTTTTTAAACACATCATCTGCTTTGTCTAAATAAAAGCCTTTTGGTAATTCATTATCAGGTATAAAATCAGTAAAAGCTGAATAATTCGTGTCCCAGATAATTTCTATCTCATTAATTACTTCATCAGCTGTAAATGGAGCTAATGGATATTTACAATTTTTATTATTCCATATAGCTCTACAAAATGTTAGTCCTCTTTCAACTTGTTGAATCCCATCGTAAAAAAATAGAAATACAATGTCGGCAGGTTTGTCCTGATAATTTTTTTTGATTATTTCATTGCCATAATAATCGCTTAATTTTAATTTCTCTATGATACTTGGTATCATATTCTTCATTGAGAATTTGTTTTTTGCTTGAGTACATTCAACAAGAATTTTTGCAGAAATTCTTCTGGCTCCAATATGAGAAGTGTCTGAAATACTTAATGTTGTATAATGATTAGGGTTTGAATATACTTTTGTTATTTTTTCTTTTGATTCAGTCAAAAGATTTCTTTTTGGAATTTCAATTTTCCAACCTTTTTCTAACTCGGTGATTTTTGATGAGTAAATAAATTCCCAATAGCTTTTCTCAGAATTTGGATTGTACAATATTATTAGAACTGGTAATGATTGATTGAGCCAATAATCTAAGTGCTTTTTTTTTCCTCTATATATGATAGATTTTTCAGTTTCTTCTGAAAAGTAACTCATCCCACTTTTTATTTGTATCGCTATTATTTGCCCACTAGGAATTTGATTTTGCACAATTTCTACGTGCATATCAATTCCAAAATCAGATATAGGTTGTTCTCGTTCTATCCAACCAAATTCAGTCAAAAAAGTCAAAGCAACTTTATGAACTCCTACTCTCTCTACTGGGTCAAATTTTGTCATCTATTTTGTTCGTTGTCTTAATTGCCGCTAACTATATAGCGTTGTATAAAATGCTTCCCCAATATAGCGACAAGACTTCAAATAGTAAAAGTGTTACAAGGTTGGATAAAATATCTAATACGATAAAGGGGGAAGTTTTTTATACAACAGGTTGAACGATGCCGGAG
>JAJRQT010000096.1 GCA_024280115.1 Bacteroidota bacterium | reverse complement strand
CATTATTTTTGGTTCAGAAATGGAAAAGCTAAAAGTTAGTTCGAAATCCATCAGAAATCAGAAAATTAAGAGTGCAATAAAATATTAAAATAATTATATTGCAAAAACGAGAGATGCGTTTTCTTAGTGACACTAATTAAGCACCTCCGAAAATTTGCGAATTCGAGTAGAACGCGCCAAAACCAAACCAAAAACCCATAAACGATGTCGTGCTTTTCAGTTGATTTCCTACATCAGTTCCTTCAGTAACTATACCAAAGAGATTGTATTTATTACCCTTATCATCTTGCATAACATTTGCTCCTTCGTCAATGGCGGTGAAGGTTCTTATTTCATCATTGATTTCATTTTCAAATGCAACAATGAAATTTTTATCTTTATTACCGACGATAACTACATTTAAATCTTCAAACAGATCCATTATTACTCTGGTCCCATTTTTAAATGAATTTAACCGATAGACCTTAGCTTTATTATTCAGAACCAAACCGAGTACGCGTTCTTTCTCCGGAAGTCTATCGTCAGTTGGTGTGACCGGAAAAAGCAATTTCGAATTATTTGACCTATAATCTCCATATGGGTAAAATGTATAATTTCTGCTAAATCCCGTGTTTGTGGAGACAACACTGCTATTGGGATACATTTCTTTCCACGTTTTCCAGCTTGTTTCTATCAAGTGATAGGTTTCTATTACCTCACCGGAGAGTTCCCCATTTACACACTCAAGTCTCATCTGCGACCAGTTGCTGTCCGTAAGCCTGTCATAAGGAATTAGATTGGTGTTATATAATAATCCGCTCACGCCAAATGTAGTTGTTTGTCCTTTAAGTTCTCTGCTCCATGCGATACTGGTTCCTGTAAGCGGACAATATGTGATGGCAACAGGTTTTCCATTCACATCATCATTGATGATCTCGTGCCAATCAAGAATTTTATGAGGATATGCACGTGCCTGACCGTCAAACTCAAATCCGATAACAAGGTCATTATCAGCCAGAAAGTCAATTTGATTTATATCAACACTTTCAGGATTTTCTAATGCCGGTATCCCGTCTTTACCTGGTCCGCCATCCAATACTTCAGATTTTGGAATTAGCCAATCTGTAGTATTACCACCAGATCCGGAACCACCGCCCGAGCCATTGTTGCCACTATTGGTGCCGGCAGGGGTCGAAGGATCACTACACGAAAACATTAGACTTACCGGGATAATGAGAAATTTTATATATTTTAACATTGTTGATAATATTTAGAGTTTTAATAATTCATTTTTCTTGTTAATCTTGAAAAACACACCAATATTCCCCCTGTATGTTGGTGAAAGTTGAGTTCCATCCACCTCGCTGAAAATCGGAATTTCGAAGAGGGCGTTAATAGCAAATTTTTGAGAAAAGTTGTATGAAATGGTTGGTGCCAGAAAGATCCATTGTCCACCTGTATTCGGAACAAATTTATCATTGAAACGATCCGTTAATGCTTTCCGATAGCGGAAAAGGACAGAAGTACCAAGCATTTGACTACCCAGCATAAAATTATCGTTTATAGAAAATAATATTTGAAGCTCATTCCCAAATTGATAAGTTTCCGCTCCGAGGTATTGATTGTTTTTTCCTTTTGTACTAAAGATTGCAGTAGTTGAAATATTAAAGGTGCGCCTGAAATCAAAATTGTATATTCCATTTCCCCAAAACAATCCATCCCATGATCCGCTACCGGGTTGTAAATCCGCATTCAGGGGGATACCATCATCTCTTACAAAATCACTTCGTCCTGTGGGCATTTTCGGTCCTGCCGCAATAGTAAAAATGAATTTATCAGAAGAAGGCTTTGTGAGCGTATATTTTATCAACACGGCCATATCTCCAATTCCATTTGTAGTGGTATAATCAGTGTTTCCAAATTGATTGATTGTTCTTTCCTGCTTTACATAGGAGAGAAATCCATCGGCAGAAAACCTATTTGAAAATGAATATCCAAATTGAAATAATGCTGACTGTGTAATTCTTTCTCTCGATTGATCATCGAGATAATTACTTCCGTCTTTCAGAGTTCTGAGTACATTGATATCATAGCTTAAGCTAAATTGCCAGGTGTTGTTTTCACTTATAGGAAGACCGAGATTTCCCGAAATAGGAACACCTCCTGAACAACAGGACTGGCCATATATAATATGCGAAAGTAATATTGTGCAAACCATCAAGAGTATCCTCTTTATATCCATGCAACAATGATATATATCCTGGAATTGAAAAATTGTCTAAGGACTGACACTAGTAACTGAATTTTGTCAATTTACCGACTTGTACTACGATCCAAATAGGAAATTAATAAAAATCTACAATGGCTTTTTTGATTCGTTTTCCCAATAATTTATTATTAAAAAATGATTTTATAGATACTATAATTAGTAAATTGGCCGCTCAAATTAAATGAATTTTTTAAACCAACGATTAAATCAATAAAAATGAACGAAAGTATCATACATGGAAACAGATTGAGAGGGTCTTTGCCAAAAGTTGGAATAAGACCGACTATAGATGCAAGACTTGGAGGCATACGCGAATCCCTTGAAGGTATTACTATGGATATGGCCGCCGGTGTCGCTGATATGATTTCCAATACACTCCGTCATCCGGATGGAAGCAAGGTAGAATGTGTAATAGCAGATACTACCATTGGTAGGGCCGCTGAGGCAGCAATGTGTGAAGATAAATTTGAAAGAGAAGGAGTAGGCGTCTCACTTACCGTAACACCATGTTGGTGCTATGGTAGTGAAACCATGGATACAAATACCACCTCCATTCCCCAAAAAAGTATGACGGCCAGTCCTCCAGCCGTTCTTCTTTTACACAAAATCACTAATCGTTTCATTGAGGACCAATGCTGTCAGATAACAATATTGACGATCCGTTTTGGAACGATAATG
>JAJRQT010000095.1 GCA_024280115.1 Bacteroidota bacterium | reverse complement strand
TCTTTCAGATCAGGCCTATCTTAAAAATATCCTTTATCTGCTGTTACTCTAGCTGATAAACCTTAATATTATCAATTCTGATTTTCTGTTTCTGTGTCAACCTGATCCCAAATGCGCCATGCATCGGAACTGATCCTGTACTTTTGCAGGGCAAAGGATGCTGCCATTCCTTTTCGTTAATGCAGGGTTTGCCCTCATCTATAAAATCATGTACTAGTTGCCCATCGACAAAAATCCTTTGCCGGTTATCGGCAGACGCAATCATAATTCTATGCATGTTGCGGTCTTTTGTGTCAATCGGATCCTTCACCGACGATACCAGGTGAAACCCCGGTGCCTTGCGGATATTTGACGAACCCGTACTGAAGCGGTGAAAAGAACAGTGATAGGCTGTAAGATTGCTGCTTACATATTCTTCATATTTTCCTGTTCGTTTCCACGAAAAAATATCCTTTCCATCGATTCCAAAAGCATTCCAAAAGACCATGGTAAGACCTTCATTCGATAGCGACTGATAATCGAATTCTATTACATATGGATTTTTGAAATCGTGCTTCCACCAAATATTTCCTTTTGGATTTTCTATATCAGCATCATGGGATTCCATGTACAATTGTCCGCTATCGATTCTTGCAATCACTTTCCCTTCAGTAAGCCAATCGCCAAGATTCTCTGAAAAATCTTCAGTAGCCAGAATCGCTCCTTTTTCATAACCAGGCACTAGTTCGATGGCATTTGTGACAGCTTTGTTTTTTGGATGTTCCCCGCTTTCTTTGGCAGATTTCGAAGTAGGTCTCTTATCAATTTTCTTTTCATTTATAGGCTGGGAATTATTGCATTCACAAAACAATAAGCTTACCAGGCCTATTATCATCAATTTTATTGTCATTGTTTGAGAATTCAATTTTATAATATTTTTTACTATCATAAGAACCTATTTTAATTCCTAAAAATATGATTGACTAATTAATTAAACAATTGTTAATGTAGTGTCTTTTTGTAATTTCGCCTACGACTATCAAAAGTATAAAAACATGAGAAATTTTTTAAAGATTAATCTGGCTTGTTTTTTAATTCTGAGCCTTCATTCCATTGGATTTTCACAAGTACCCACCGCTCAAAAGCTGGATCCATATATGGCCTTGAAAGAGGCTGACGCTGATGGAATCGTCTGGTTTGATCCACGAGAGGAACCAATTGGCCTGGTTGGATTTGAGTGGATCAAGGAAGATTCTGTTTACAGACGATTGCCGGTAAAGCCCGATTGGGAGATACGTGGAGCTGTCGATGGGCTGGCAAATCATACTGCCGGAGGCCAGGCCAGGTTCAGAACTGATAGCAAACGGATTTTATTAAAAGTTGAACTAAGAGAAAGGTCGGGAATGTATCATATGCCGGCTACAGGTCAGAGCGGATTTGATTTATATGTAAATGATAATGGGGTTCAAAGGTACCTGAAAACTACCCGGTTTCCTCATGATACCATCCGATATCAGGTTGATATATATAAATCGGATGTGGAGCAATTGAGAGATTTTACCCTGAACTTCCCCCTTTATAATGGTGTGAATTCCGTGTTTATCGGCCTTGAAAAAGATGCGGTTATTAAAGCGCCACTTCCATTTAAACGGCCCGGGAAATTTGTAATTTATGGTACTTCCATCACTCAGGGAGGTTGTGTGGCAAGACCTGGGATGGTTTATTCCAACATAATGAGTCGTAAACTGGATGTGCAATTTGTAAATCTCGGATTCTCCGGGAATGGGAGGGGAGAGCCAGAATTGGCCCGGTTAATCAATCAAATTCCCGGGACAAGTTTTATCATCCTCGATTATGAAGCAAATGCCAGCAAGACTATAGTTAATACTATTGGCCCTTTTGTGAAAATCCTCCGGGAGCAACATCCGGAAACTCCAATTCTGATTATGTCTAAAATCAGATATGCCAGGGCAAGTGATGGTAGCGATGCATATAAATTGCTGATGAGCAACAGGGATTTTCAAAAAAACCTGGTGGATGAAAGAAAAAAAGCCGGTGATGCGAATATATATTTCCTCGACGGTTCTAAAGTTCTGGGAGATGATTACGATGAATGCACAGTTGATGGGGTACATCCGACAGATCTTGGCTCTTTACGGATAGCCGATGGATTGTTGTCAGCCATTGAAGAAATTCTATCAAAACATTGATATCTGGATAATAAAAGAGTCCGGCCTAACCTCATTAATACATGATTAATAGAAGCTAAATATAAATTTTATGGATAATTATAATTATGGTGTAATCGGAAATTCAAAAAGCGCTGCCCTGATTTCTGATACAGGTTCTATTGAATGGTTATGCTTTCCGGACTTCGATTCTTCTTCGGAATTCGCAAAAATACTCGATGATAATGGCGGTGAGTTTGCTATTTCAGTTGACCAGGGATATAGCATCACACAAAGTTATCATCCAAATACCAATATCCTGAGAACAAGGTTTGAAAAGGGAGATGATAAATTTGAATTTATTGATTTTATGCCATGTTATAAAACAGAAAATAACAAGATATTTAATCCTCCGGACCTGATTCGTTTTGTCCGTTTAGTATCCGGAAGTCCAAAAATCAAAATTATATATAACCCAAAACTCAATTATGCTTTGGGTGAAACAAAATTAGAAATTGATAATGAATATATAAAGAGTTATACCTTGTCAGGAGTTTATGAATCGATTTTTTTGTACTCAAATTTTCCCTATGAAAAGATTATTAATGAGGAAGAAATACTTTTAAAAAGTGATGGGTACTTTTATATGAGTTATAATGAAAAACTGAAGGTACCTACCCTGGATGACGTCAATCTGAGTCTCCAACGCACTGAAGTATATTGGCTTGACTGGGTTGAAAAGGGATTGGGATTTGGAAATTTTCGTGAAGAAATCGTTAGAAGCGCTTTGGTGTTAAGGTTATTGACCTATGAAAAAACAGGCGCCGTAATTGCGGCAATAACTACTTCTTTGCCAGAGACAATCGGGGAGGTTCGAAATTGGGATTATAGATTTTCCTGGATCAGAGATTCAGGAATGATTGTTCGTGTATTAAGGTATATTGGATACCATAGTGAGGCTCAGAATTTCCTTAATTTTATCATCAATATCATTCCTACAAAAGATGAAAAGATTCAGATAATGTATGGCATCCGGGGCGAAAAAGATCTCACAGAACATATCCTGGATCATTTAGATGGATATAAAAATTCCAAACCGGTAAGAATTGGAAATGCTGCCTATTTTCAAAAACAACATGATATTGTAGGAGTATTAATGGATGTGATACTCCAGGATTTCGAAAATTATCAGATTTCTCAGGACCGGAGTGAAGAGCTTTGGACAATCGTCCGTTCTGTAATGCACAAAATTGAAAAACATTGGCAGGGAGCAGATAAAGGTATATGGGAAATCAGAGGTGAAGAAAAACATTTTGTATTTTCAAAAGTACTTACCTGGGCTGGCGCAGACCGGGGTGTTAAAATTGCCAGATTATTAAAAAAAGAGAAATATATAAAGCCATGGTTAGAAATATGTGATGCCATTAAGGCGGATATTATGAAAAATGGCTGGAACGAGGAAGTGCAGGCATTCACCCAATATTATGGTAGTAAAAATATGGATGCGGCGAATCTGTTAATAGAATCCTATGGATTTATAGATGCCGATGACCCCAAATACGTCAGTACAGTTAAAAAAACAAAGGAGGAATTACTACATGACGGATTAATGTATCGCTATAAGAATGAGGATGATTTCGGTTTGCCGAGCTCATCCTTCACAATATGTACGTTTTGGATGATACAAAGCTTGTATAAAATTGGTGAAAAAGAAGAGGCCCTAAAATATTTTAATGAAATTTTAGGCTATACAAATCATCTGGGATTGCTAAGTGAAGATATTGATTTTAAAACGAAAAGATTGTTGGGCAATTTCCCCCAGGGTTATTCACATCTCGCATTGATGGAGACAGCATATATTTTGAATGTGCACAAGCCACAAAAATAAAATACCAGCAGCAACTTTTCACCATTCCTGGTGCAAGCACCTGCTTGTGCCAATATTTCACTTAAAAATATATTCCCTCTCTTGCCCAAGGATCTCCATTTTGCGAATATTTCATTTAAAAAAAATGTTCTTCTTATTGATCTTATTCAGATCATAGACTGATTTATACTGCTTATTTACACCGATTCTTGATGAAGATGGATCAATAATTTCTCCTTTTATCACGGATAATGCGACTGCCAACATAGGATCGGTTTCATCTCCAAAACTTTTGGCGTTGAGCAGATCATCTTCAATAAAAATGTCAGGTGTTAATCCATTTACAAAGTCTGTAACTCCATTGGCATTGGCATATTTGAGCACTATGGGAGCAATAGCCCAATTGTGTTCAGGAGGTTCATTCTCATCATAAAGCACAAAAGAACCAAAGAATTTACCAAAAGTTGGTTCGCCAATCATGGTGACACCCATATAAGGTTTCAATCCATTAATCACCAATTCGCTTGCTGATGCGGTATTTCCTGTTGTGAGGAAAATAATTTCATTGAGATTCAGATTGTTTTCATTCTGACTAAACCTTGAGGTCAGGTTGGGTGAATCTTGTCCCTGACGGCTGGTAAAGAAATCCTGGAGATCCGTATTATATTCAAAACTTACCAGTGTTTCTCTATTATTAACCACGCTGGCCGGCGCTAATGCACTGGCGAGGTATTCTGCCACATTCACTTCTCCTCCCGGATTATACCTTAGATCCAGGATCAATTGTGAGATGCCCTCTGCTTTCATCTCGCTTAATGCATTCCCTAAACTCTTAAGCCATTTGTCATTTTCTCCAGATAAAAAGTCCACAAAAACCAGGTACCCCACTTTTATATTATTTACAGTTTTTACTTCATAATGAATAACAGGATCCAACTCAATTACTCCCTTGTCTATGGAAATTGTTTCATTAGTTTCAACAATACTTCTTCCATTAAATGAACCTAATGTTACTGAAAACCCATTTTGTAAGGTGAGGTCCAGATAATTATTTTCAGATAAAACTGCTCCGTTAATTTTCAATATAATATCTCCTCTTTTCAACCCGGCCTTCTCTGCTGGCGAACCCTGGTAAACATATTCAACAATGGCAAATAAATTATTTGTATTTGTAAAAACACCGAAGGTTGGTGAAAAGCCCATGGCGATAATTGTTCCGGTCATTTCTTCCTTGATCGCTTCGGCATCATCAGATATATAGGAGAATTTGTCAGTTGAATTCAAAAGACTATTGAAATATGTTTTAGGATCTTCATCCCCTGTAGGATCTGTACCTGGCAGCCCAGTGTTCCAAAAGTAAAAGAAAGACATTTCGTCGTAGATCCATTGGGGGATATTATCTGCGTTATTTCCAATATCTGGTATCCCGGAGGTAAGGTCATCTGCCGGAATAATATCTTCATCCCTGTTGCAGGAAGTGATAATTAGAAAAACCAGGATAGGAATTATAAATAAGCGAATTTTTAATCTAAACATGTTATTTGGGTTAATAGTTAAGTGGATTACCTAAGGCGCATCATTTATCATGCCATTCTATGACAATAACTGAGCTAAATGGTTTAACTGAATAATGAATGATTTGATTATTAATGTGGATAAAAACTGCATAATTTGTAAAAGAGAAGACAGTAATATATTTCATTGTTCTGAACGTCTCACCTTGTGCCTATCTATTATATATGTCCAAAAACAAAAAAGGTCCAGGTGAGACACCTGAACCAGTTTTTTGTTTTTTATTCCGTTGATTCATTTTTTTACTTCCAACTTCGGTCATCCGACTCCCGACTTGTTACTTATAAAACCTTTTACTTAATCTTTTTAATCGGAAACCATTTTCCAAATGTGGCGCATCTCCAAAGCCATTCTATTGGACCAAAGTGAAAATATATAAACCAGATATTGCTGAAGAGCAATTGAATTGCAAGGATTAGTAACGCCAAATAATAAACTTGCACCAGGGTTAATAAACCAAAATATCCCCAGGCGATGATTGGATAAAATGCTATTATACCCAATACTGTATGCCCAATGTAGGAAGTTAATGACATTCGGCCATAATTTTTGAGCCAGTTGAAAGCGAAAAACTTGGGAAAGGAGTCCACAAGCCTGGAAAGTATGCACACATAAGATAAACTCAATGAAAGCTGTCCGATTTCATGGACTAGCTTATCTGCCATGTCTATCCAATTTTTTGAAAATGATGCATTGCTACCTTTTAGAATCATGGAGAATCCTGTAAAAACTAAGCCCACCAAAAGAAATGAAGCGATATATTTCCACTTCTTGGCGTGAACCGTAAAAAAGTCCACTGAATAAAGATAGTAACCTAGAAAGAAAAGGCCCAGCACTTTAAACGGTCTTCCAGATGGAATAAAATCATACCATCTCCAGATTACATTATGAAAATTAATTTTGAATACCATAGAAAGTTTCTCACTTTGAAAGGCAGTTACAACATGTTCCGGAGATAGATCCGGATAAACCTTTAAAGCATATTTAGATAAGGCAGGCAAATCCGGGACAAAGGTGTACATATAGATAAGATCGAGTAATATCGGGAAGAAATAGAACGATAGTCCGACCATGAGCGCCTTAGAAACGGGAATTTTCCTAAGAGCTAACAATACCATACCCATCAAGGCATAGAGCATAAGAATATCTCCAGACCAAATTAAAGTATGACAAACACCTATTAAAAGCAATATAGACAACCGCCGCATATAAAGTTTAGGAAAATCAGGATTGTCCTTATTCCTGGAGATTTGCATATAAAAACCTACACCAAAAAGCAGAGAAAATAGTGTGTAAAACTTGGTATCCACAAAAAACTTCAAGTATTGGTATAGCTCCTGATCAACTTTGGCATTTCCTAATTCGATGATGTCCTCAAATGGAATAAACTTAATTCCGCTCCAGCTCAGGATATTGGCAAATAATATTCCGACAAGGGCAAATCCCCTTAGTACATCTAAAAATATCACCCTGTCCTTGGCTTTGGTGGGTTGTCGTTCAGTGGGTAGTTTATCTGTAGGCATGATTTTGTATTTTTAGTAAAAATGCTAAAATTATTTTGTAAACAAAATATTGAGTCACAATCAATAAGAAAGCCTAAAACACATAGTAAAATTAAAAAATACGGCTTTTGAATTTGTCTCAACTGATGTGCTTAATGCCTCCGGCAGATTAATTTGCAAAGTGTACTATCTGTTGTGGTATTTAAAAGGCTCAGCAGTTGGAAGCTAGCCATTATTACTCTGTCCAATATTATTCCAGGGTTTTTATAAATGTAATTATGTACCAACCTGGTACAACATTAAGTCTCGTAATCTCTTTCAATAAAATAAAGTATTTTAATTTTGAATAATTGTAATATCGCTTCAATAAAATGTTTAATTTCAAATTGGATTCACATAATTACCATATCACATGAAAATATTAAAATATCTATTGCTTGTTTCTATTGTATTGCTGGTGAGTTGCAAGAAAAAAGAAGAAGCAAAAATAGAACAAATCAGACCTGTGAAGGCAGTTCAAGTGGAAACAGCCGCAGATCAATTAAGTAAAGGCTTTCCTGCTGTATCTACTCAAACTCGCGAAGTAGAACTGTCATTTCGCATAAGCGGGCCACTTGTTAAGCTTACGATTGAAGAAGGAACAGAAGTTAAAAAAGGCCAATTGATCGCTGAGATTGATCCCAGGGATTATAAGGTTGCGTTGATCGGGGATGAGGGCAGAATGAACCAGGCAAAAGCTGAAGAGCAGCGATACAATAACCTCTACAAAAAAGGCTCTGTCTCTTTAAATGAGTATGACATAAAACTGGCCAATTATCTTGAAGCCAAAGCTGTTTATGAAAATGCTGTTAATGCCCTAAAAGACACTAAAATCTATGCCCCGTTTCATGGATTTATAGGTAAAAAGCTTGTGGAAAATTATCAGGATGTAGCGGCCAGTCAGACTATTGCTACCTTACTGGATCTATCCAAAATTGAGGTTCGCACGCACATCCCTGAAAATCTGGCTATTTATTTCCCACAATTCTCAGAATACCAAATTTGGTTTGACGCCTATCCGGGTAAAACATTTACGGGCACTTTGAAAGAAGTAGGTAAATCTCCAGACCCTGCGGGTTATCCACTTAGTATATACCTGGATTATGAAATTTCTCCAAAAGCTGAATATATAATTGCCCCGGGCTTGACCTGCAGAGTTGACATATCGTTATCAGGTAATGTCGATGTTGAATCATTTATTGTGCCCCTTTCTGCTGTCTTTGAGGGAAAAACCCCTGATAATCCATCGGTCTGGATCATGGATAAATCAAGCAATCAGGTTTCAAAACGGGATGTGAAAATTGGTTCACTTATTTCACACAGTTCGATTGAAATCCAAGAAGGCATCACATCCGGGGAATGGATTGTGACCGCCGGTGTTCACAAGCTGGTTGAGGGCCAAAAGGTGAAACCTCTGATGGATAAACTTTGAATCAATCATGCAATTTAATCTACTATTATTATGAGTATTGCTAGTTATGCGATGACCCATAAACGGGTCATACATTTTTTTCTTATCGTTGCAATTGTTGGGGGCGTCGTTTCTTTTGAGAAATTGGGAAAAGCTGAAGATGCCCCATTCGTCATTAAGGAAGCAATTCTAACCACTCAATATCCGGGTGCTAACCAATATGAAGTTGAAGAACAAGTAACTGAAGTCATCGAACGAACTATTCAGGCAACTCGTGGAGTTGATTATATAAAATCTGAATCCAGGGCGGGTATTTCATTTGTTAAAGTAGCCTTCTTTGAATCGATCCCGAAAGAAGAATTTAGGCAGATATGGGATGAACTCAGGAGAAAAGTAGAAGATGCACAATTGGAACTACCTCCGGGCTGTATGCCCACCATGATCAACGATGATTTTGGGGATGTTTTTGGTGTGTATTATGCCCTTACTGCCGATGAAGGTTTTGAGTATAGTGAGTTGGAAGATTACGCCGATTTTATTAAAAGGGAACTTGTTCCAATATCTGAAGTCAGCAAAGTGGAGCTTTTTGGCGTCCAACCAAAGGTAATTAATATTGAGATCTCTGAAGATAAACTATCAAATGCCGGTGTAAATCCAAATCAGTTATTTGCCACGATTCAGGCTCAGAATAAACTGGTTCAAAGTGGAAAAATTCCCGCTGGACAAACCGATATCCGGGTAGAATCACCTGGTACGTTTCAATCGGTCAGTGAAATAGAAAACCTTGTGATAACAGGAACCGGGGGAAATACCTTCCGGTTGAAAGACCTGGCTACAGTCAGTCGCGATTATTTAGATCCTGCCATCACAAAAATGCGCATGAATGGGAAAAGAGCTATTGGCATTGGAATATCTACACGTGCCGGAGGAAACTCTGTGCTGATGGGTGATATGGTAGCAGATAAATTAAAAACCCTTGAAGCGCTCATTCCTGTAGGTATGGAAATCGAAGGCATATATTTTGAAAATGTAGTGGCCGTTGAAGCCAATAATGATTTTATAAAAAATCTTGTTATTTCCGTTTCAACAGTAGTGATTATCATCCTGTTTGTCATGGGAGTTCGCAGTGGTATTTTGATCGGCTCAAGCCTGATTTTTTCTATCCTGGCTACATTGGTATTTATGTTGATTTTTGGGATTGATCTGCACAGAACATCTCTGGCAGCAATCATCGTTGCCATGGGCATGTTGGTAGATAATGCTATTGTGGTCACAGACAATGCAACTATTGCCATGAAAAAAGGCGTTTCTAAAATCAAGGCCTTAATTGATGGAGCAACAGTCCCACAATGGGGATTGCTTGGGGCTACATTTATAGCAATCATGTCTTTTCTTCCGTTATACATGGCAGGGTCAAATACGGCTGAAATCATCAAACCGCTATTTGTCGTTCTTGCTATCTCTCTTGGATTGAGCTGGATATTTGCTTTGGTGCAAACTACTGTATATGGTGAATTTATCCTGAAAGAGCCTAAGAAAGATGCTTCAGGAAAGGATCCGTTTGAAGGGGGCTTCTTCAAAAAGCTAAAAGTATTTATAGAGAAATGTATCTCTTTTAGGTGGTTAACACTTGCTACAGTTGTAATTGTATTTTTTGGTTCTATATTTTTGTTTGGCGAGGTGGAACAATCATTTTTTCCTGCTATTCATAAACCGATGTTCAAAATAGACTACTTTCTTCCACAGGGCACTTCTATTGCCCAGGTAGAAAAAGATATGATTGAAATCGAAAAGTATCTTCAGTCTAAAGAAGAAGTGAAAAATGTCTCCATGACCATTGGCGCCGGGCCATTACGTTACTACCTGGCTACGGTTTCCTGGTTTGGAAGACCCAATATGGCTAATATACTCATAGAAACTGAGGATTATAAGCAAGCCAATGCATTGATGTACGACATGAAGGATTATCTGGAAAATAATTTTCCGGATGCCATGTCCATCTTTTATAAATTCAAGGTTTCACCTTATCCGGACGCCATCATTGAGCCTACCTTTTTAGGGCCGGATCCTGATGTATTGAGAGAAATTGCTGATAAAGCCAAGGCAATTATGAGGGAAGATCCATTGGAAGAAAATATTCGGGATAGCTGGGGTGAAAAGACCATGGTCTGGAATCCTGTTTATTCCCAAAACAAAGGTCAACGATTGGGTATATCACGAGAGAATATGGCGATGGCCATCAAACGGATTACAGATGGTCAAAACGTTGGCAATTATAGAGAGGGGGATGATATCTTGCCAATCTTGATTAAAGATATCAATCGTAAAAAATATGATTACGGCAATTTGGGTAGCCTCCCCATGTACAATGCTGATGGTGAAGCAATCGTTTTAGATCGTATTGTAGAAAGATATGATGTGAAGTGGGAAGAATTTATGGTAAGAAGATACAACAGGCAAAGGTCGCTATCGGCCATGTCAGATCCGATTTGGAGTGTTGAAAATCCCGAAGTTGAGGCTCAGCTAATGCCAAAATTAAATGCTATGGAGCTCCCCGAGGGTTATTCCATTTTTTGGGATGGGATGTATAAAAAGCAGCAAGACACTCAGAACGCAATAATGGCCGAGCTTGGAGTAGCTATGATTCTCATTATATCTGTTTTAGTCGTACTGTTTAACAGTTACAGAAAAGTAACCATGATTCTACTTATGATTCCACTTGTTATGATTGGGGTTACTGCAGGATTTTTGCTTACAGGGCAATCCTTTGGATTTTTTGCCATTTTAGGCTTACTGGGATTAATTGGGATGGTGATTAAAAATGCCATTGTATTATTAGATCAGGCCGAATTGGAAATACAAAATAATAAGCTCACACCGTATGATGCTATTGTATTGGCAGCCATATCAAGAGTGGCGCCCGTTTCCCTGGCAGCCGGAACAACTATTCTTGGAATGGTACCTCTTCTGCCCGACCCAATGTTTGGAGGGATGGCTGCAACCATTATGGGTGGATTGGCAATTGCCACCGTATTGACCATTATCGTATTGCCAGTACTATACGCTACAATGTATAACTTGAGAAAACCTGAAAACACGAAATAAGATGAAATTATTTATATATATAATTCTACTGGTTTGTCCATTTCAACTATTTGCCCAGGAATTAATTCCCCTGGATACATGCAGAAAAATGGCCATTGAGTACAATCAGGATATGAAGAGCGCCCAGGCGGGATATGAAGCTGCCGGATATGATGCTTCAGCCGTGAAAACTGACTTGTATCCAAGAATTGATTTCGGCTCCAATTATAGATTCCTAAGCAATGGCATTGACATTAATGGATATGAAACAAAAGATGCACTTGAACATATCTATAATTTTAAAGTGGGTATTACACAGAATATTTATAGTGGTAGTGCTGTGAGCAAATCTCATGAAATAGCGCAAACTGAGGAGGTAATCGCCGGTGAAAAAAGACGATATACCGGAGCAGAGATTATACTTGAAACGGACAAAACCTATTGGCAGGTTGTCGCAAATGGAGAACTTAATAATCTGGCTTTTCGATATCGGGATATCATACAGTCCCTGGTAGATGTTATACTAGATAAAGTAGAAGAAGAAGTATTAAGCAGAACAGAATACCTTCAGGCGAAAGTCAACCTCAATGAAGCAGATCTAAAAGTTATTCAATCGGGAAATAATTTAAAATTATCTGAAATGGCCTTGAATCGGCTGATTGGTAATGAAATTACAGCTGATATAACTATTGAAGATTCGCTCTCCGTGGACTTTTCTGTCGTTGATAATATTGATTATGTTCAAATGGCTTTAAATACCCGGCCGGAAATAAAAATCAGTGAAAATCTTGTAACAGTTTCTGATTTGAATGTAGGTCTTGTAAAATCTCCCTATATGCCGTCAATTGGCGTAGGTGCATTTGGCAGATGGGGAACCCCTGGAGAGGGTCTTTCCTCTGACCCAAATTGGAATTATCAGGTTTATGGATATCTGAATATGCCGCTCATCTATTTTGGTAAAAAGGGAAAGGAAGTAGAAGCAAGTCGTATCAGAAATCAAATTGCGGTGTATCAGTTAGATAAAACGCAAGACCTTGTCACCCTTGAAATAAATCAGGCACGATATGCGTTGGAAGAATCAGTGAGCAAAGTAATGCTCACTCAAAATTCCGTACTTCAAGCAGATGAGAATTTGGATCTGATTACCGATAGATATATTGAAGGACTAAGTCCCATCGTTGACGTGTTGAATGCTCAGATTTTCTGGGAATCTGCGTATGTAGATTTTGTGGCTGCAAAAAAAGAATTCCTGATAAATTATTCATTCTATAATAAAGCACTTGGATTGAATTATGTAGAACCTACAGAATAATGAGTTAATGATAGAATGCGATAATAAATATTAAAAACAATAATTTAAAATTAAATCCCAATAAAATGCTCGAAGAAAGCCGTTATTATTTCAATAAAGCCGCTAAGATCCTTAGTGTTGCCTCCATTGCAAAAAAATTACTCGTCACCCCAAAAAGGGTAGTAAAGGTTGAAATTGTAACCGAGAGCAAAGAAGGTGGAATCTTGCATCACTTAGGGTTTCGGGTACAGCATGATAATTCCCGTGGGCCTATGAAAGGCGGATTGCGCTACCACCCAAGCGTTGATGAAGATGAAGCTACTGCGCTGGCCAGTTTAATGACATGGAAAACTGCAGTGGTTAATGTTCCATATGGAGGCGCGAAAGGTGGCATCAATTGTGATCCGCAAACACTTAATGAAAAAGAACTGCATGACATCACAAGAGAATTTGTAACTGAAATCAAGGAAATAATAGGACCCAACCTGGATATCCCAGCGCCAGATGTGAATACAAATGCTAATACAATGGCCTGGATTATGGATGAATATTCCAAACATTATGGTTTCTCTCCAGGCGTGGTGACAGGAAAGCCATTGCACTTGTTCGGATCGGAAGGAAGAGAGGAAGCGACCGGCAGAGGCGTGATGTATGCATTGGAAATGGCGCTTGAAGATGAAAAAATAGATTGGAAAGGATTGCGCATTGCCCTACAAGGTTTCGGGAATGTGGGGAGTTTTGCTGCTAAATTGATGGCAGAGAAAGGGGCATTGATTGTGGCAGTTGGCGACCATATGGGAGGTGTAGAAAATCCGGAAGGATTGAATGTCGAAAATCTTATGAAGTGGGTTAGACAAAACAGAACAGTTGATAAATTCCCAGGAGGGAATCCCATGGAAAGCAATCTTGTCTTAACCTGGGATTGTGACGTGTTGATACCTGCAGCCCTGGGTGATGTGTTAACTAAGGAGAACGCCAATGATGTACGCGCGAAAATAATAGTTGAAGCGGCCAATGGACCGACCTCCCCAGAAGCTGATGAAATCCTGCACAAAAAGAATGTGTTGATTATTCCGGATATACTCGCAAATGCGGGAGGAGTAACCGTCAGTTATTTTGAGTGGGCACAAAACATTCAACAATACAGATGGGAATTGGAAAAGATCAATGGGGAATTGTATAAGACGATGACTAAAGCTTATACCTCGGTAAGAGAAATTGCCAGGTCGCATAACACCGATATGCGTACTGCGGCTTTCATTCTGGGAATTGGGAGGGTTGCAAAAGCTACCTTATCCAGGACCCATTTCTCCAATGCTAAATTTGATGAGTTTTAAACGGGGATAAAAAGGTGCTGGTTGCTGGGTTCTGGTCATTCCCTTTAGTCCCCGTGGTTGTCGACCACTTCTGTAAACTTACAACCAGAATGATATGACATTTGTCAATCAGAACCGTCACTCTGATGAGGGCACAGCCCGAAGAAGAGTCTGGTAAAGAGTTAACTGGATATTGAATTTTCGTTTCTTTTCACCCGACTATTCCCCTTCCTGCGTCAGAGTGAAGGAGGGAATGAGGTAGCTCGAATACCAGACTCTTAAGGTCAAGAACCATTTTGTTAAACCAAGGATTAACGTAAAAGCAATTGATAATATTTGTCAACCTTGAACCCAGTCCCTAGAACCCAATTCCTACACAACAGAAATATTTACCATATTAACCGGTTCACGTTTATGCATCGGTATTCCTGCAACGTAAACTAACTTGTCGCCTTTGTTTACCAATCCCTTCTTTCTCAGCATTTCGGAGGCATGGTCTATTGCATCAATGATATTGAGTTTTTCTCCCAATTGAAATGCACTTACTCCCCTGACAAGCGATGACTGTTTTGTTACATGATCATCGGAAGTAAATGCAAATATTTTAGCATCAGGCCTATGGCTGGCAATCTTTAATACTGTACCGCCACCAAATGAAAATACAACAATACCAACAGCTTCCGCCTGGTCCGCTATTTTGCATGCATTAAAGCATATGGAATCAGAAATATAAGTAGGGCTGCTTTTATCAGGTGCATGATCATGACTCAAATAAAAACCACTTGATTCTGTAGCCGTGATCACTTTCCGCATATTTACAATTACCTCAACCGGGTAATTGCCGATAGAAGTTTCTCCACTTAGCATCACTGCATCAGCTCCATCCAGAACCGCATTAGAAACATCAGTTGCCTCGGCTCGCGTGGGCATAAAATTCGTGATCATGCTTTCCATCATTTGGGTAGCAATGATGACGGGTTTGGCTTTGGTGATGCATTTATCAACTAATTCCTTTTGCAATACCGGAACTTTGTCGAATGGCGTCTCGACTCCTAAATCTCCCCTGGCTACCATCACTCCATCTGTATATTCTAAAATATCATCAAACGATTCAATAGCCTCAGGTTTCTCTATTTTCGCAATCACCTTTATGTCTTTTCCGCTGCTTTTAATTATATCTTTCAAAGCTACAATATCTCTTACATTTCGTACAAAGGAGAGTGCAATCAAATGGATATTAAATTGTAATGCAAAGTTGACATCAACGATATCTTTTTCCGTAAGGCTGGGGAGTGATATTTTGGTGTTGGGTAAATTCACGCCTTTTTTTGATGAAAGGATTCCGCCGTTTATCACCTTCAATGAAACGGAATCTTTCCTGTTTGTCTCAGTTACCTCCAGTTTTATTTTCCCGTCATCCACCAGGACAATCTCGCCCGGGTTCACATCCATAGGAAATCGCTCATAGCTCATAGTAATTCGCTCCGCAGTTCCGATGCATTTTTCAGACACAAAACGAATGATGTCACCTTCCTTCAACGTCAATTGATTATTTTCAATTTCACCAATGCGTAATTTAGGTCCTTGGAGATCAACAAGAATTGCAATGTTAGCGCTCAATTCTTCATTGAGCTCTTCAATGATGTTGATCACTTTCTCATGATCTTCATGGGTACCGTGTGAAAAGTTCAACCTGCACACATCCAATCCTTCCACAATCATTTTCCGGAGAGTTTCTTTGTTACTGCTAGCAGGGCCAATGGTTGCAATAATCTTCGTTAGGGAATCCTGATAGGAATACATATTTAGTATGGTTAAATTTAGCTAAATATAAATGATTTTAATCTTCAAAAATCAATTTACATCCTGCTTATTAAAATCTCTTCAACTTCGTTAAAATCGATATCTGCTTTTTCACCGAGCTTACCTCCACGCTCTTCAAATCGTATTTTAATCTTAGCAATGGTTTCATTAGGAACATCGTAATCTTTCAGAGTTGTGGGTAAGCCCAGCGATTCAAAAAACTCTACTGTCTTCGAAATAGCGGCATCTATTTTTTCATCTTCGGTTCCCGAGGTAATTCCCCAAATCCTTTGCCCGTATTGAAGTAATTTTCCCTTTTTATTATCTCTTTTTATGTCCATTATTCCGGGCAGAACAATTGCTAAAGTCCGAGCGTGGTCGATGCCGTGAAATGCTGTCAATTCATGTCCGATCATGTGAGTTGCCCAGTCTTGGGGAACACCGGTGGCAATAAGCCCGTTTAATGCCATTGTAGCACTCCACATAAAGTTTGCCGCTGATTCATAATCTTTTCTATTGGCCAAAACTTTTGGACCTTCTTCAATTAAGGTCGTTAGAATGCTTTCCGCAAACCGGTCTTGAATTGGTGAGTTTACATCGAAGGTCAAATACTGCTCAATTACATGAATAAAAGCATCTATAATTCCGTTTGCCACTTGCTTATCGGGCAGCGTAAAAATACATTCGGGATCAAGAATAGAAAACTGCGGCATTACTTTTGGCGAACTAAATGCCATTTTTTCCAGCGTTGAATATTTAGTTATTACGGCGTTTCCATTCATTTCCGAACCGGTGGCAGGCAATGTTAAAACTGCACCAATCGGAAGGGCTTCCTGCACTTCTTCATTTCCGCGTTTTGATAGAATATTCCACGGGTCGCCATTTTTATATAGTGCCGCTGCAGCAATAAATTTAGTTGCATCTAAAACCGAACCACCTCCTACGGAGAGTAAAAAGTCAATTTTTTCAGTTTTCACAAACTCAACCGCTTTCATGCAGGTTTCGTAATGTGGGTTTACTTCAATGCCTCCAAATTCAAGAACTTCTATAGGCTTTAGGGCATTTATCACTTGCTCGTAAACACCGGTACGTTTTATACTGCCTCCTCCGTAAGTGAGCAATATTTTCGCATTTGTTGGAATTTCATCTGCAACTTTTGGAATTGTATCTTTTCCGAAAATAACTTTTACAGGATTTCTGTATTCAAAATTGTACATGTTGTTTTATTTAAATTTATGGCCCAAATTCAACCTTTTAGTTGGCTTATTCAGGAAGACCTTAATCTTTGAATGGCTAATATTATTTTAATTTGACAGAAAGTCAAAAGCTGACAATAATAATTATACAAACTAAACTACGTCAACCTGTGCACATCGAAGAGCATGCCTGCCGCGAGCAGGTCTGGTTATAATCTGCCAGATCATTGCAGATAGCAAGAAGACTCATTCGGGCTGCGCCCATCAAGGTGACGGCTCTTTGCTGGTGATGTCTGAAAAAAATGCCCAATATAGAGGTTATTTCTTCATGAAAATTTCATAGGTTCATACTAAGTTAAATTTTTAACAGCACCCAACTATAATTGGGTAGATATAAATTTTAAAATCAAACATCCTGGATAAACATAACAACACTAAAATGAAAAGCTTATACTATTTTATCGCGCTATCACTTTTTGCATGTTCTTCTCAAAAAGAATCTCAAAACCTGAATAGTTTACCGATTTACCATCTGCCGGAAAATGTACAATCCAGGTGGATCAGTTTCGAAAATTTGAGCGGCACCAAAGGTGCAGCGGCGCAGGAGAATAAAGGAGCGAAAGGGCATCCTTATGATTGGATTGAGGCGGGCGAGACTAAAACGGTTTTTGATGTAAAAGGATCGGGCATGATACATCGGATGTGGTTTACAATAAGGGATAGATCCCCGGAAATGCTTAGATCACTTAAGTTGGAAATGTATTGGGATAATGCTGAGAAACCGGCAGTTTCTGTACCTTTTGGTGATTTTTTTAGTATTGGCCTTGGGGAGAAAAGAAGTTTTGAAAATGTTTTTTTCTCTGATCCTGAAGGGCGATCATTTAATTGCAAAATTCCCATGCCATTTCGTACAGCTGGAAAAATCACCATAACCAATGAGTCCCCCAAGCAACTTGAAATGATATTCTACGACATCAATTATTCGCTAAATCTCCGGCACGAGCAGGAGGTATTGTACTTCCATTCCTACTGGAGCAGAGAACAAAAAACTGAATTGGGAAAGGATTTTGAATTGCTACCAAAAATACTTGGCAAAGGTAGATTCCTTGGAGTCAATATCGGAGTTATTGAAAATTCTGTTTATAAAGGTAGCTGGTGGGGCGAGGGTGAAGTAAAAATGTACATAGATGGAGATACGGATTATCCGACATTATCAGGCACAGGCACCGAAGATTATATAGGCACAGGATGGGGGCAGGGAATTTATAATCACATGAATCAAGGGTGCTTAATTGCCGGAGAGGAGGGCAAATGGTGTTTTTATCGATTCCATGTTCCTGACCCCGTATTTTTCTATGCAGATTGTCGTGTTACCATTCAGCAGATTGGAGGAAGCATGAGACAAAAAGTATTGGAAATGCAACAAAATAATGCGCCTCTTATCCCAGTTACTATAAATAATAGCCAGGATCCTTCTTTGATGCTTTTATTGGATATGGAGCAACCTGTAGATTTATCTGATACTACAACATTTCCTGAAAATTGGGTAAATTTTTATCGCTCCGATGATTGGTCTGCGACGTCATACTTCTATTTGGATCAACCTAGCAGTAATTTACCTTTATTGGCTGATGTCAGTATCAGAACAGCGGAGCATAAGGATTAGAAGTGAAAAGAGCATTCGGAGCAAGGAGGTTTGAGTATAATATTGAAGATTGAGTTTACTCCAATAAGTCAGAGTTCATTGAAAATCAATGAACTCTGCAAAGTCCCCTTTAGGGGATTTAGGGGTGTTGTACTTTTTGGAACGGACTCCAGTTTAAACCTTCAACATTAATATTCCTTTCTCAAATGATAGTAAACTTCGTTCCATCTCAATTCATTTTTGAAGTTGCGCATGTTCGTGTCTCCATCAATTAAAGTCAATTCGATATCAAACATATCTGCAAAATCTTCCATGAATTCTGTACTCACTGCCTGGCTGTATCCGGTATGGTGAGCGCCACCTGCTATGATCCACGCAGCAGCAGCGGTTTTCAGATCTGGTAGTGGTTGCCATAATACCCTTGCAACCGGAAGTTTTGGTAATGGTTCTTCTACTTTAATGGCTTTTACCTCGTTTACCAATAAGCGAAAACGATCTCCCAAATCGATGAGTGAAGCATTAATGGCATCACCGGTAGAAGCATTAAAAACAAGGCGTACTGGATCTTCTTTACCTCCAATGCCTAATGGATGAACCTCACAACTGGGTTTCCCATCAGCAATTGATGGACATATCTCCAGCATATGTGAGCCGAGAACACTATTATTACCGGGCTGAAAGTGATAGGTGTAATCTTCCATAAATGAGGTGCCTTCTTTCATTCCGGAAGCCATAACTTTCATAGACCTAACCAATGCAGCTGTTTTCCAGTCACCTTCTGCGCCAAATCCATAACCATCTGCCATTAATCGTTGGGACGCAATGCCCGGGAGTTGTTTTAAACCGTGTAGATTTTCAAAGGTATCTGTATAGCCTTTGAATCCTCCATCTTCTAAAAATACCCGCAGACCCAATTCAATTCTTGCAGCTTCTTCAAGAGAAGATCGTTGTGACCCTCCCGGTTTCATGGATTCTACAATGGAATATTGATCATTGTATTCTTCCATCAACTCTGCGATTTCTGCATCGGAAATCTGGTTGACAAAAGCAACAACATCTCCCAAACCATAACCATTTACAGAATAGCCAAACTTAATTTCCGCAGAAACCTTGTCGCCCTCCGTGACTGCTACTTGCCGCATATTGTCTCCAATCCTGGCGATTTTCATGCCTTGCATATCATATTTAGCGCAGGCTACCCGTGACCAGATATTTAATTTTTGAATAACTTCATCATCCTGCCAGTGTCCGACAACGACTTTCCGGTTTAAGCGCATTCTTGAATTAATAAATCCAAACTCTCTACCACCGTGTGCAGATTGGTTAAGGTTCATGAAATCCATATCAATAGTTGACCACGGAATATCCCTATTGTATTGTGTATGCAAGTGGACCATGGGTTTCTGAAGGATTTTTAATCCTCCAATCCACATTTTGGCAGGGGAGAAGGTGTGCATCCAGGCTATTATCCCAATACAATTTTCAGATGAATTGGCATCAAGGCACAGCTTGTATATTGAGTCCGGTGTGGTTAACACGGGTTTAAATACAATTTTGACCGGGATGATTTTTGACCTGTTAAAAGCTTCTGCAATTTCCTTTGAATGAGCGGCAACTTGCTTTAAGGTTTCTTCACCATAAAGGTGTTGGCTTCCGGTTACAAACCAGGCTTCGTATTGTTTAAGGTTAATTTTCATTATTTTTTTGTGGCGTATATTGATGATATTACATTCAATGTCATTTAGTTAAGCGCCTAATATCCCTCTCTGGAGAGGGCGAAGGGTGAGGTAAGACAATCATTTTCTTAATTAAATGACATTTACTATTTCATTTCAAAAGTCACAGAAGTCGGACGCGCACTGCAAATGCGCACCAGCAGGTTCTTCAGATATGCACCATCTTCTGACTTCAGGCTTCTGACCATATACCTTTTATTTTCCAGTCTGACTTTCTACAAATTCTCCAAAAGCTGAATATTTTTCATAAAGAGGTTTATACTTTTCTACATTTTCCTGAATTGGGAAATATTCAGCATCGAAGCCACTGCCCATTGCATTTTTAGCTGCTTCCACATTTGGATAAACTCCGGAAGCAGTTGCAGCAAGCATGGCTGCGCCGAGCGCTGGAGTTTGTTCAGATTTAGCGACTTTAATTGGCATATTGAGTACATCAGCCATTACCTGCATCACATATGGAGATTTTTTTGCCACGCCCCCCAAGGCGACAACATTTTTAATAGGGATGCCTTCATCAAGAAACCGATCAGCTATCTTCTTTGAACCAAAACAGGTAGCTTCTACCAATGCTTTAAATATCAGCGGTGCATCGGAGCCGAGGTTTAACCCGAGAATAGCGCCTTTCAGTGTCTCATTTGAATCGGGAGTACGTCGACCATTCATCCAATCAAGCGCTATGATGCCTGAAACTCCGATAGGAATTTTTGATGCTTCTTCAGATAATTTGGCAATGATGCCATCACTTATCTCTTCAATTAATTTTGACCTGGTTTCCTCATCAATGTTCCTTGAGTTTTGAAGTATTTCCAGACTCGGCCACATCAGAACATTTTTGAACCAGGCATAGATATCACCGAATGCTGCCTGACCAGCTTCCAACCCCAACATTCCGGGGACAATCGAACCATCCACCTGTCCGCAAATACCCTTGACCAATTTATCTCCTACAGCATCCATTGGCGCCACGAGCATATCACAGGTGGAAGTTCCCATAACTTTGCTAAGCGTGTATGCTTCTATTTCACCGCCAACAGCGCCGGCGTGAGCGTCAAAGGTTCCGGAACCAATTATTACAGAAGTTAGTAATCCAAGTTTTTGAGCCCATTCATCGGAAAGGTAACCAACAGGAACGTCAGCAGAGTGAGTTTCTGTAAATAATTTGTTTTTTAATCCACTTAATAATGGATCCAGTTTCACCAGGAATTCTTCATCCGGTAAACCATCGAAATCTTCATGCCACATGGCTTTGTGACCCGCTGCACATCTACTTCTTTTAATTTTTAGTGGATCTGTCATACCGGTGAGTAATGCGGGAATCCAGTCGCAGTGCTCAACCCATGAAAATGCGGCATCCCTGACCTTTTCATCCTCCCGGATTACATGCAATAGTTTTGCCCAGAACCATTCTGAAGAATAGATACCTCCTTCATATTTTGTATAATCAATTCCTCCCCACGATCTGGCGAGATTATTTATCTCCTCAGCTTCAGGAACAGCGGTATGGTCTTTCCATAGCACAAACATCGCATTTGGATTTTCCTCAAAACCTTCTGTCAATGCCAAAGGAGTACCCTCCTCATTTACTGCGACAGGAGTTGAACCTGTGGTATCCACAGAAAGTCCTACTACATTTTGAGCGACACTTGCATCGCATTGTGACAGCGCATCTTTTATGGTGGTTTCCAGTCCTTCCAGATAGTCAAGCGGATGCTGACGGAATTGGTTTTTAGCTGGATTGCAATATTTACCTTCTTTCCATCTTGGGTAATTGAACACCGCGCTTGCAAGTTCATACCCATCGTTGGTATCAATTACAACAGATCTCACTGAATCCGATCCATAATCGACACCTATTACATATTTATTATTTTGCATGGATTTATCCTTTTTATCTTTTCAAAATTTATTTAATTGGCTCTGGGCTCTATGTTCCTGGTAGGAAACAACCAGCGCCCAGCACCTAGTGCCCAGTACCTATTGTTGTCCGTAATATGCATGGTCTCCATGTTTCCTGAGAAAGTGCTTATCGAGCAATGCCTGCTCAATCGCAGGGACCCTTTTTATATGTAAAGAATAAAAAGCCATTTTTGAAACTGTTTCCATTACGACCGCATTTTCAACGGCCTCAGCAGGTGTCTTTCCCCATGAAAATGGTCCGTGATTATTTACCAAAACACCGGGTATTGAATTAGGATCCAGATCGCGAAAAGTTTCTGCAATGACATTGCCTGTTTCTTTTTCATAATCCGAATTTATCTCCGATTTTGTTAACTTCCTCGTACATGGAATATCACCATAAAAATAGTCTGCGTGGGTTGTTCCAAGCACCGGAACCGGTTGGCCCGATTGTGCCCATATAGTAGCCCATTCAGAGTGTGTATGCACAATACTCCCAATATCAGGGAATTTATTATATAGAATAATATGGGTGGCGGTATCAGAAGATTGTTTAAAATCTCCTTCGACTAGATTTCCTTCCAAATCCACCACGACCATATCTTCCGGTTTCATTTTTTCATAGCTGATGCCACTTGGTTTAATAACAATGAGGCCTTTTTCACGATCAATGGCGCTTACATTGCCCCAGGTGAATATCACAAGGCCATAATCCACCAGTTCCAGGTTTGAATGGCAGACCTTTTTTTTAAGCTTTTTTAACATTTTATTAGTTTTTTAAATCTCGAAAAGATTACCGGATTCGTTGAGTTTCTCATACTTATCCGAGTCGAATTGGTAGTAAAACGCGCCTCTTTTAGAAAATTTCTTTTCCTTTTCATCGAGTTTTTTCAATATTTTCATTGACAAGGTTTTCTTTCTAAAATTTGCGTTATCCAGCTTTTGCTGTAGAATTGCCTCATACAATTTTTGTAAATGCGGTATGGTGAATTTTTCGGGCAATAATTCAAAACCGATGGGTTCGAATCGGCATTTGTGTTTGATGACTCCTAAGGCCATATCAACCATTTCTCCATGATCAAAAATCAGATCCGGAAGTTTCTCGATATCAACCCATTTTGCACCGTATTTTTTGGTCAATTCTTTGTCTGATGCTTCTATTTTTATAAGTGCATAAAAAGCTACGGAAAGCACTCTTTCTCCCGGGTCTCGTTTCAGTTGGCTGAAATTATAAAACTGCTCCAGATATACATTTTCCAATCCCGTCCATTTTGTGAGAATGCGTTGTCCGGCATTTTCGAGCGTTTCTTGTGGTTGTAGGAATCCTCCCATTAATGACCACCCGCCCATTTCCGGAGGACGGCCACGTTTTACAATCAGGAGCTTTAACTTATCTTTATCAAAGCCAAAGATCACACAATCTACAGCCACCAGATACTTAGGTTCACCAGGATAAAATTCTTTCATTTTTGTTTACCAGAACAGGAAGTACAATAACGTAAAAATTACCACAATGCCAAAGGCAGCAATGTTGAATATTGGTCCTGTCTCAAAAATTTTCTTATCAACTTCTATGGCTTTGGCATCCGCAACTTTCATTTTTACATTTGTGATTAAAATAACTCCAACAAAGGCCAGCATTGTAGAAAACATGTAGATAGAAGAGAATGCAAGATGTTCTAACGGTTTAGAGAGTGTTAGTCCAAGGATAATCCCAATTACAGCAGCAACAATCAATGCCCATCCTGAATTAAGTGCAGCCTTGCCCATAAAAGATTCAGGGCAGGCAGATTGAACTTTCTTTCCTTTATCTACAAAACTAACTACGGAGGCGATCAATACGAGAATTATGAATACATATCCCATTCTCAGTTGGAAAGGCGCATCAGGCATAACTATCTTGAATAGAATACTTGCAGGGAAAGTTGCAATTGCAGTCCACCAGGCAGCATTGACTGTAGCTTGCCTCCAGAATAATCCCATAAAGAAAACTACGCAAACACCGGGATAAATAAAACCTGTATATTCCTGGATGTACTGAAATGCCTGGTCGAGTCCCCCCAATAATGGCTGAGCGGCAAGAGAAGAAATAAGTAAGGCGACAAAAGCGACGATTCTACCGGTAAATACCATTTGCTTGTTGGTCGCATTTTTATTCATATAATTCTTATAAATATCCATGGTAAAGATCGTAGAGGTACTATTGATCATAGAAGCAAGCGATGATACAATGGCGGCAACTAAGGCGGCAAAGGCTAAACCTCTAACACCGGCAGGTACAAAGTTTTTTAGCAACCATGGATACGCTTCATCTGATTTGCCTATGCTTCCTATGGCTTCAATGGGCTTCCCGATCATTACCGACAATTCTTCAGGAGAGTAATTGTTTATGAGTACATAAGCCGTTATTCCGGGAATGATCACAAGCAGAGGCACTATAAGTTTGAGGTATCCGGCAAAGACCAACCCTCTTTTTGCCTCGTTCAATGATTTGGCTGCCAATCCTTTCTGAATGATATATTGGTTGAATCCCCAATAACCAAAGTTTGTTACCCACATGGCGCCCAATAGTACAGCCAAACCCGGCAAGTCATAAAATGCGTCTTTGGTAGTCAGAACTTCTCCTGTTTTTGGGTCAACAGTATCAGGTATAATCATCTGTCCCTGAGTTAAAATCATGTCAAAATGATCTCTCGCTTTTTCATATATTTCTGAAAAACCATGAAGGATACTTCCTCCGCCTACGGCATTCAACGCTAAAAAAGTGGTTACCAATCCACCGCCAATAAGAAATACTACCTGGATCACATCTGTCCATGCAACCGCCTTTAATCCTCCATAAATCGAATATACTCCGGATATAAACGCCAATCCAAAAATTCCCCATATTAATGGAACTCCCATGATTTTTTGCATTGCGAGCGCTCCGAGATAGGAAACAGTTGTAAGATTTACGAAAACATATACCAACAACCAGAAAACAGCAAATACGGTACTTACTCCTCTGGAAAAGCGAAGTTGTAAGAACTGGGGCATGGTGTAAATCTTCTTTTCAATGAAAATTGGCAGAAAATATTTGCCGACCATTATAAGGGTTAGGGCGCCCATCCACTCGTAAACTGCAATTCCCAGCCCGGTAATGAACCCCGATCCTGACATCGCAATGAAGTGCTCGGCAGATATGTTGGCTGCTAAAAGAGATGCTCCGATTGCCCACCAGGTTAAGGATTTACCTGCAAGAAAATAATCGTCAGCAGTTTTCTCTTCTCCTTTTTTTGTCCGGGAAATCCAAAGCCCAATGCCAACAATAAGGATGACGTAAAGTCCGAAAACCACATAATCTAGTGCTGAGAAGTGCGTAGTCATTTTTGTTTTGTCTTAGTTTTGTATCGAATATAAATTAAAAAGTATTAAAGGTAAAAATAACCTTTAATTTTTATGATATCAAAATAATTTTCATCTTTTTGGGATATGGTTAATTATAGATTTTTAATATAGCATTACTATTGTAAAAATGTAAATATTCATCATGTCAAAGGCGGAAGAAATTTATTTTAAATCAAATAAAGCGTTATGGAATGAAAAGGTTTCTTTTCATAAGACCTCTGATTTCTATGATCTTGAAGGATTTAGGAAAGGGAAAAATACGCTGAAGGAGATAGAGTTGTCTGAGTTGGGTGATGTATCAGGGAAGAGCGTACTACACTTGCAATGTCATTTTGGTTTGGATTCGATGTCATTATCCAGGCTTGGAGCCCAGGTGACCGGGGTGGATTTTTCAGAGGAAGCAATTGTCGTGGCCAATGAATTAAAGACTGAGCTTGGTTTAAATACAAATTTCATTTGTTCCAATGTTTATGATTTGAAGAAAAATCTCGATCAAAAATTTGATATTGTATTTACAACCTACGGTGTAATCGGATGGTTGCCTGACTTAAGCAGATGGGCCGATATTGTCAGTCATTTTTTAAAACCTGGAGGTGCCTTCTACTTGGCTGAATTTCATCCGGTGATCTGGATGTTTGATGATAATTTCACCAAATTTAACTACTCTTATTTTAAAAGGGGTGTTATTGAAAGTGAGCAGGAGGGTACCTATGCAGATAGAACTGCAAAAATAAAGCTTGTAGAATACGGATGGAATCACAGCATCAGTGAGGTTGTGAATTCTCTGATTAATCATGGGCTGACTATTCAATTTTTAAATGAGTATGATTATTCACAGTACGATTGTTTCCAAAATACAATAGAAAATGAAGCCGGTAACTTTTACATAAAAGGTTATGAGCAGGTGCTTCCGATGGTGTATTCAATAAAGGCGATCAAAGAGTAAAAAATAATTAACCTTTGCGTGTAGTTCTTTCTTAAATTAGTAACCATATATTTGTTTATTAACCAGGCCATCATTTAATATGACAAATTCAATTTAAACCAAGGTCAAATTCCCCTCCACGCTGTCGCTGAAGCTTTAGCGTAGGCACCTTGGATGGGTTAGGGGTGGGTTTATGAATAATGCATAATATTTTAAAATCATAAACTATAGACGCCATGTTAATACATTACTTTTACAATTACTTCATTTTTCAACATAAAAAATTGCATCATGCGACCTTTCTTTTTAATTATTTTTTTTATTTTATTAAATGCCTGTAGTACCAATAATACTGATATATCAAACAACTCGAAAGTGTTGTCCCTGAATGATCTGGAATACCTTGAGATGCGTGGATTAAATGTGATGTTAGCCCATGACTTTTACCCTGAGGGTCATCAGGGTGGTGTAGGCATCATACAAAACGGATTGAGGGTTGCAACCAATGGCGATGTCAGATTGGAGCCTACTCCGGGCCAATGGCAGCCAATACCTAAGGTTGGGAAGCGGCAGGTGAATACGGATTCGCAGGAAATTTGGGTCGAAATGAGCTATCCCGATTCGAGTAAACACAGAAAGGGATTTAATCCATTGATCTATCCCAATCTGCATTTTAAATATACTTTGAAAGTAAGGCCTGAAGGAAAAGCATTTAAAATAATTGTAGATCTCGATGAAGCACTCCCTGAGGAATGGATTGGAAAGGTGGGTTTCAATTTTGAGCTTTTCCCTGGCATATTATTCGGAAAATCATTCTATATGGACCAGCAACAGGGAATTTTTCCGTTGCAAGCAAATGGGCCATTGATTGAGGATCAGGATGGAAATTTACAAATGAGACCTTTAGCAAAAGGATCTAAATTGACCATTGCTCCTGAATCTGAAGCACAACGAATGGTGATTGAAAATATGAATGGAACCATGGAATTGATTGATGGCAGGGGAGTACATAATAATGGTTGGTTTGTCGTCAGGTCTTTAATTAAATCAGGGGTTACGAAAGGAGCGGTTGAATGGCTCATAACACCTCACGTAATTGATGACTGGACTCGAAAACCGGTGATTCAGGTTTCGCAAGTGGGGTATCATCCAGTTCAGAGTAAAATAGCGATCATAGAATTGGATGCCAACGACACTCAACGGGAAAGGTTGCAATTAGTAAGAATCGGAGGTGATGGTAACCATCATATTATTAAAGAATCGTCTCCTGAAAGTTGGGGTAAATTTCTCAGATACCAATATTTAAAATTTGATTTTTCAGAGGTTAAAAACGAGGGGATCTATCAGGTAGTTTTTGGTGATGAAAAATCCGAACCTTTTCAGATCAGTGAAAATATATTCAAAAGACATGTTTGGCAACCAACGCTGGAATACTTCCTACCCGTACAGATGTGTCATATGCGCATCAATGACCGGTATAGAGTTTGGCATGGCCTGTGTCATATGGACGATGCCCTGATGGCCACAACCGATAGTCTTCATTTTGATGGATATAAACAAGGGTCATCTACTCTATCAAAATACAAACCAATGGACCCTGTCCCCGGCCAAAATACAGGAGGCTGGCACGATGCCGGAGATTACGATCTCAGGGTAGAATCCCAGGCAGGAACAGTTCAGATGCTTGCGCTGGCTCTGGAAGAGTTTGGAGTTGAATATGATCAAACAACCATTGACCAGGCAAATAACCTGGTAGAAATGCACAAGCCAGACGGTGTCAATGATGTTTTGCAGCAGATAGAGCACGGCGTTCTGACTATTGTCGGTGGTTATAATGCTATTGGGAGATTGTATCGTGGTATAATTTGCCCAACACTCAGACAATATGTGATGTTGGGAGATGCTGCATCTATGACTGATAATCTTGTATATGATTCAAAGTTGGATTCAGGAAAGGTTGTGGGAAACCGATCGGGAATTGCAGATGACCGGTGGGTATTTACTGAAGAAAATCCGTCAAGGGAGTTGCGGGTAGCAGCGGGACTGGCATCTGCATCGAGGGCCTTAAAATCGTACAATCCAAAGTTATCTGACAGATGTTTGGTGATTGCCGAAAAACTTTGGAAAACTAATGTTAGTGCCGGTTCAATGCAAAGAGTGCAGGCGGCGACTGAATTGCTTTTAACAAAAGATAAAGGTGAATACCGACAGTTTTTTTTAGACCATCAAAAAGAACTTACTGAAAAAATCAGTAAGACAGGTTGGTTGCTGGGTAGGGTAATTGACAAATTGGGTAATGAGAATTTTACTAATAATATCAATATCGCAATAACAAAATATAAAAACCAAATTGAAGATGAAAGGAAGGAAAATCCATATGGGGTGCCTTATAAACCAAATATCTGGGGTGCGGGTTGGGGGATCCAGCGTTTTGGTGTGGAACAGTATTTTCTTCACTCACGGTTTCCTGAAATATTTCCTGATGATTATATGCTGCACGCTTTAAATTTTGTTTTGGGTTGTCATCCCGGGGAGAATAATGCTTCCTTTGCTTCTGGCGTTGGGTCTAAATCCATCAAGGTAGCATATGATGTAAACAGGGCAGATTGGTCTTTTATTCCGGGGGGAGTAGTATCGGGAACAGCGTTGATCAGGCCTGATTATCCAGAGCTTTTGGAATGGCCTTTTTTATGGCAACAAACAGAATATGTGATGGGTGGAGGAGGAACAAATTATATGTTTCTGGTGCTTGCTGCGGATCATTTATTAAGTAAGTAATTGATGACTACCGAGGTTCATGGTTCAAAAATTTATAGTTTTATGCTCAATCTTGCAACTGGGAGTTGGTAGTTGGTGACCAGAATTTTAACAATAATTTAATTTTAGTATCGTGAAGAATATTCTAAAACTTTTAATAGTTCTATTGATTTTTGTAAAAATGAATGTTATGGCTGAAGAAAATAATACTGCGCCTTTGCCCGATCAGTTTTTTCTATATATAGGTGCTTATACTGAAGGTGAAGAAGAGGGTATTTATGTCTATGAATTTGATGCAACAAATGGTGAGCTTAAGTATCTTTCCACAGCTAAAGGTGTCGTAAATCCATCATACCTGGCCATTCACCCAAAGAAGAATTTGCTGATAGCGGTTAATGAGGTTGGAGATTATGAAGGTAAAAAATCAGGTTCGGTAAGTTCCTTTGCAATCAATCCAAATGGGTCATTAAGACCATTGAATAAGGTGGCAAGCGGTGGTGCTGATCCCTGTTATGTGAGTATCGATAAGTCAGCCGGCTGGGCTTTGGTTGCAAATTATAGTGGAGGAAATATCTCAATTTTTCCAATAGCAAAAGATGGGACACTTAAACCGTATTCAGACCTGAAGCAGCATCATGGATCTGAAAATGTAAATGACAGGCAAAGTAAACCTCATGCCCATGCTTTAGTATTATCTCCAAAGGGAGATTTCGCTCTTGCGGTTGATTTAGGCATTGATAAAGTGAAGTCCTATAAAATCGATAAGAATAATGGCAAGCTTAATAATATTGAGGCATCAGATTTAAAATTAGCCCAGGGAGCCGGCCCGAGGCATCTGGCATTCCATCCGAACAAAAAGCTGGCTTTCGTCATTTCTGAGCTGAACTCTACAATAACCTCTTGTACTTATGATGCCAAATCTGGTAAACTCAGTTCCGTAATGACTGTCAATGCTTTGCCCGAAGATTTCAGTGGTGAAAGTTATTGTGCGGATATTCATGTATCTCCCGATGGAAAATTCCTCTATGGCTCTAACCGTGGCCACAATAGTATTGTTATTTATAAAATTGACCAGAAAACCGGGGAGCTTACTTATGTAGAACATCATTCCGTAAATGGGGATTGGCCAAGAAATTTTACAATTGACCCGACAGGGCGATTCCTGTTGGTGGCCAATCAGAAATCAAATAATGTAGTGGTTTTTAAATTGGATGCGGAAACCGGAAAGCTCAGGGCCAATGGAGTGGAGATAGAAATTTCTAAACCGGTCTGTCTGAAAATGTTGCAGATCAAGTAGGTGCTGTGATAATTTGAGCGTTGAGTAAATTTTGGATTAATTCTAAATTCTGCTGAAATTAAAAGAATAAACCCGGTACTTGTGTTGTCACCAACAAGGACTTGTCCTGAAACCAATATGAACATAGAATTAGCAGATAATTTTTGTTGGTCACAAGACCAACTAAGGTACAGAATAATTTAAAACTAATAATACCAGTATGAAGCATTATCAGCATCTCAAAACTTGTCCGAAAACCGGTGCGATCAAGCGAAGAGATTTTATTAAAGCATCCATGTTGATGGCCGGTGCATTTGCAGCGAATCCATTCCCTCATCATCTGTACGCTGGAAATTCCAGGAAATATGCAACAGATCAAATCACGCTTGGAAATACGGGAATTGAACTATCGAGGTTGGCTATGGGGACCGGCACGCACGGGATTAATAAACAGTCAAACCAGACCAGAAAGCTTGGTGTCAAAGGAGTTGGAGAGTTGTTACATGCTGCTTATAACGAAGGCATCAATTTTTGGGATTCAGCAGATCAATACGGAACTCATCCGCATTTAAAGGAGGCGTTAAAATATGTTCCCCGGGAAAAGGTGGTAATTCTAACAAAAACTCATGCTACCACAGCACAGGAAATGAAGGACGATTTAGATCGTTTTAGAATGGAATTGGGGACCGATTACCTGGATATTGTTTTGCTTCATTTTATGACAGATCCAAATTGGCCAAAAATTAAAACTGGAGCTATGGAGGTTTTGGCCCAGGCTCGGGAAGATGGAATCATTAAGGCACATGGTGTGAGTTGCCATACAATGGGTGCATTAAATGCCGCTGCGGATTCCGATTGGGTACAGGTTGATCTGGCCAGGATAAATCCATATGCTGCCAGGATGGATGGCGAGGTTGATGAGGTTGTTCCTGTATTGAAAAAAATGAAAGCCCAGGGTAAAAGTATCATTGGAATGAAAATTTTAGGAGCAGGGAAATTAGCTGACAAAGCGGATGAATGCCTTCAGTACGCATTAGGGCAGGATTTTATTGATTGCTTTACAATAGGACAGGAAAATTTTGATGAAACTAAGGATTTAATAAAAAGAATGCCTGAGGCTAGCGTGAGGGGATAGATCAATTTATTAGTAATTGTGTGACAGTTATTTTAGTGGATATACATTATTGCAAGAATGATTTAATGCTAAAATGAGATAATTATTTGTCATAATTAATATGTTGAATATTCACTTTGATATTAATACAAATTTGGCTTTCAATTAATGACGATCTTTTAATGATTTTTTATACAATAAAGAAGCTTTTCAAAATCTCTTTCTGTATTGTAAACATGAGGAGCGACGCGAATGGCATTCCCTCTGAAAGAAACGTAAACTTTATTTTCTGCAAGTGATTTTTTGATCTTTTCCTGGTTAAAATTATCACCCAATCTGATTCCAAATAAATGACTTGCCCGGTAGGCTTCATTTTCAATTTCGCATCCTTCTTCAATAAGTTTTTTAATTACTCCCTCAGAAATATTTTTACAATAGCTCTGTATGTTTGTGGGTTTCCATTTAAGAATTTGTTCGATGGCAGCCGAAAGCATAGGTGTCAAAATAAAATTGCTGCTTTCACTCATATTATAACGGAAGGCTTTCGGTTTATATTCATCCTGGTAGTTAACCAGATTTTGAAAATTTTCACTTCCCAACCTGTTTATCCAGCCTTCTTCGATAGGGGAGCCATGATCAAATTTTTCTCCGAAATAAGCTAGTCCGAGCGAATACGGTCCTAACAACCATTTGTATCCGGCACATATCAGCGCGTCCGGTCTGATATCTTCAACAGAAAAGGGGAGAGCTCCGACTGATTGAGATCCATCAATAACCAAAAGCGCATCATGAGCATCACATTTTTGCCTTATGGCTTTCAAGTCAAATAAAGTGCCATCCGCCCAATGAACTTTTGCCAGGGCAACCAAACGGGTGCTGTCGTTGATGGCATCGAGGATATTTTGATTCCATGATTTTCCCCTATTTGGGTTGTCCGTATCGGGATGGATGGTTTTAAGTTCAGCTCCACTTTTTTTTGCAATCTCCAGCCATGAATAAATATTGCTGGGAAATTGTTCAGCTGCGACTATAATGTTTTCGTTTGATTGAAAATGAATATTTTTTGCAACATTGGCAATGCCATATGCAACGCCCGGCATCAGGGCAATCCTTTCAGATTTTTTTACCTCAATAAGTTTTGCAAATACTTTTTTAAGCTTTTCAACCGGGCTGAAAAAGTCATCTATGTTTATTTCATAAGGCATCCTTTTCTTTGAAATGGCATCGTGACCAATTTTCTCAACATGATTGAGTAGTGGTGAAAAATATGCACAATTTAAATATGATACATTTTCGGGAAGGCTGAATTTGTGTTTTTGACATGTAAGCATGGTTTAAATATCATAATGTTAATGATTTAAATCAAGTTTCTGATTCCAACAACGGCGCAATAATTGAGGGGCACTGATAAAGGCGCCATTATTTGTGTTAATTTACACAGATGAACTCTTCAAAGTGGCTATCTGAATGGGAAAATACCTCTATTTATCTTACCTTTGATATGCTGTAAGTACATTTTTCGACCCACATGAAGGACGCAGTTAAAACAGGCTATATATTAATATCTATCTTGCTATTGGCAATTTCTTGTAAAAGCGATGAGAAAAAAGTAGTATCCATAGATGATGTGATTGTCGCAACCAGGAATATAGAATTTATTGCTGACCCACAGGATATAAAAAAACATCATATAAGGCTGCTCCCCATAAATTCCAAAGCTCCGGATTTTATATTACCGGGTGTTGATGGCAAATTCTATGCTCTAAGGGATTTTGAGAATTATAAAGTTTTGGTAATCATATTTACCTGTAATCATTGTCCTACAGCACAGGCATATGAGGACAGAATCATCCAGTTGGTTAAAGATTATAAAAATGAAAGTGTGGGTATTGTGGCAATATCTCCCAATTCACCAAAGACACTTTTACTGGAAGAGTGTGGCTATACCGATTTAGGCGATACCTATGAAGAATTAAAAATCAGGGCACGGGATAAAGGTTTCAATTTCCCATACCTCTACGATGGTGATACGCAGGAAACCTCCATCAAATATGGCCCGTCAACCACTCCACATGCATTTTTGTTTGATGAGGAAAGAAAACTTAGGTATGTAGGGAGACTCGATGATTCGGAAAAACCGGGAACAGCCAATGCAAATGAACTGAGAAGTACCATAGATGCATTGTTGCTTGGGTCAGAAATTTTAATGCCTGTAACAAAGACTTTTGGATGTTCTGTAAAATGGGGATGGAAAAAAGAATGGACGGACAAGGTAAATAATGAATGGAAAGAGAAAGAAGTGACACTTGAAAATATCACCTTAGGTGGTGCAATAAAGCTTATGAATAATAATTCTGAAAAGCTTAGATTAATAAATTTTTGGGCAACCTGGTGCGGACCATGCGTTATTGAGTATCCGGAATTCGTTAATATTCAGCGGATGTATATGGAGCGTGATTTTGAGTTTATCTCCATAAGCGTCGATAAGAAAGATCAAAAAGAGCAAGCTTTAAAGTTTTTGAAAGATAAAAATTCCGCCCTAAAAAACTATTTATATTCAGGGTCGGATATTTATAAATTAATCGAAGAGATGGATGAAGAATGGGATGGAGCATTGCCCTATACACTATTAGTTGAACCTGGGGGAAAGGTGGTTTACAGGCAAATGGGTACGATTGATCCATTAGAGCTAAAAAAGGTTATCGTCGATCATCCAATGATTGGTAGGTATTATTGAGAGGAGATTAACCCTAATTCGAAAGCTGCAGGTTTATTGAATTTACTACCATATTTAATTCAAATTTTTTGGTAATGTTGTCGGTAGCAGATTGATAGGTTGTTCAAGAATAATTATTCTGCATTTACATATTTTCAATATTAATGGTAAGATGACAATAATTTCATGAAAGTAATTAAGGTTATTTTTATTATCATTTTAATTCTTATGGCAATTATATTTTTTGTTGGATTAAAAAAATTGATGCGGAAAATAATCGGAATATTAATGATCAGTTATTCCAAATCAATTATACTTTATTAGATTCTATCGAATCCTTAAACCAAAAAATCATCCAATTAGAGGAACTATCTACAGAAAATTGAATAAAAACTTTCAGATTTTTCAAGGAGGTTTTATTACAATGGATTCTTGCATTTGCACCAAATAATGCTTCATTGCAGTTGAATTCTTTATGAAATATCGAATATTGGCAAAATATTAAATAGTCTCAAATGATAGAAATTTTAGGTATTAGCAGCACTGAATGGATAGGGCATATGGCATCGGTTGTTGTACTTTCTTCTTTTCTCATGAAAGATATGCTTAAGCTCAGGATAGTAAATATGAGTGGCGCCATCATATTTCTGGCATACGGCATATTAATTCACTCATGGCCCGTAATCACGACCAACTCTGTCATATTTTTTATTCATGTTTACTATTTGCTGATAAAAAAGGGGAAGAGTCCAACCGTTTAATTTTCCCTGAAAAAATGCTGGAATTGTTACATGAAGGTGGAATATTAGTATAAAATAGAAAAGAACCCCTTGACGGATTTCAACTCATTTCTGGGTTCATTCAGTTCCAACTGGAAATAATAGTTGCCCGAAGGGGCGGTTTTGCCTTTGATTTTTCCACTCCATTTATTTTTGTAACCGACTACTTCATATACAGTCTCACCATAACGGTTGAGAATTGTCAATTTGCTATTGGGGTAATGCTCGATATTTTCTATAATGAAATATTCGTTGAATTTATCGCTGTTTGGAGTGATGATGTTGTAGGTTTTAATTTCCGGTATAAACTCCACACAGGTACTATTAGATATTGAAGTCACCTGGTTGCCGTTCTTTTCAATTGCTTTGATCATAAAACAATGGTCAAAGCCTTTATTGCTGTCGGTATAGTCGAATTGGAGATCAGCTGTGGTTTCAAGCAACTCGTATTCTGCACTATCTACGCTTAACCATATCTCATAATGATCCACTCCGTTTTGCCAGTCAAGATAATTATTCCAGCTCACCGATGCGATATTTTCAGTTTTTTCTAAATTGAGAAGAATGCTTTGGTGTATAGATGATGAAATCAAATTATCGCAGTCACGATTTGTTTCCAGCTTATACTCATAGGAATTCTGGAATACATCTACATCCTTATCCGTGTATTTTGTGAGATTCGGGTCTATTTCCGCAATAAGTTTCCAACCTTCATCTCCAGCTTTTCTCCTGTACAGCGACAATGTTTTTGGAAGAAATGTTGCGTATTCCATTTTCCAATTGATGTCCAGTGCACCTTCCTGTGTAGTTGATGCGGTTACATTGATTAATTCTATAGTTGGGGATTTTATGTAAATGTATTTTTCTATAAATGCCTTAGTATCACTGCAAACTGCACCGGTATCATAGGCTATGGCAATGATTTTATGAAGACCATCACACTGGAAGGTATGCTCAATGAGTTCATCTGAACTTAACGTATCGAATTGTGTACCATCATCAAATTCCCAATTGGCAAATTGATAAAGTGTATCTACTTCGAGAGAAAAAGAAGTAGTTTCTCCTAAAAGGAAGGTGTCTTTTTCGGTGAGGATTTCACCTATTTCTGACGGATTTCTTTGAATATATACTAACAATGTATCAGAAATCCCATCACAAATGGTATCGGTTACACTCAGCTGAGAGAACCATAATTTTCCATTTCCATAGGAGCTCCAGTCAACATTCACCTCATTGGTGCCATTCCCGTTGGAAATAATGCCAAAATCCGTTTCCCATTGATAGGTGGAGACATTGGTGAAATATGCATTATATGGAGTATTAAGGATATTTTTAGAGCAAAGAGTATCTGGTCCAAAAGGAGCTTCCGGATCTAATTGGATATTAATTTTTACCGGGTAGTTAATCGTGTCTGAAATACATCCATACCTGTTTGTTGCCAGCAATTGTACTTTTGCCTTGCTGTTCGTTTCCCACCAATCAACCCTAATTTCATTTTGTAATTGACTGGAAAGCAATCCTCCTCTTGCAAACCACTGATAATTGTTTTGCTCGGGATCCTCAATAATGTATTCGACGTCAGAGGTGTTGGGACACACAGATCTCGGGCCGAGAATAGTACCACCGGGTTCAATGACCTGGATAATTTTGCGAGAAGTTTCCTCATTTCCGTTGCTGCAATCATTTCCCCCAGTGGAGGCTTTCAATGCAACCATGTATTCTCCAGGCTGGTTATACGTGTGAAAAACAGCAGTGTCCTGATCGGTTACCAACGAGTTGCCATCTCCAAAATCATATTCAAACAATGTATAAATTGTATCCGCAACCGGCTGAAAAGATATTTCAGAACCAAGGCAAAGACTGTCGATTGGTGTCTTGCCATTCTGGTCTTTTACAATAAAATCGATGTTCAAATTGCCCAGACTGGCGCCTGTGACATATCCAAATGATTCGTTACTTCCAAAGCCATATACGTAGGCTATAAATCCATTGTCATTGGTACGGATCGTATGATTTCCACTATTTATACCTATTCTGACATATACATATTTATCATTTTCTTCAACCAATAAGAATTTGTCAGCTATTGGTACTCCATCAAGTGTAATGGATTCGAATTCAGTTCTTGCTGCAACGATATTTAAAGAATACCTTTTTAGAGTTGCTATCGTAGGAGCATTGAAGGTGATTTTCTTTAGAAGTTGTTCGTTGGGGCTGATCGGTATTAAAAAGGGGTCTCCCAATGTGCCATCACAATCCATTGTTCTGCTGTATTGACCAATTGCAATTGGTTTATCCGAAACGACATTGAGCACCTCCGCAGATAATATTTTTTTAAATTCTCCGGCGTTTAGTTTATAGGTAGCTCCATTAGCTGTAATTGTTGTGTTGTCCTGGGTGGCGAGGAATTTTATAATATCGCCTCCAAGCCTGTTTTCCAGCGGAACAACTATAAACTCTTTCCCCAGCGTATTAGTAGGATACATTTGCGCATACAAGTGATCATGACCATTTCGTACATCGCATTCACCTACCTGCGTGTACATATTTCCTGAAAAGACTGAAAAATTCTGACAATCGGGCTGGTTTGTAGCCACGATTTGGCTGCCTGTCAGATCAGCTTTAGCCCTAAGCTGGTAGGTTTGACCCTTTTGTAAAGTGACCCTGAAAGGTATATTTGGTGGATTACCACCTATGGTTGCCACGGTGGGAGTGATCTCAATTTCCGTAGAATCGGTGATGCCGAGAATTAAAAATTCTGAATCGGAGTTGGCATTTT
Organism: Bacteroidota bacterium; assembly: GCA_024280115.1. GTDB lineage: Bacteria > Bacteroidota > Bacteroidia > Cytophagales > Cyclobacteriaceae > JAAUQL01. The sequence goes on along the minus strand of JAJRQT010000095.1, from coordinate 4,579 downwards.
CATTCCTGTTTCCGTCCTCCCAGTGCGAAAGCACAAAATAGTTATTTCCCAGGGAATAGGTTGGCAATACTACGGTCATGTCGGCGCTGTATTGTCTTTTGTTCATGGCATACACACTCACGTTTTTATCAGTTTCAATATGAATGCCCTTGTTCTCGATGATATTACTGCCACTCGCCATGGCCAAATTGGTGGGGATCAGTATTTTTCTTGTTGCATTGGGATAAACTACAAAATCTACCGGAGAAAAGGAGGTTTGCCTTGGCATGGTTACTGTCCCGCTGGTTGTGTCGTCAGCGCTTATGTATAACTCCAGGATTACAGGGTTATTACTGCTGGGATTCCAATTGGTAAGGTATCCGACCCAAAAGTCTTTTCCCTCTGTCGAAAGTCCTTGTGCCTTCAAAGAGCAAGTGAATGACGAAAAGACTAAAATTAGAAATATGTAAAAAATATTCTTTGTAATGACTCTGATCATACGCGATACAGTTCAAAAAATTACCATTCAAATATAAGGTAATTCATTTTAATATTTTCTGATTTTAAATAAAGCCGCCCAATTTCCATCTTTATTCAGGTAACATTTTCATGAAATACTGACATGAATTCTTATATTGCGAGGTTTATAACCCTAATAAAAAACAATATGACCACCAAGACCCTTAGCCTGAAATCCATCATATTATTTGTTGCAACTTCCTTAATTGTTTTTGTATCGTCTGCACAGACAACAGCCATCAAAGCGGGACATTTATTTGATGCAGAATCCGGAAAATTTATCAATAATCAGTTAATCATAATTGAAAACGGAAAAATTAAAAGTATTGAAAAAATATCATCATCAGTGGAGGCTGACGAGGTAATAGATCTTTCAGATTCCTGGGTGATGCCGGGATTTATGGATCTTCATGTCCATTTGGAGTTACAGTTTTCTAAAAGTGTTTATTTGGAAAGATTTAGAAATAATGATGCTGACCGCGCTTATGATGCTGCAGTTTACGCGAAGCGGACATTGATGGCAGGTTTTACAACTGTTAGGGATTTGGGTGGATCTGGGGTAAATACTTCCCTGGCTAAGGCCATTGCAATGGGCAAGGTTGAAGGACCGAGAATTTACTCAGCGGGAAAATCCATTGCAACTACCGGTGGACATGCAGATCCTACAAATGGCTTTCGAGATGAATTAATGGGTGATCCGGGGCCAAAGGAAGGAGTTATTAACAGCAGGAGTGAGGCCAGAAAAGCAGTAAGACAGCGGTATAAAAACGGAGCCTAGGTTATTAAGATTACCGCGACCGGAGGTGTGCTCAGTCTCGCAAAAAGTGGTATGGCTCCGCAATTTACTATGGATGAATTAGTGGGAATTGTGGAAGCAGCCAATGATTTGGGAATGGTTACCGCAGCGCACGCTCATGGAGCCGAAGGTATGAAAAGAGCGGTATTGGCTGGTATAAATAGCATAGAACATGGTTCTTTAATGACTGAAGAGGTTATGGATCTTATGGTGGAGAGAGGTACTTATTATGTACCAACACTTTTAGCAGGAGTAGTTACGATGGAAAAGGCGGAGATTGAGGGTTATTACCCTGAAATAGTCGTATCAAAGGCCAAATACATTGGAGCCAAAATGAAAGGAACCTTTGGGAAAGCATATGAGAAAGGAGTGAAAATAGCCTTTGGAACAGATAGTGGAGTTTCTCCTCATGGTGAAAATGCCAGGGAATTCCAGTATATGGTAGAAGCCGGGATGAGCGAGGAAGACGCCATTCAGTCAGCGACTATTGAAGCTGCAAAGTTGCTGCGGGTAGATGATGAACTTGGTCAAATTAAACCTGGGTTTATTGCAGATATAGTTGCGGTAAGCAGTGATCCACTGAAAAATATTGAAATTCTCAAAGATGTCTCTTTTGTAATGAAGGTAGGGGTAGTTTATAAAAAATAGAGATCTATCAGGAAAGCAGGAATATTAGAAACAGATTTTTAAAAGCGTTCTAAATCAAATATTTGCGTTCCTAATTATACCTTTTCTTTTAATCGCCGTTAAGAAATATGTAGGTAATTCAAATTTAATTACCCAACTGCCATCGGTTCCCAGCATTGGGATTTTGCCTAATTTGGTTTTCGGCCTTTTTTTAATAATTCCTAAACCTGAATATCATGCCATGTGTAAAACTAAAAGAATACCTGGATAAGCACCAAGTACCCTATATCACCGTGACGCACTCTCAATCGTTTACTGCTCAGCAAATAGCTGCATCAGCTCATATTCCCGGAAAGAATATGATAAAAACAGTGATGGTTGTAGTAAATGGTCAGATGGCTATGGCTGTACTACCGGCGTCTTATTATGTGGATTTCAACCTTCTAAAAGAAATTACAGGAGAGGGAAATGTCCGTTTGGCAAGTGAAATGGAGTTTAAAGACATGTTCCCGGATTGTGAGGTTGGAGCAATGCCACCATTTGGAAATCTTTATAACCTGGAAGTATATGTAGCTAAAGTACTCACAGATGATGATGAAATTGCTTTTAATGCCGGTAATCATACGGAAATCATCCAGATGACCTATCGGGATTTTGAAAAACTTGTACATCCGAGGGTGATGAAGTTTGCCATGCAGTAGTAATTTTCTCATCTTAATTATGAAACCCGGTTTGCATTTTTTAAACCGGTTTTTTTTGTGCTAAATTGTGCGACCTAGTTAAAAAATATTTTAGAAATGAATAAATGGTTCAAACGATTCTTAGCATTTTTTGCAATATTGATCTTAATCTTGCTCATCTATTTCTATTCAAATGTTCGTGACCGGCATCCGGAGTATCATGTTGATTTATCAGTAAAGAATGAACAACCGGGTTTATTGAAAGTTGGCTTTTCTGCCGTAAGTATAACACCGCAAGTTGCAGATCGATGGACAGACGTCAATGGTGATGCAAAATATATTCCTGGAGATGGGGATACTTTTGAAGATAAAAATGGAAATGGAAAGTTCGACCCGATCTGGATTGCGGGTTTTAGTAATAAAAGGGCTGCAAATGGAGTCCACGATAAACTTTGGGCGAGGACGATGGTAGTTGATGATGGTCAATCGAGGATTGCTATTACTTCAATTGATGCCATTGGTTTTATGAATGATGACATAATTGATGTTAAAAAATTAATAAGTAAGGAGGCGGGAATTACCTATTCTGTCATCAGTTCTACGCATACACATGAAGGTCCGGATCTTATCGGGATATGGGGGGAAAGCCCACTGAAAAGTGGTGTGAACCAGGAATATCTGGCAGATCTGAAAAGAAAAACTGCGCAATCCATTGATGAAGCAGCGCGAAATATTAAGCCTGCAAAGCTGAAATTAGCCATCAACCCAAAGGATGCGATTGTAGTGCTTAAGGACACAAGGAAGCCCATTGTTTTTGATGAAGGATTGCGAATGATTCAGGCAATAAACTCAGAAACCAATGAAACAATGGGGACTCTAGTCGCCTGGGCAGATCACCCGGAAACGCTTTGGAGTGAAAATCTATTGATCAGCTCCGATTTTCCTCATTATGTGAGGGAAGGTGTAGAAAAAGGAGTATTCAATGAGGACAGTATTTTCCATGAAGGTCTGGGTGGAGTTGCAGTATATATTAATGGCGCCATCGGAGGATTGATGACCACACATCCAAGTTTAGATGTGACGGATATGCTGACGGGAAAAATTTATAAAGAACCCACCTATGAAAAGACGAAAGCGCAGGGTGATTATCTGGCTTACCTCGGTTTGAAGGCATTGGATAGCTCAGATTATATAGTGGAAAAAGCAGGCATTTCTATTCGGGCGAAGACCATTGATCTGAAATTCAAGAATCCGATATTTCGTCTTGGCGCTTTGCTTGGCTTGATGGACAGGGGTATGAATGGATGGATGCAGGTACGATCAGAGGTGGCAGTTTTTTCGATAGGACCTGCTCATTTTGCAACTGTTCCAGGAGAAATATATCCGGAGATCATCAATGGTGGCGTGGAGGCTCCCGAAGGCCAGGATTTCGAGATTGAACCTGTTGAGGTTCCTTATATTCGCTCTCAGATGAAAGGTGATTTCAATTTTGTTTTTGGATTGGCCAATGATATGGTAGGCTATATAATTCCAAAAAGTCAGTGGGATGAGGATGCTCCGTTTACCTATGGTAGGGACAGCGCTCCATATGGTGAGGTCAACTCTCTCGGTCCGGAAACAGCTCCGACCATCCATAGGGAATTGGAAAGTTTGCTAGATGAATTATATCAATAGTATCATGAGAAAATACTTCTTTCGTCATTATGATAGTTCGCTATGAGTTATGAGCTGCAAGCTATGAGGCATATTATTCGATAAAAGCTATAGGATAAAAGGTAAAGGGTAAAACTAAAAGGGGCTCCGAAAATATAGATTGACAAAAGTACAACGTGTTGTATAAGGGAACCTCTAATAATTGATTCTGAGTTTTTCACTTTTGTTCCAAATTTTGAAAGCAGTCAAATGAAATTGAAATATTTTATTATGCTTTTATTCTAATTTTTTCAATCTATTGATTATCAATGTTTTAACGTTTTTG
>JAJRQT010000094.1 GCA_024280115.1 Bacteroidota bacterium | reverse complement strand
GACCGTTAATAGCCTGAATATCTGCATTTTAACTGAAAAAACCTAATAAATAGCGAAAAGATTCACATAAAAAATTGACCTTAATTTATTGATAATCTTTTAGTTACATGATTTAAAAGAGACACTAATTAGTCCTTTCAGAATCTCGAAATTTTGCCATATCAGTAATTGATATATACTCCTCTTCATTGTGTTTGTATAATACAATTTCAAGTTCATTTACATTCAATTTGGTTTTACTCATGAGCTGGCGAATTTTAAAAGAACTAAACGCATATATTAAAATGAAGAAAGTAAATTATATGCTGCTCTCATCTTTTTGCAAAGCTGTGCTGATTCCCTGAAATCCAATGTCTGTTGTCCATCTGAAAATGCTTTATAAGGAATGGAATGGGTTTCATAAATAATCCCATCCGCTCCGGCCATAATCGATGCCAGCGCCATCGGTTCAACATGGCGGCGAATTCCGATTCCGTGAGACGGGTCAGCAATTACCGGCAAATGCGTCTTTTCCTTTAAAATAGGAATTGCATTCAAATCCAGCGTATTACGGCTTGCTTTTTCATAGGTTCGAATACCGCGCTCACAAAGGATCAACTTTTCATTCCCTCCGGAAAAAACATATTCTGCTGAATACAACAACTCATCAATGGTTCCGGAAATGCCTCTTTTGATCATGACCGTTTTATCCACCTTACCGAGTGCATCCAGTAAATTAAAGTTTTGTGTATTCCTGGCGCCGACCTGGAAAATATCCACAAAATCCAGCATGGGTTCTATCTGAGACACCTGCATTACCTCCGTTATAATTTTTATTCCGGCAGCGCTTGCATGCTTGTGCCAAATCTTCAAACCATCAATCCCCATACCCCTGAAAGCATACGGCGAACTTCTGGGTTTATAAACACCACCCCGCATCATGGTAATTCCATTATCCTTCAAATGTTGAATCGTCTCCACGATTTGTTCCTCCCCTTCTATGGAACAGGGCCCGGCCATTATTGCCAGGGAATCTCTGCCGATGGTAACGCCATCGCCAAGGTCAATGGTTGTCGGTTTTACCTTCCACTTTCGGGAAACCAACTTATAACTATCGGAAACTATATGAATGTCTTCAATCCCCGGCATATTGCCAATTTGGCGGATATCAAATTCGTTGGTCCCTATTCCAATGAGATAGGTACCCTTTTGGGTAGAGACTTCATTGGCCTCATACTTGAAGCTATGTACTTTTTTAATGATCGCCTCTTTCTGATCCGGTTCGATATTACTTTTTAATTGTATGATCATTTTTTATTGAATTTCCTTTTACTGATTTAATATACCGTGAAATATCGTGCTCGAGATTGGTGGCATTTTTCAATACATTGATGAATGCAGATCCGATGATGGCCCCGGAAGCGTATTCGCAAGCTCTGTCAAATGTTTCCTTATTTGAAATTCCGAAACCAATCAACGTCGGGTTATTCAAATCCATCTCTTTTACTCTTTTAAAATATTTGACCTGATCCTCTGAAATATTTCCTTTTGCCCCCGTTGTTCCGGCCAGTGAAACCATATATATAAACCCACTGGAGTTAGCGTCAATTTCTCTGATCCTCGCTTCTGATGTTTGCGGGGTAATTAAAAATATATTGAGCAAACCATATTTTTCGAAAGTTGCCCTGTACTCAGCCATATACTCCTGCATAGGTAAATCGGGTAGTATAAAACCATCGATTCCTATCTCAGCACATTTTTTGCAGAAAGCATCCATGCCATACTGAAGTACCGGATTGATATAACCCATGAAAATAATGGGGATCGTAACCTCTTCCCTGATTTGAGTCAATTGCTCAAAAATTATTTTGACGGAAATCCCATTGTCAAGGGCATCCTTATTACTTTCCTGAATGGTAGGGCCATCTGCCACAGGATCGGAAAACGGGATACCAACCTCAATGATATCCGCCCCCGAATCCTGAAGATATTTCATGATTTTGGGGGTATCCTCAAGGTTTGGAAAACCAGCGGAGAAATAGACGGAAAGAATCTTTTCCTTCTTTTTCCCGAATAGTTGCTCGATTCTATTTATTGTCTGTATTGCTGGCATTGTTCTTATTGATTCTATTCTAATTTTTTGTCTATTGTGTCAATGCTATAATGCTATAATGAGAAAACGTTATTCTCAGATTATCGTGGATGAGTATTACCCTTTTTATCCAACCTACGCTAAAGCTCCGGCTGGCAGGCAATCTATTTCCTTCAATCTCTCATCCCACCTACGCTTCGCAACTGTTAGAGATTATAGCGAACCTGGTAAAGCTTCGGTGGACAAGCAATCTTTTCCATTCAATCTCCTTCATTCAATCTTTTTTCAATCCAATTCTATCATTCAAGCATTCAATATTTCCCCCATTTGATATACGTTTCCAGATCCTTGTCTCCCCTGCCCGACAAATTCAACACGACCACATCATCTTTTGAAAACATTATTTTTTCAAGGGCAACCAATGCATGTGCAGATTCTATCGCTGGAATTATACCCTCCAGCCGGCTCAGAAGTATGCCAGCCTTCATGGCTTCTTCATCTGTTGCACTATAAAAATCAGCTCTCCCCGATTCGAAAAGATGCGCGTGAACCGGTCCGATTCCCGGATAGTCCAATCCTGCCGAAATCGAATATGGTTCCACCACCTGGCCGTCTTCAGTTTGCATTAAAAGCGTCTTGGAACCATGTAGCACTCCAGGTTTTCCAAGAACTGTTGTGGCAGCAGATTCACCAGTTTCATTGCCGTGCCCGGCAGCTTCCACACAAACCAGATTAACGTTGTCATTATCATAATAATGGTAGAAAGCTCCGGCGGCATTACTCCCGCCACCTACACAAGCAATCACATAATCCGGATCTTCAGTTCCCTCATTATCTTTCAACTGCCACTTGATCTCTTCACTGATTACGGACTGAAACCGTGCTACCATGTCAGGGTAAGGATGTGGGCCAACCACCGAGCCAATAATATAATGTGTATCCACCGGATTGTTGATCCAGTGTCGCATCGCCTCGTTTGTGGCATCTTTCAAGGTTTTGCTTCCACTCTTTGCGGGTCTTACTTCAGTACCCAAAATGCGCATCCGCTCGACATTGGGTTTTTGCCTTGCCATATCTATCTCACCCATATATACGATGCATTCCATGCCCATTAGCGCACAAACCGTAGCCGTAGCCACTCCATGCTGACCAGCGCCTGTTTCAGCAATTATTTTCTGTTTGCCCAGCCTTCTAGCAAGTAGTATCTGCCCAATGGTATTGTTTACTTTGTGCGCCCCGGTATGGCACAAATCTTCCCTCTTCAGATAAATTTTTGTCTTGTATTTTTCCGATAATCGCTTTGCATAATATAGTGGTGTAGGTCTTCCGACATAAGTTTTTAGTAATTGATCAAATTCCTTTTTGAATCCTTCATCATGAATTATGGATATATAATTTTGGCGCAACTCTTCCACATTCGGATATAGCATTTCCGGAATGTATGCCCCTCCAAAATTTCCATAATATCCGCGCTTATCAACTTCTATTTTCATTATGCAGTCAATTTTCCACTTCTTGTTTCCATTATCTTTTCTTTTAATTTCTCCAGCATGGCTATATTTTTTAACCCCGGGGAAATTTCAAATTTACTGTTCACATCAAAAGCATGGATTTTGCTTAAATCTACATCCGTTAAATCGTCTAAATTTTCCAGACCTAAACCACCACTCAAAAAGTACTTTTTTTCCATGGAATAATTTTCCAAAATCCGCCAATCAAAAGATACTCCCGAACCACCATACTGTGCGGTTTTAGTGTCAAAAAGGAAAAAGTCAGTAACGGAATCATACGCTTTTAACTGGTTAAAATCAAACGACTCATCTACGTGAAAAGCTTTGATGATTTTTACATCTTTTTTCATTATTTTTTCACAATACTCCGGAGACTCATTTCCGTGGAGTTGAACATAATCCAGCTGATATTTGATTTTGGTATTGTACACAAAATCTATGGATTCGTTGACAAAAACACCAACCTTATCGATGTCCGGACTTTCAATCACAGGCATCTTAAAATTTTCACCGACAAACCTGGAAGATTTTTTATAAAATATGAATCCGATAAAATCGGGTTGTAAAGAGACTACTTCAACAATATTGTCTCTCAAACCGCATACCTTCCATTTGATCTGATGCATGATGAATTACTTCCCTTTCTTTATTTTTTGTATAAATTCTGCACAAGCGGCTCCCGGCCTGGAGTGTGACATAAAATATTCTCCTATTAAAAAGCCCTGAAAACCGTGTTTCATCAATTTAATGACTGTTTCCGGTTTACTGATTCCACTTTCTGATATCTTCACAAATTGATTTGGAATGGACTGCGCCAACTTTATTGAGGTTTCGATGTTCACCTCAAATGTTTTGAGATTTCGGTTGTTTATACCAACAATATCCAAATGTTCATTGAGATGGCTTTTCAGCTCATCCTCATTATGCACTTCCATCAAAACTTCGAGGCCAAATGATTTTGCAAAAAAAGCAAGTTCATTCAACCTTTTGGAGGAAAGCACAGCGGCAATGAGTAAGATCGCATCGGCTCCGATAGATTTGGCTTCCAAAATTTGATATTCATCAATGGTAAAGTCTTTCCTGAGAATCGGGCAATAGTTAAATTTTCTGGCTGTTGTAAGATCCTCATTACTGCCGCCAAAGAATTCGTTGTCAGTCAAGACAGAAATTGCAGAAGCGCCACCCTGCATATAGCTAATGGAAGTCTGCTCGATGGAGACAAATTCGTGAATCATTCCTTTTGAGGGTGATTTTCTCTTGATCTCAGCGATGATCCCTGCCTTATCATCTCGCAATAAATACTTGCGCAACGACACGGTTTTTGATGGGAAATAAATACTTTTTTCCAGCAGCTTAGTAGGGTAAAGGCTTTTCCTCTCTGCTACTTCTTTTTCTTTATGGGCAATTATTTTATACAGAATATCCATCAAATATTTATTAATGTTTTAAAGCTTTTTAGCGCTTTCCCTGATTCCAGTGACTCTCTTGCTTTTTCGGTAGCATTCAGCAACCCCAATGAATTATCTGCGCAATAAAGTGCCATTCCGGCATTGGCAATGGCCACTTCCTTCTGGGCTCTTGTGGATTTGTTTTCCAATACTGATAAAAATATTTTGGCCGCTTCTTCAACGGTATTCCCTCCGGATAATTCCTCAGAATGGAAAGTATTCAATCCCAAATCTGCAGGGCTTACGATCTGCTCATCATTACGGCTCAGAATTTTGAAATCTCCTGTCAACGAAACTTCATCATAACCATCGAGCGCATAGACGATCATAAAGTCTGTATCTGTTTGCTGGAATAAATAAGCATATAACCTTGCCAGTTCAAGGCTAAACACGCCGATCAATTGTTTTTTTGGAAAGGAAGGGTTGACCATGGGCCCAAGCATATTAAAAAATGTTTTAACGCCAAGATCCTTTCTGACAGGCGCAACATTCTTCATGGCCGGATGAAACAAAGGCGCATGCAAATAGCAAATTCCACTTTCGTCCAGGCTTCTTTTCAAAACATCCGGATCATTTGTGAATTCATAGCCAAAATACGCCAGCACATTAGAAGACCCGCATACGGAAGAAACACTATTATTTCCATGTTTGGCTACATGCTGACCAGACCCTGCAACGATAAAGGAGGCCAGTGTAGAAATGTTAAATGTATCTTTTCCATCTCCGCCGGTTCCGCAAAGATCTATCGCACCGTATTCTCCAAAATCCAGTGGTACGCACAGTTCCAGCATCGCTTCACGGAAACCCATCAGCTCTTCAACAGTAATGCTCCTCATCAAATAAACAGTTAGAAAAGCCGCCATTTCAGAAGTATTGTATTTCCCCCGGGCGAGATTGCTCAGGATTTCCTTAGCAGATGCCTGGTCAAGGGATTTATACTCAAATAATCTGTTTAGTATTTCTTTCATGTATTATTAGTTAAAATAAATAATGGTCAGAAGTCCGGAGTCGGATATCGGAAGATTGTTGTTTCTTCTGACTTCTGACTTCAAGCTTAATTTCCATACTCCAACCAATTCTGCATTAACCTTTTTCCATTTTCTGTCAAGATGGATTCCGGATGAAATTGAAGTCCGCGTACATCATATTCCAAATGACTTAATCCCATAACAATGCCCTCATCATCTATGGAATTAATGACCAATTGCCCGTTAACAGTGCTCCCTTCCACAGCCCAGGAATGATACCTGCACACCATGAATTCTTCAGGTATTCCATCAAATAAATAATCATCAGGCTTGGAGATGTACACGCTTGTACCAACTCCATGAAGCACTTCTTTCATATTGTACAAACTCGCTCCATAGACTTCTCCTATTCCCTGGTGCCCCAGGCAAATACCAAATATACTTTTTGCCGGGCCGAATCTTCGGATCAAATCCAGCATTATTCCCGCTTCTGAAGGGATGCCAGGGCCTGGAGAAAGCAAAATTTTATCATATTTCTCTATCTCGTCCAGTGCAATTTTATCATTTCGAATTACGTCCATATTTTCCCCATAACCCAATTCCCTGATTATGTGTACCAGATTATAGGTGAATGAATCGTAATTATCTAGAACCAATATCTTCATCTACATTTCCAATTTATCTGCCTGTTTGATGGCAGTTCTAAGGGCAGCAAGTTTGTTATTTACTTCCTGCAATTCGTTTTCTTCCTTCGATTTAGCCACTACTCCTGCTCCGGCCTGGTAATAAAGCGTATTATTTTTACTTAGAAACGACCTGATCATAATGGCATGATTAAATTCGCCATTAAATCCAAGAAAACCGATGGCGCCGCCATAATATCCACGCCTGGTATTTTCATAATTATCTATCAATTCCATGGCCATATGTTTTGGCGCCCCGGACAAAGTTCCGGCAGGAAAAGTGTCTGCTACCATCTGGATGGTATTTGCACCCTTTTCAAGTTTACCTACCACTTTTGAAACGAGATGAATGACATGAGAATAGTATTGTATTTCTTTAAACCTTTCCACCTTCACGCCAGAGCCATTTCTGCTGAGATCGTTTCTTGCCAAATCTACCAGCATCACATGTTCTGAAGTTTCTTTTTCATCATCTGAAAGCTTCTGGGCCAATTCTGCATCAGCCTTGTCATTTCCTGTCCGGCGGAATGTACCGGCTATTGGATATATGATGGCTTTTCCATCATTGATCACAATCTGCGCTTCCGGAGATGAACCGAATATTTTGAAACTACCATAATCAAAATAAAACAGATAGGGTGATGGATTTACGGACCGAAGCGATCGATATACATTGAATTCGTCACCTAAAAAACTCGACTTGAATCTTCTTGAAAGTACTATCTGAAAAACATCTCCTCTGAAGCAATGATTTTTGCCCTTAGTAACAATATCTAAATATTCCTGATCGGTCACGTTAGAGGTTTCATCATCATTCCAATTAAACTGGTAATCCGGATAATTTTTACTTTTAACCAGATCGATGATTTCCCGGATATTACTATCAGAATCATCCTCTTTTAATTGATGGTCAAAGACATACATTTCGTTTTTGAAATGATCGATAACCATAATATTTCTATAAACCGAATATACAATGTCCGGAATTTTGTATTCATCTTCTTTTGTATCGGAAAACTTTACATCTTCAAAATACTGAACCGCATCATAGGCCATATAGCCAAACAACCCATTGGTTATGAATTTAAAATCATTGTTGTTCTGCTGAAAAGACTTCATAAAACTATTCAGCTCTGTAATGGCCTGCTTTGGACTATCAAGTACTTTAGAAATAGCTTCTCCATCGGGATTTGAAATATCCAACCTGCTGTCTTTCAGCTTAAATGTAGCTATCGGATTGCAGCAAACATAACTGTAGCTGTTTTCATCGCCATGGTAATCCGAGCTTTCCAAAAGTATGGAATTGGCATATTTGTCACGAAGTTTCAGATAAAGGCTCACCGGTGTAATTACATCGGCAAGCATCTTGATATGCGTACTTTTAAGTTTGAATTTTTTCAATGGTTTTCAATTTTTAACCAAACAAAAAGGCTCGCCGAACGACGAGCCTATTTTATATTTTTTCTATATAAGTCTCTGTTCAGCTTAGCCCTATCAGCCTGAGCCACCACCAAAAACCTATATAATTATTTCCTTTTTTCATTGAGCCCTCAAAATTAGGAAAGCCAATACTAATACCAAAGAATTTTTATTTTTTTATTCTGGCAGGCTAATATATTAATATTTCGAAAATCAATCCGGGTTCATTAATATCAATATCGTTGGATTATTCGTTTTAAATAGAAGAAAAAAATACAATATCAAGCATTAAAAATTGGTTTTTATTAAATTGAACCTGTTTTTAATCCATTACACAAAAAAGTACTTCAAAAGACTATTTTTTAATTTAAATGTAAATAAACGATTATTATGGAATCCACTTACAGTAAGTTTTTAGATATCTGGAATATAGTAGCTTTAGGCCTTGCCGGAATCTCATTTATAGGCGGCATATTGATTCTGATTATAAATAAAGTCAGGGTTTCCTCTATCGCGGACTACAAACAAAAGTATGACTACCTGGGTGCTAATGATTCAAAAATGGTTTTTTATTCGATCATTTCCTTTGCTGTAGCGCTAACACTTTTTATAAATACCGTTTATTCTGATACCGTAGTCCTTAGCTTTGTCTGGTTTTTTGTCAGAATGTTTATCGCCCTTTGTCTTGGAACACTGATCATCTACGTATCTTATCTGATGATGGAATTTGCATATCCGACTACATTGGAACATAAAATGAAAAAATGGCGTTACAAACCAAGAATCAATAAAAAAACGGGCAACGTTATGAAACTTTTAAGTGAAGACGAAGAGGATGTCCATCTCGATGAAGGTATGCAAGCGGAAGAAAATGTATTTTCAGTGGACTACGACGTCTGGGTGGATGAGGAAACCGGAGATATTCAGATAGAAAAATATCCGGGTCATTTGATTGCCTATCAATGTAATTCCTGTGGTTTCAAAACCATGAAACTCATAAAGGAAGAGATTATTACAACACCTACAGAGGATACAGAGGGTGAAATGATAAAAAATTATCAATGTACTTATTGCAGCGCCAAGAGAAGTAAAACGATAAGAGTTGCCAAATTATCACAGACCGAATCTCACTATGAATTACCGGATCACCTACATTTTAAAGTAGAAGAGAAAGTGAACCTGGTTACAATAGAAATTCTTATTAGTAATGGTAAAACAAAGATTTTTGAGTTTTCCTCAACCAAACAGGCTCGCGAATTCTTAAAGGAATTTAAAGTGGAAAATTGATAATTATAAGTTAGCCCACTTAAAGAAGCCCTGTAACAAGGGCTTTTTTTGTTGTAAACAATTCGTAATCACGGAGGTTTACAACTTAAGAAAATTGAACCAATTGAAAATCAAACTAAATTCGGCCATGCTTTGGATTAAGCTTTTGTTGATTGCATTGGTGACATTCGTGTTATTATTAAAATTTGAAATCGTAGAGCAACCAATGCTCAATTTCACCTTCAGATATTCTGACAAAAAAATCTCTAAAATATTTAGAGAACTTGAAGTTTCGCCCGAGATAATGTATCACAGATTTGGAGATCGCGAGTTAAGGTATATTAAATTAATCACAGATAAATCGCTTCCTTATGTTGTATTTATTCATGGCGCCCCTGGCTCTTCGGCGGATTACTACGATTATTTCAAAGATAAAGCGCTGTACAAAAAAGTAAATATGATCGCGGTTGATAGATTGGGCTATGGTTATTCGGGTTTTGGAAACTCTGAAACAAGCATTCAGGAGCAGGCAGCATCTGTTCAATCTATCATAAATAGTCTTGAAATAGATAAAAAGGTGGTATTGGTTGGTCATTCTTATGGAGGGCCCATCGCAGTACGGATGGTTATGGATTTTCAGAATGCACACAAAAGCCTTTTGTTGCTCGCCCCCGCATTAGACCCGGAATTAGAAAAAATATTTAAAGTTGCCAAATATGCGGTCAGTAAACCTACCAGCTGGATTACGCCAAAGGCATTTCAGGTTGCCGCAGAAGAAAAACTATCTCATGTAGATGAAATAACTAAAATGTTGCCATTATATCATCTGGTTACAATCCCGGTTTATCATTTTCACGGAACTGCTGACTCTCTTGTACCCTATGGAAATTTAGCCTTTTCAGAAAAGCATTTTAATGAGGGTATTGTCGAGGCAATTTCCCTGGAGGAAGAAGATCATTTTCTGCCCTGGTCTCAGCATGAATTGATTGTTAAAAAAATTCTTGAAGCATCCGAATATGACTGATGTGTGCACGGCAATCGGGTTTAAAGTAAATATAAAGGGGATATCTAAAATTAACTTATTGAAATTCAGATAGATGTGTTATCTTAGCATCAAAGAATATTAGATGGCACAAATATACAAACCCACTGGCACAAACAGTTTATTTCCCGAAGAATTCAGGTTGGAAAAACT
>JAJRQT010000093.1 GCA_024280115.1 Bacteroidota bacterium | reverse complement strand
TTTCTCATTATTTTTGGTTCAGAAATGGAAAAGCTAAAAGTTAGTTCGAAATCCATCAGAAATCAGAAAATTAAGAGTGCAATAAAATATTAAAATAATTATATTGCAAAAACGAGAGATGCGTTTTCTTAGTGACACTAGTTACGTAGAACTGAATATTTTCCTATCAATCTTTTAAACCACTTCCAAATTCAGTATTTATGGAATAAACGCTCGCTATGTCGTTATTTCTTGATACTACCACCATCTTCCTGCCACTATTGAATGACAGTAAGGCCATATCGCGAATATCACCAGTAAGCCACACCGGTGATATTATATCATAAGCCCGAAACGTACTATCAGAATATTGCAACAAGGCTCCAAAAGAGGCATCATTCATTCCTATCTGCGGTTTGAAAGGATAGAAGTTCCCGGCGGTAATTATATCTTTTATACCATCTTTGTTGAAATCATCTTCGATGAAT
Organism: Bacteroidota bacterium; assembly: GCA_024280115.1. Classification (GTDB taxonomy): domain Bacteria; phylum Bacteroidota; class Bacteroidia; order Cytophagales; family Cyclobacteriaceae; genus JAAUQL01. The sequence goes on along the minus strand of JAJRQT010000093.1, from coordinate 3,445 downwards.
GCATTCGCCGGTGAAAACTGCACTAAATCCGGTAATTTCCTCAACCTGAATTCTCCATTGGCATTTTCAAGCCAGCATGATTCCATAATATATGCCTCCAATTTGAAAGTGTTTTCAAGCGATTTTCTATCAATTACATCTTGGATGGTGGCGTCTGCGTAGGATGCGTAACTTTTAAATTTTTTCCGCAACGGAATCAACTGACCCAAAAGCTCATTCCTTGAATGCATCGGATAACTTTTTCCCTGATTGTAGTAGCATAATATAGGGTCAATCTTTCCGTCGTTATTGAAATCCCTTGCATACAGTTCTATTGGTTCTCGAACGGATGCTTTTAGCTGTGAATTTAACCCTGCATTCCCCAACAAATAATCCATATCTCCATCACCATCAATATCAATTTGTTCGATTATTGTCCACCAGCCATTACTTTTTTCCAATGATGGAAATTTCTGTTCGATGAGCTTTCCATTTTCATTCTGGAATACCTTTATCTCCATCCATTCACCAACTACGATCAGGTCAAGCCAATTATCACCATTGTAATCTGTCCATTGCGCATCTGTAACCATGCCAATATCCTCAAGCGAGGCATTGATGTCTGACGTAGCATTGACAAAATTTATTTTACCTCCTTTTGAGTCGTTTCTAAGAATGAAACTTTTCGGAGGATAGGGATATTGTGATACCTGATGCCTGCCTCCAACGAATAAATCAAGATCTCCATCTTTATCAAAATCTCCGAGAACAACACAACTACCACTGGTCGCTTCACGGGGTAAGACACTGGTTTGATCACTAAATTGACCAGAGCCATTATTTATGTAGAATCTGTCCTGGTATTGAGAACTACCCAATGCAAACACACTCCCACCACTCACCACATATAAATCAAGATCTCCATCTCCATCAGCATCAAAAAATACAGATTGCATATCTTCCATTCCCCTATCCTTTGCCCATGGTTGTTTCTTACTTTTGATAAAATTTCCATTGTCAGTCCCAAAGTACAATTCTGCAGATTGCCCGGCGGCTCCTCCAAAATAAATATCATCGTTGCCATCACCATTTACATCACCGGTTGCCAATCTGCCGCCGAGTTTTGATAATTGGTAGTGCAATAGCTTTTCTTTATTAAAATCAACATATTCATTTTCTTCGTGCCTGAATTTAATTCCGGATGCATCTGTCACATCTACAAGTAATGCTTCATTAGGATAAACACGATTGTTATCAACACCTGATTTGGATTGCGCATAATCCAATTCAATTAACTTGTTTATTTCCACATCTTTGATCAATGACACGCGACCATCAGGCCACTGTACTTTCAAGGATTTTATTTGAGTAGAATTACCTATTCCAAATGTCATTACCGGATCAGAGCTGGAGAGGTATCCCCTAATGTTATAAGCTTCCTGAAATATATTTTTATCTTCTGTTTCCAGCCAGATTTTAGCGCCGATACCTTGAGTATTTCGATCATTACCGATCAATTTAAGCTTGATGAAATTACTATTCGGTTTATCACTTTGATTGTTCCTCAAAACTGAAACAGTCTGATTAAGATTGTTGGTGATGAGGTCATAATCACCATCATTATCAAAATCGGCATAGGCGGCGCCATTGGATATTGTCTTTTCCTGAAACCCCCATTCTTCGGTCATTTTTGTAAAATGGATCCCATCCTGGTTCTGATAAACATAATTTTCCAATTTCGTTGTCGGTAATTCCTGAATCAGCTTTAGATAATCAACAGCTACTCTTCTCTCCTTTGCCATTTTATATACATCCGAGGTATGCTGAATATAATCCATATTCGTAATATCCCTTAAGTAGCCATTGGTAATGAAAATATCTTTCAATCCGTCATTATCGAGATCTACCAGCAGTGGTGACCAGCTCCAATCCGTATTGGAAATCCCCGTACATTGACCAATTTCACTATATCTCGGCAAACTATCAGACGCTAAGCCTCTGTTTAACTGCAAGGTATTGCGCATATATTGATTATGATAACCGCTATCAACCGCCAATTGATAATTAGTATAGTTGGCTTGTCCACGCAGTAGTTTTTGCCTGTGATTATCTTCGGGAAGCATATCCAAAACGAGGATGTCAGCATAGCCATCATTGTTTATATCAGCAATATCCGAACCCATGCTGGATTTAGACATATGCCCCAGGACTTCTTGCGACACTTCCCTGAATGTTCCGTTTTTCTTATTTATATAACAATAGTCTTGTTCAGCGTAATCATTGGTCACATAAAGATCTGGCCAGCCATCCATATTTATATCAGAAACCATAGCGCTCAACCCAAAATTAATACCACTTCCATGAATACCCGCTTCCTTACTTACTTCAACAAACCGCATATTGTCATTTCTGAACAGCTTATTTCCAAAATAAGGATGTCTCAGATTTCGCAGCCTTTTTGTATTTATAAATGGGGCGTAAAAAGTGTTGGCATGATTCAGCAGAAACATATCAAGATCTCCATCAACATCATAGTCGAAGAAATATGCCTGGGTTGAAAAAGTTCCTACAGCATCCAATCCGAATTCTTTAGCTCTTTCCGAAAAAGTAGGCACTCCTCCGGGTTCGCATCCATTATTTATAAATAACTGATTTGCCCGGTTGGGTTGATTCCTGATCACCGGCTTATTATAACCTTCCCCTGGCGTATTCCCGGAGTAGCACACATAAATATCCAACCGGCCGTCGCCATTTACATCAACCATTGCAACTCCTGTAGTCCAGTCTCTCCGACCGGCAGTACCGGATGAAGTAGTGATGTCTTCAAATTGTAAATCTCCTTTGTTGATATACAACCTGTTGCTCACCGAATTGCCCACAAAATATACATCGGCAAATCCATCATTGTTGATATCTCCGGTAGCGACACCGGCGCCATTGTAGGTATATTCGTTCGTTAATATATTGTCTTGCTGTGTTTCCTGAATTTCATTGCGGAAATCAATTCCAATGCTTAAAGGATCTATACTGGTAAATTGCTTTTCAGGCAACGGTTCACTACACCCGAAAAACGATAGCACTAACCCGCTTATTAAGAGTTTTATGTATTGACTGAATGCTATTTTTATTTTCATATAGTTGTGTTTACCACATTATAGCAGGGTTTACATATATTTTCTCAAATTACCCATCCCAAATGGATAGTGCCTAACTTGTTGAAATATCCAAGAGCTCTTTAACAGACTCCTGCCTCGCCGACAGGCGGGCTTCATTCCGCTGCACTTCATTCAGAGTGATGATTCGCTTTGGCAATTCAGTCAAATAAATCAATAGGGTTACCCATTTAGATCGCATTTGATTTAATCATTGCATAGCTCACAGGTTCATGTAGTACACATCTTTCAATAATTTTATCTAAGATTGAAATCCTATGATTTCTCCGGTTAAACCTAAAAAAATATTCATC
>JAJRQT010000092.1 GCA_024280115.1 Bacteroidota bacterium | reverse complement strand
GGATCTCAGGCGATTTGAAGATAATCTGGCGCCTACTATATTTAAAAAATTCATCAACATGCCGGGAAGAATAAGATATGATGGAAATATGATTACCGTTAAAATCAGGAAGAGAGCGCATACACCAATTCTTAAAGGCGTTGCCAAACTAAACGAAATCCATAAAATCCCATGGCTACAAAATACTCAACTGAAAATAGAATGGACCAACTAAAATTATTTAGGCGGGATTATGACAGTTTAAGCATCTGCGAAAATCGGTGTTAAATATTGATACTAAGCTATTTATCAAACTATATTTGATTTTCTGTAAGTAAATCAGATCTCAACCGACTATAATTGTTTGAGATTTTTCAATTGTGATTTGGATTTTGAAAAGAGCATCCCATTAAAATAATTGTATAACCTTTATTAGAATATTAAAACGAAATAATCTGAATACGGCGTGGAAGGCAAGCGTGGTTTTTGATTGTCTGCTATTTGAACATGCCTCAATTTTTATCTATCACACTTCCGGTTCCGGTGATTTCTGATTTGATAACCGGTGATCCTTTATAGTAAACATTTCCACTCCCTTCTATAAAAACATCGAGCGTTTTATTTGCCATCACGTAACTATCACCAATTCCAGTAAGGCTAATGCTGGTATATTCTGTTACAAGTCCATAACTATTTAGTTCATATTTGCCCGCACAGGACAACTCATGTCTTATGACACTCCCTGTATATGAAACTTTTCCCGTTCCGGAAATAGTTGTAATTAAAGTATCGGCAACAATTTCAGCTCCTATATCTCCTATTCCAAACATTTCTATCTCAATTATATCTCCACTAATTTTACCAACAGTTTCGATTGTTCCAACGCCCGAAAGATTGATCAGATCATAGTCTGGAGCCGTGATTTCTACCACCACTTTGTAGCTTCCATTAAAACACGCATCGGCTCCAATAACCAATAGCCCATTTTCCACAACAGTTGTGGTTAAATCCAGCACATTTTCGGGGCCAGACATAGTATAAGAATACTCCGGTCCCTGGGTAAGAATCAAATTTCCAATATTGTTGAAAACCACTCCTTTGAAATCTTTCACATCTCTTGTTTCTGAAATAATATTTGAGCTCACCCGAATGCACTGCAACTCACTTGAATCGCATGAAACAAAAAATAAAATAACAAAAATAATAAATATATAAATGTTTGTCTTCTTCATAACAAATCAATTTTTAACCTGCAATTAATTATTTTCCAGTAAAAAGGATTTAAAATTCGCAAATTCCTTCGTCATTGATATTGCCTGCTTCTCCTGTTTTATTATCTTTTGTAACCTTAACGGTATCTCGATCTTTTCTGAAATCAGCGGCTCCACAACATCTATGAATTTACATGGATGAGCCGTTGAGATAAATATACCTGAATCCCCCGGGTTCAGAAAATGCTTCAATCCTCCATAACCAATAGCTGTATGAGGACACATTAAATAATTGTGTTGTTCATACACTTCTGTAATCAAAGCTCTGGTTTGATCATCATTGAAACTAATTCCTTTGATGTCTGCGATTATTCTTTGGTAATCGTGATCATATATGTCCAGTAACCTTGAAAAATTGGAAGGGTTGCCAACGTCCATGGCATTGGAAATCGTTTGAACAGACGCTCTCGGAGAAAATTCCAGGGTTCTAAAAAATTCAGGAACAATATTGTTGGCATTGGAAGCTGCAATAAATCCGGCAATCGGAACACCCATTTTTTTAGCGAGTAAGCCTCCGCATAAATTTCCCAGGTTTCCACTCGGTACGCAGAAATAAGTATTTCCAGATGTATCTGAAAGCTTTGAATGGGCATAAGTATAATAAAACGATTGTGGTAGCAACCTGGCGATGTTGATGGAATTTGCGGAGCTCAGGTTTAGCTTTTTATTCAGCTCCTGATCCAGAAATGCAGTTTTTACCAAATGCTGACAATCGTCAAATGTCCCACCCACTTCAAGTGCTGTCACATTCTGACCTAAGGTTGTTAATTGCTGTTCCTGGATTTTAGATACTTTCCCTTTGGGATATAGCAATGTTACCTTTATACCTTCTACTCCCAGAAATCCCTGTGCGACTGCACTACCGGTATCACCTGAAGTGGCCACCAAAATATTAATCTCTTTGGCATCCGATTTTAAAAAATGCCCCATCACTCGGGCCATAAATCGTGCGCCAAAGTCTTTAAATGCCAGGGTTGGTCCATGGAAAAGTTCTAGTACATGGATATTGTCATGAACATTTCTAAGAGGTACATCAAAATTAAACGCGCCTTCAATTATGGATAAAAGTTCATTTTCTGAAATTTCATCTTCAATAATCAGCTTTGCACTTTCAAATGCAATTTCCTGGAATGTAAGCTGTGGCAATTTTCTCAGAAACTCATCTGAAAAATGAGGGATTATCTCCGGCATAAAAAGTCCGTTGTCATCCGGAAGTCCTTTTATTACCGCCTCTTTAAAACTTACCGAAGGAACCTTTTTATTTGTACTATAAAATCGCATCTGTATTCGTAATTAATTCTATATGTTTAAATGACTCAAATTTTAGTTGCCGGTTGCCAGTTGCCGGTGCCGATTTGCAGGCTAATATTTCCAATTATTTATTGCATAATCTATGAAATTATAAATTTTCCCGCCCAATAAGTCGTACTTGTTGATGAGGATTGTTACATCTTCGTCAAACTGGGGGTAAAGTATTTTAATTTTTTTTAAATGATTAATTATTTCATCGTTACTTGAATGCGAATAGGTAAGAAACTTTATAAAATCTTTTTGATATCTATTTCTCCCATAACCCTCCACAATATTCGAATTAATGGAATCGGCGGACCTACGAATTTGGCTCCCAAGTTCGAATAACTCATACTTAGGAAGCTGTAATGAAAACTTATGTGTACTAATGAATAAATCAAATGAAATTTTATAAATATCAAGGTCTTTATATGATTTAGACATAATTACAAAATTTTAATAGATCCCCTGAAACTCGTAACTGGTAACACTTTTCCAACTCCCTTTTACCCACTTTCGCATTGAGCTCATTATCAAAGTGCAAAATTAATAGAATCTCCAATGGTAAAATAATATTCAGCAAAATTAGCATTCACAGCTTTTTGTTGTGCGTTATAATGATTAAGAATGAAACACATGTGTAGATTTCAAAAAATTAGCATATTTTTATTTTTACAAAGATTTTCAATATGAAATGAATCACACCGCACTAAAGTCTTATAAGCCAAAAAATCACATCAGGATTATTACAGCTACCTCTCTTCTTGATGGCCATGATGTAGCCATCAATATCATGAGGCGAATCATGCAAAAATTTGGTGTCGAGGTGATCCATCTTGGCCACAATAGAAGTGCTGGAGAAATAGTAGATTGCGCCATCCAGGAAGATGCTCATGCCGTAGCAATCACCTCATACCAGGGAGGACATTTAGAATATTTTAAATTTATCAAAGACCTTTTTAAGGAGAAAAATGCCAGTCATATAAAAATTTTCGGCGGAGGTGGTGGTACAATACTCTCTTCAGAAATCGAAGAATTACACCAATATGGAATAGATAAGATTTATTCCCCCGATGATGGTAGAAGCATGGGTTTGGAAGGTATGGTGATCGATCTTATTAAGAGGTGTGATTACAACATTCTGGAAAAGCACAATGGCCTAATTGACAATAATCCAGTGAATTCCAATTCATTGGCTGCGCTTATCACAAAAGCTGAAAATGAGACATCGCAATTTGACATATTAATAAAGCAAGAAAAAAACAAATTACATAAATCGCCCATTCTCGGAATCACCGGTACTGGTGGAGCTGGAAAATCTTCGGTAGTCGATGAAATTGTCAGAAGATTTTTAGTCGATTTTCCAAAATATAAAATTGCCATTATCTCTGTAGATCCGTCAAAAAGAAAATCCGGAGGTGCATTGCTTGGAGACAGAATTCGGATGAATGCCATTGACGATCCAAGGGTGTATATGCGCTCTTTGGCAACCCGTCAATCCAACCTTGCGCTGTCAAGACATATCAATGAAGTTATTGAAGCAGTACAGCTCCATAATTTTGATTTGATCATTCTCGAAAGTTCGGGTATTGGTCAATCCGACTCCGAGATATTTGATCACAGCGATCTGTCGGTTTATGTGATGACACCCGAATATGGCGCCGCTACCCAGCTAGAAAAAATCGACATGCTGGATTTCGCCAATATCATCGCCATCAACAAATTTGATACAAAAGGCGCTAAAGATGCACTGAAGGAAGTCACAAAACAATATAAAAGGAATCATGGATTATTTGAAGTTCAAAATGAAGACATCCCAATTTTTGGCACGGTGGCATCCAGATTTAATGATGGCGGACTCAATGATTTTTACAAAAAGATCATATCAAAACTCCATGAGCAGTATGGCAATTTTCAGGTTAAAAAATCTGTGCAAAAATCATCTGATCAGCAGGAGATTATTCCAGACAATAGAATCAGATACCTTTCTGAAATTGCCGAAAACATTAGAAATTATAACAAGAATTCATTAAAACAGGGGGAGCTTGCCAGCAAGATTTCCGCCATCCAAACATCCATCGATATCTTAAAAAATGATTCTGATTCTGTTGTAGCTGTTGATGTTTTGAATAATCAATTGAAAGATTTAACAGAAAGTATTGATAAAAGCCTTCTGGATCAATTGCAGCAATGGGAAAAAACATTAAAAAAATACCGGTCAGATACATTTCAGTTTACAGTCCGCAATAAAACCATTGAAATCAACACAAAAACAGAAACGTTATCTGGCCTGAAAATCCCGAAGGTAATTTTACCCCGGTATAAGAATTGGGGTGATCTTACCCGTTGGCTGACACAGGAAAATGTGCCGGGTAAATTTCCGTTTACGGCGGGAGTATTTCCTTTTAAAAGAGAAAAAGAAGATCCTACGAGAATGTTTGCCGGAGAAGGTGGACCTGAAAGAACCAACAAGCGATTCCACTATGTTTCACAGGGGCAACCAGCACACAGGCTATCCACGGCCTTCGACTCAGTGACATTATATGGTGAAGATCCGGGAGAGAAACCAGATGTCTATGGAAAAATTGGCAATTCCGGGGTAAGCATTTGCTGTCTCGACGACGCTAAAAAATTGTATTCAGGATTCGATTTAGCAGATTCCTCCACATCTGTTTCCATGACCATCAATGGCCCTGCGGCTATAATGTGCTCATTTTTCCTCAATGCCGCCATTGATCAGCAGTGTGAAAAATACATAAAAACTCACAACTTATCAGGGCTTGTTGAATCTCTGCTAATAGAAAAATACGATGATAAAAGTCTGCCGCGACCAATATATTCAAGCCAAATTCCAAAAGGTCATAATGGTTTGGGTACTTTATTATTGGGTATCACGGGAGATGAGATTCTCGAAAGGGATGTATATGAGAAAATTAAAAAGGAAACTCTGAATATAGTCAGAGGAACTGTACAGGCAGACATATTGAAAGAAGACCAGGCACAAAATACCTGTATTTTTTCAACTGAATTTTCGTTGAGGCTGATGGGTGATATGCAACAATATTTCATAGATCAGAATGTTAGAAACTTCTACAGTGTTTCCATTTCAGGTTATCATATCGCAGAGGCTGGCGCAAACTCGATTACACAATTGGCATTTACGCTTGCCAATGGATTTTCTTATGTAGAATACTATCTCCACAGAGGCATGGATATTGACCGATTCGCCCCTAACCTTTCCTTCTTTTTTTCCAATGGTATAGATCCTGAATACGCAGTTATAGGCCGCGTTGCAAGAAGAATATGGGCGAAAGCAATGAAATACGTGTATGGTGCAAATGAACTTTCTCAAAAACTCAAATACCATATCCAGACATCGGGGAGGTCATTGCATTCACAGGAAATCAGCTTTAACGACATCAGGACCACCTTGCAGGCCATTTATGCGATTTATGATAATTGCAATTCACTGCATACCAATGCCTATGATGAAGCCATCACCACTCCAACCGAAGAGCCGGTCAGAAGAGCGCTGGCTATTCAACTAATCATCAACCGCGAACTTGGATTGGCTAAAAATGAAAATCCTATGCAAGGCTCATTCATCATCGAAGAACTTACGGATTTGGTAGAAGAAGCTGTAATGGCGGAATTTGACAGGTTAACTGAACGAGGGGGCGTGCTGGGTGCCATGGAAAGAATGTATCAGCGAAATAAAATACAGGAAGAAAGTATGTTATATGAATCCCTGAAACACTCTGGAGAATATCCCATTATCGGTGTAAATACATTTTTATCCACCACAGGATCCGAAACGGTGACACCCGGTGAAGTGATCAGGGCAACCGAATCAGAAAAAAGAATGCAGATAGAAAATTTAATCAATTTTAAGCATAGCAAAGTTAGAATTGCTCAGCGCTACTTAGAATCGCTTAAAAAAACTGCGGATCAAAATAAAAATACATTTGATGTGCTCATGGAAACTTCCAAACATTGCTCACTTGGGCAGATAACCGGTGCGCTGTATGAGGTCGGTGGAAAATACCGTAGAAATATGTGAATTCGCTTTTGATCGACTCTGAATAATAGCTAACTTTTCAATTCAAATTCAACTTAACCTTTTCTGAATATGAAACCTTTCATTTTTATTTCGCTTCTGCTATTGAGTATCAATGGCATTTCACAAGATTTCACTCCAAATTATGAAGAATCAAAAATCCCAGCTTATGAGCTGCCTCCACTGTTAACTTCAAATGATGGAAAGGCGGTAGGTACCTCAGAACAGTGGATGGATTATAGAAGGAAGGAGATATTATCTGATTTTGAAAAATATGTTTATGGAAAAATCCCCGAAGGAGATATTGATATAAAAACAGAAATTATAAAGGAAAAGAATGCCCTGGATGGCAAGGCAATTATGAAAGAGGTAAAAATGACTTTCAGCGGTAATAATCAGGAAATCTATATGGATATATTAATTTATCTTCCCAAAATAAAAAATAAAGCCCCGCTGATTTTAGCATATAACTTTAATGGAAATCATACAATCATCAATGATCCAAATATTTCTTTGACAACCAGTCTGGTCGGGAATAATAAAGAATTTGGCATTACGAATAATAGGGCGACAGAAGCATCCCGAGGTGCAAAACATAACCGTTGGGCCGTAGAAAAAATTATTGATCGGGGTTACGGGTTGGCAACTATTTATTATGGAGATATCGATCTAGATATAAATGACCTTTCAGATGGAATTCATGCACTTTTTTACAAATCAGGACAAACACAACCGGCAAAGGATGAATGGGGATCCATCGCAGGATGGGCCTGGGGATTGAGCAGGGCGATGGATTATTTCGAAGATGATGATGATATTGATGAATCTAAAATAGCACTGATGGGCCATTCCAGGCTGGGTAAAACCTCGCTTTGGGCGGGTGCGCACGATCAGCGATTTGCCATTGTCATTTCCAACGATTCCGGTTGCGGGGGAGCAGCCCTTTCCAGAAGGCGAATCGGAGAAACTGTCTGGAGGATCAATACGTCATTTCCGCATTGGTTTTGTGATAATTTCAATGAATTCAATAATAATGAAGATGCACTCCCGGTAGATCAGCATATGTTGATCGCCCTTGTAGCTCCGCGACCGGTGTATGTAGCCAGCGCCCAGGATGATAAGTGGGCTGATCCAAAAGGTGAATTTCTTTCGGCATTTCATGCAGGAGCGGTATATAAATTATTTGGATTAGAAGGGCTACCTACTGCTAATATGCCTGAAGTAAATGAACCAATCATGAAATCCGTCGGTTATCATATCCGCACAGGAAAACACGATGTCACGGACTTTGACTGGGAGGCATACCTGGATTTTGCTGATAAGCATTTTGGGAATTAGTGTAACCCACTGCGACCGAGATTCATTGTAGATAGTATTTAGTGTCTCTTTTAAATCATGTAACTAAAAGATTATCAATAAATTAAGGTCAATTTTTTATGTGAATCTTTTCGCTATTTATTAGGTTTTTTCAGTTAAAATGCAGATATTCAGGC
>JAJRQT010000091.1 GCA_024280115.1 Bacteroidota bacterium | reverse complement strand
ATCTCTGACCGTTAATAGCCTGAATATCTGCATTTTAACTGAAAAAACCTAATAAATAGCGAAAAGATTCACATAAAAAATTGACCTTAATTTATTGATAATCTTTTAGTTACATGATTTAAAAGAGACACTAATTATTAAAAAACCTTCTTTGGGTATTTTGCATAAATACCAGTAGAAAAATTAATAATATGGATTTACTAGAAGTTGTATTAATCTTAGCGGTTGGAATGGTTGCGGGATTTATCAATACCATTGCAGGAGGGGGATCATTATTAAGTATGCCGATATTAATTTTTTTAGGCCTCCCCCCGGCGGTTGCCAATGCAACAAACAGGGTAGCTATTTTTTCACAGAATATTTTTGCGGTTGCGGGTTTTAAAAGCAAGGGTGTTTCTGAATTTAAGTATAGTATTTTACTTGGGACTTCGGCTTTGGCCGGGGCTGTGATTGGAGCTAAAATCGCTGTTGATATCCAAGGCGAAATTTTTAATAAAATTCTTGCTATCATCATGGTTGTAGTCGTTTTTATGATCATAACCGGAACCGCAAAACCTAAAAATATCAACGCGGAGCGGACCTCAAAAAAATCTCAAATTATAGGATTTATTTCATTTTTCTTTATTGGAATATATGGTGGTTTTATTCAGGCAGGGGTAGGTTTTTTAATTATTGGCACTTTAACCGCCATCAATGGATTTAGCCTTGTGAAGACGAACAGCATTAAAGTTTTAGTAGTCCTGATATATACGATTGCGGCACTTGCTGTATTTATTTATGAGGGAAAAGTCAACTGGATTTATGGGATTGTGCTGGCTGTAGGCAATTCAGCAGGAGCGTGGTTTGCCAGTCGATGGTCTGTAGATAAGGGGGATAAAGTTGTAAAAATAATCCTTGGCATAGCAGTCAGCGCCCTTGCTGTTAAGCTTTGGCTATTTTAATTTTGATATGAATAATTGAAAATGTCATCAATTGAAATATTACAATAAATCAGAAACCGAAAATATTGCCACTATTTTCAATAAAAAGCATCCTCAATATGCTCTAATTCTATTTGTCCCTTTTTTATTATTGAGATAATATCAAATCGGACATTACCTTTCCAGTCAATTTCCAGGATGTAGTGATCCGCAGCCTTAATGATGTTTCCAGCCTTTTTCTCATCAACAAATTGTTCGGGCAATCCATAGTTAGTGTTTGTTCTTGTTTTCACTTCTACAAATAGTAGGAGATCGTTTTGTGAGGCGATAATATCGATTTCAGATCGGCGATATCGATAATTCATCTCCCGGATTTTCCATCCTTTTTTTTTAAAATATTCAGCAGCGAGTTGCTCCCCTTCTAAACCCAATTCCTTATTTTTGCTCATATTGCATTAAAATTGTAAAAGATGTCATCATTGTATCCATTGAAATTTGACCCAATATTCAAAGATAAGATTTGGGGAGGAAATAAAATACATACTATTCTTCATAAAGATTTTAGGCCCTTACCGAATTGTGGGGAAAGTTGGGAAATCAGCGCTTATGCGGATGATATCTCTATCGTTAACCAGGGGCATTTGGTGGGAAAGAGGTTAGATGATCTTATTGAGGAGTTCAAAGGACAATTGGTTGGAGAGCGTGTTTACAATAAATTCGGAAATAAATTTCCACTCTTAGTGAAATTTATCGATGCCAATGCTGATCTCTCTATACAGGTGCATCCTAATGATGAGGTTGCGCTAAAACGGCATAATTCATTTGGCAAAACGGAAATGTGGTACATAGTTCAGGCTGATGAAGGGGCTGAGCTAAGCTCTGGTTTCAAAAGTCCATTGACAAGGCAACAATACCTTGATAATTTCAATAATGGCAAGCTTATGGATATGTTGAATATTGAGAAGGTAAAAGCGGATGATGTATTTTTCCTTCCTGCAGGTAGGGTTCACCATATTGGAAAAGGATGTTTTCTGACAGAAATCCAGCAGACCTCTGATCTTACCTATAGAATTTACGACTTCGACAGAACGGATGACAACGGGAATAAACGCGAGCTTCATACAGAAGAATCACTTGATGCCATTGACTTCACTTATCACGATCAGCATAAAACGCTCTATGAGGACAAAATAAATGAAGTTGTGACACTTGTATCATGCGAATATTTCACGACCAATAAATTGCACTTTAATCAACCTTTTGATAGGGATCTTTCTAACCTGGATTCATTTATAATTTATGTGTGTATGGAGGGTGGATTAAAATTGGAATATGATGAAGGTTTTGTAGAATTGACCAAAGGAGAGACCTTATTATTACCTGCGGCAATAGATAAAATAACCCTAACACCTGTTGGTGAGTTTAAAATGTTAGAATCATATATCGCATAGCGTGAATTTCTACAGAAATAAAAAAATAATTTATCGTAATCTCGGGAAAATTGACTACAAAGAAGCCTGGGACTACCAGGAAAAATTGTTTCAGGAGGTAATTGATGTAAAGCTCGAAAACAGGAATTTACCTAATGATCAGCAAAAAGAGACATCAAATTATTTGCTCTTCTGTGAGCACCCTCATGTTTACACCCTTGGTAAAAGTGGAAGTGAAAAAAACCTGCTATTGGATGATGAAGGGCTAAAACAGAAGAATGCGACATTTTACAAAATCAACCGGGGAGGTGATATTACTTACCATGGTCCTGGGCAATTGGTTGGCTACCCTGTCATCGATCTCGATAATTTTTTTACAGATATCCATGAATATCTCAGAAATCTGGAAGAATCTATCATTCGGGTATTGAAAGATTATGGAATAGTCGCCGGTAGAATAAAAGGATTGACCGGTGTTTGGCTTGATCATATCGAAAAAAGGAATCCGCGAAAAATCTGTGCAATTGGTGTGAAAACCAGCAGGTGGGTGACCATGCACGGATTTGCGTTTAATGTGAATTCAAACCTGGATTATTTTAATAACATCATTCCATGCGGTATATCGGATAAAGCAGTAACATCATTGGCCAAAGAATTGAAAAGGCCCATTGAAATGGAGGAGGTTGCATATAAAGTAAAAGAGAAGCTTGTTGAGGTGTTTGAGTTTGAAGTGGTCGGGGAAATTTCTAATGCGAGGTTATGAGGTATCGGTAGCAGATCCCCGAACAAATGTTTGATATTCTTTCAAACTACCAAAATGACTAAAAACCGCTCATGTATTATTATTTTGATATTGTCGATACCCTGATTAAAATCAGAAATCATAGAATCTTTTTTTAAAATAAGAAAATAGAAATTGAACATTAAAAACCCAATCATATTTATACTGTTGATAGTCTTAATAGAAAGCTGTTATTCCCCCCCTACCGATATTCCTCCGGGGCATAAAATCGTTGAATTATTGCACGATAATTATTTTAGAACCACAAATTTTTACATCCCTAAAAAATTAAAGAGAAAAAAGCGAAGTCTCATTTTGTGCCTGCACGGAGGAAGTGGCACTCCTGAAAATATGATGAGACTCACCCGTAGAGGTTTCAACAGACTTGCTGACCAGAGCGGGTTTATTGTTGGTTATCCGGCCGCTCTAAACAAATTTTGGAATGATGGCAGGGAAGATTCAATATCCTTGTCACACTATAATAATATAGATGATGTCGGGTTTCTTGAAAGAGTAATTGAATATGGTATTGATAGTTTCCGAATAGACCCGTCAAGAATATTTATAGCGGGAATATCAAACGGTGGATTGATGTCATTTAAGTTAGCATGTGAATCTTCGAAAAAAATAAAAGCTATTGCTGCGGTCAGCGCATCATTGGCCCTGGATCAATTGGTCACATGTAGTGCCGATACTACAATTTCGGTAATGATTATAAATGGGACCAGGGACCCTATTATGCCATATGATGGTGGTGAAATTACATTTAATAAACAGAGCAGAGGGGTGGTATTATCCACTGAAGAAACAATCAATTTCTGGAAAGGAGAGAATAATTGCAAAGAAAAAGTGACTAAAAAAGATGTCGCTAATACCAATACTTTTGATGAGACAAGGTCTGAAAAATTCATATATCACAATTGTGAAAATGATTCTAAAGTTGAATTGATCACCGTAAATAATGGAGGACATAGCTGGCCTGGTGGCAGACAATATTTAGGTGAAAGATTTATAGGAAAAACATCCAAGGATTTTGATGCAAGCAAAGAAATCTGGAAATTTTTTAAAGGATTGTGAATTGATAAATTTAGGGGTTTACCCATTATATTTCAGGGCAATTGGGTTTAGAAAAATTGAACATTTCGTACCTCGGTCTGTGGCCCACAGACCGAAAATTTTGATCGTTTAATGGTCTGTGAGCACGGACCATGGATTTTTTATTAATTTGCTTTAAACCCGATTGCCCCGATAGTTTATTGATGATATTTCAAGTGTTTGAAAGGATTGATCGTCTAAAATATGACCAATTATTTTTCGATTTTTTCAGCCATAGTTTGTACCGTAAAAGAAATATAACGCCTACCCCAAATTGGGTGTGTTATAAAGCCACAGCCAGGTGTTCAGTTTTGCAACATAAATTAATTGTACAATTTACTTTTTATTCGTAAGGATCATTAAACCAGCGATTTAATTCTTTTGGCACAGCCTTTGACAAATCCTTTTTGTCACGCAAATCAGATGATCATGGATTTATATAATTTCTTACAAGTTGATAATATCGATACCGCTCAAATTGTGAACCTTGTTATTAGATTCGGTTTTAATATCGTGTTTGCGGCATTAATCATTTTATTTATTTACAAGAAGAACAACCGGAATAAAGATTTTGCCTTCACACTTTTTTCATTCAACTTGATCATTTTTGCCCTTTGCACCATTTTGAGTAACGTGGAATTAAGCATTGGCTCAGGTTTTGGGATTTTTGCAGTATTTACAATGATGCGTTACCGCAGTGAGCAACTTCAAATCAAGGATATGACATATTTGCTTATTGTCGTTGGGTTGGGGTTTGTTAATTCAACTTACCAGGGATCGATTGGTCCTGCCGAAATAATATTCTTAAATGTTTCCATTACATTATCACTATATATTCTCGAAAAAACTTTGATGAATCATAATCTGGTAAAACAAAAAATAAAATACAATAATCTCGACTTGTTGAAGGTGGGAAATAAGCCACTTTTAAGGAAGGATCTTGAAGAAAAAATCGGGGCAAGGGTTGTAAGTGTTGATGTGGAGTCGGTAAATTATCTGGAAGGATCGGCCAATCTAATGGTAAAGTATAACCGGAATATTAATAATTTTTCCCAGCCTTATGTATTAAACAATCATGAAAACTCCACGGAAGAAAAACCTTTTCTGGTAAAAGGAATTTAGGGCTTATCTGCTAAGAAATTGTAATTGATTTGATGAGAAGTTCCCTGCCGGATATTGCTTTGTGATTGTACTCATTACAATTGGGGCAGGTAATGTAAAAGTCCTCAGCTTCAAATTCATGACCACAGCTCAGGCATATCATCTTTGCCGGCACTTCACCAATTGTTATTTCAGAATCCAATAAAGGACCATCTTTTTTTGAAACATCCAGTGCAAAACGCAAGCTTTCAATTACCACACCGGATAGCCTGCCAACAACCAGGTGTATTTTTTCAATTCTTTCGCCCTTTGCCTTTTCCAATTCATTTTCAGCAATCTTTATAATATTTAAGGCAATCGACATTTCATGCATTATTATAAATGGTTAAAATTCTATAATGAATTTCTCTCATGTGAAAATCAGTAATTTTTATGAAATGTCATATTATTTTTATACTTTGTTATAACTCCGATTATTAGCCTTTATTCTTAGGCGATGCCTCTAAAAAAATCGTAAACTATTATAAACAATAAAATAATTTAACTATGGGTTTTGTAAAAAATTTACTTGAACATAAGGGCAAAGATGTTTACAGGATCAATTTAAAAGAGACTGTATTTGCCGCTCTTGAAATGCTTGCCAAATATGATGTTGGCGCCCTGATTGTAGTGGATAAAACTGATAAAATTGTGGGTATATTTTCTGAGCGAGATTATGCAAGGAAAGTGATTTTGCAAGGAAAGTCATCTAAAAATGCGAAGGTAAAAGAGATGATGACAACTACTGTTTATTTTGTAAAACCAGAAAACTACTTGAGGGAATGCCTGGAACTCATGACTAAGAAGAGAACTCGTCATTTACCTGTTATGGAAGATGATAAGCTGGTCGGGCTTGTATCGATTGGAGATATTGTCAGCAGAATTATTTCTGAGCAGAAGACAAAAATCAACTACCTGGAAAACTACATAGTCGGCTCTGACTATGGAACAACCGTAAAATCATATACTTGACATTGATTATAAGTGAACAGGTACGAACAGCTCGCTCGTACCTGTCTTAACATATCATGTTAAAAAGTCATTGGTCCCAAGCCAAATTTGTATTCAATTTTTTCTACTGATAAAAACCTCATCTGCAACAAATTTATTGGCTGAGGTACCATTTTGAAATTTAAATGAAACTGTTGGCCTTGCCGGATTATGATAAATGGTGATATCATCTATTAAAATCGCATGATCATTAACCACAATATTTCCGGATGGTTTAATGATGGAAATATTATATTTTTTATCTGAAAGTCGGACAGTTAATAATACTGAATACCGCTCACCGCTATCTATGGATCCTACATTTGGGCCATTGCCGGTAGCAATATCATCGACAAGTATAACATCTCCATTTCCCTGAAATTTTAACCTGGCTGCTACCACCCCACTTCCGTCCGAAATATCAACCAATAAATATGGTGAGCTGCTTGGGAAAGTTTGAATGCCCGTCCAGGTAAAGGTGATTGGATTGGAGAAATTAGTTGATTTACTTTTAAATCCCAGCCAGTCACTGTGTCCGGAAATGCTGCCAGTTGGCGCTACATTATTTATACTCAAAGATTTCTGAGATGTATTGGCAGGTGTAGTAACTATTTCTAACTGGTTGGAAATTTCGTTGGCATAAGTTATTTCGTCACCGGATGGATTGCCCGGAAGTGTTTTATCAGGATCACTTCCAATGGAATCAGATTCAAATTTGGCAGTTAATAAACTGGAACAATTGGATAGTAACAATACAGCAGACACACCAATAATTGAAAGAAAATTTAATACGATTTTAATTGACTGTTTCATGGTTAAATTGTTTTTGGTTAATAAATAATACTGTCATGGTTTTGTTTTATGAACAAATATGTTGAAAGTAACCCAATATGTGCTCCATAATATTCCTAAAAAACATTTTCAATTCTTGAGGTCAAATCAGTGAAATTGTTATATTGCGCAATCGCTTAAAAAGAAATTGAAGTTCTGCACGCTGTTTCATATACTTTGAAACAAATAGAAGAGGAGATAATAAGACATCATTTTCGGATTAATTCTTAAAAGTTAAAATCCATAAATATTATTTCGAATAATAATTCGTACTGAATTTATTTACTAACCATGACCTTAACTTATCAGACCATGAGCAGGACTATCGTATCTTGGACCTCTGTGCTTCTTTTAATATTCCTTTCTAATCAATCATTTGGTCAGAATAATAATGAAACCGGTAGGCCATTTATCACTAACTACGCGCCAACGCTCCATGATGCCAATCCACAAAACTGGTGCATCACACAAGATGATCGCGGTGTTATGTACTTTGGAAATTCCGATGGAATTCTAGAATATGACGGTTATAACTGGAGACTAATAAAAACCCCCAGGAATAATGTAGTTCGCTCTCTTGCAAAAGATAAGAACGGCCGCATTTGGGTAGGTGGCTCCGGGGAAATAGGTTACCTCGCGCCAGACAGCATTGGGAAAATGGTCTTTGTTTCTTTAACACCCAATGTCCCGGAAGAAAAAAGAAATTTTAATGATGTTTGGGGTACTTCCTCCTATGATGATGGTATATATTTCAGTGCATTTCGTGAAAATTTTCGTTGGTTTGAAGATAGTTTGCATGTAATCGAACAAGATTCAAATACATTTATATTCATCGGTACAATAGATAATTCCCTTTACAAATATCAGTTTAGAGATGGTATTCGTAAAAGAGAAGGCGATGATTATAAATTATTATCCGGCACTAAGGAACTATTCCAAAACACCGGGCTTTCCGCCTGGGCCAAATATGATGAAGGGGAAATATTAATACTTACACGTGCAGGAAATTTTTATGTACACGATGGAGAAACTTTAATACCACTTCATCTTCAAGACGGAGATATTATTAATAATTACCGCCCCAGGAGAGTACTTGTTTTACCAAACAATAATCTTGCAATTGGTACACTGCGCGGTGGTGTGTTCATACTTGATCGAAACGGAAAAATACTACAACACTACCACAGGGCTAATGGACTCCAGGATAATGTTGTTTATGAAATGTTTCTTGATAACAGCAATGCCCTATGGCTCGCACTTGACAATGGAGTTGCGCGTTTCCCCATTTCCTCTTCCCTTACCTATTTCAATGCCGAAATGGGTCTTACGAGCAATGTTTTGGCATTGGAACGCCACAACGGATTATTATATGTGGGAACTACCGAAGGAGCTTCCTACCTGGATAATGAATCAGGTATATTCAGAGACGTGAAAGATATTGGTTTCCAATGCTTTGATTTGTTAAAGGTTGAAAATGAATTGCTGACAGCGAGCTCAAAAGGGGTACAGAGAGTTGAAGGTAATAAGGTAGTAGATATCATCGATGATTTCAACTTTAGCGCTTTAGCTCTGTACCATTATAAAAAAAATCCTGAATACATTTTTGTAGGATTGGGAAGAGGAGTAGGGGTTATTAAAATTTTAGGGAATAATAAGTATGAAGTTGTAGGAAGAATTGAAGGATTCACTGATGGTATCTGGTCTTTTGTTGAAGATGACGAGGGTCGGGTATGGTTAGGAGCGGAGACTGACGGTGCAATTAGACTTACATTTAATTCCTGGCCCGATATCGAAAAAGTTACTATCGAGCGATTTGGAGTAGATCACGGCTTACCCAGAGGCCAGGTATTTATCTCCAAATTGAATGGGAAAATATATTTTACTCCTGTTAAAGGGTTTTACACATTTGACGAGGAAACTCAGAAATTTTCTATGAGCGATACCTTCGGCCAAAAAGCCATGGAATCAGGTATCGGTTTGATATCAAATAGTTCTGATGATGTTTTTGTTGCATATTATAAGGGTGCAGCCCAGGCAATTAAAAATAAGGAAGGAAAATATGACTTAATAACTGCCCCATTCAGACCTTTTGAAAATGCAACCATGACAAACCTTTATACCGAAGATGGAGGCATCACTTGGTTTTCATCTTCCATTGGGCTAATAAGGTACGATGCAAACCTGGAAGTTGATTATAATACAGATTTCAACACCTTAATTCGGCAGGTAATTATTAATGAAGATTCTACTATCTTTTATGGTACTTCTGATGGTCATGCTGATTATAACCTGCCTTACGGTTCAAACAATATAACTTTTAGCTATGTCGCTTCATTCTATGTTCAGGAAAACCTGACAGAGTATAAAGTATGGCTCGAGGGTTATGATAACGATTGGTCGGCATGGAGCACTAGAATTGAAAAGGAATATACAAACCTGAAGGAGGGCCAATACACTTTTCATGTTGTTGCCAGAAATATATATGATGTTGAAAGTCAGAATGCAACTTTTGATTTTGCCATCAGCCCACCATTTCACAGAACTGTTTTTGCATATATCATTTATATAATTATTGGTGGTTTTATAATTTGGTTGATCGTCCGATGGCGTACCGATAAATTAAAACAACAACAACAAGAACTTGAAAATACTGTAAATGACCGGACCAAGGAATTAAGTCAACGTGCAGAAGAGCTGGCCGTGATAAATAGTGTTCAGCAGGGTTTGGTAGCTGAGATGGACCTGGACAGTATTTACCAATTAGTCGGTAAAAAAATACAGGAAATATTTGATTCGCAAATCGTATCGATCGCATCATTCAATTTTAATCAGAATACGGAAGTTTTTCAGTTTCTATATGAAGACGGAGCTTTGCATTACCCGGAGCCAAGACCTATAGATATCATAAGGCAATACCTTATTGATTCCAAAAAACAATTTATTGTCAATGAGCCAAACGACCAGGCGCTAACAGACTTAGGTGTAACTTCTTCTGAACATAAGCCAGTTCCCGGGACTAAGTATCCTAAATCAATGGTATTTATGCCAATGATTGTAGGCGACCAGGTCAAAGGTCATCAGCCTTCAAAATATTGACAGGACTTTTGCGTATTCAGATTCTGACATTTCATTGTTGGCAACCTTAACAAATAGCATGAGTGTAGCCCTTGAAAATGCCCGGTTGTTCAACGAAACCCAACAACGGGCAGCAGAAATGGCCTCCGTGACAAAAGTCAGCAATGCACTGGCATCACAGCTTGATCTCGATGCATTGATTCAAATGGTTGGAGATCTTATGAAAGAGCTGTTTGACGCAAATATCGTTTTCCTGGCTTTTCTGGATAAAAAAACAAATATGGTCAATTTTCCATATCAGCACGGTGATGATATCGCACCTATAAAATTTGGTGAAGGACTTACCTCGAGTATCATTAAAACCGGTGAACCAGCATTGATCAACCAGGATGTAAACGCCAGATATGAGGAGTTGGGAATTGAGCGCACAGGACGTGAAGCGGCTTCTTTCCTTGGTGTTCCGATCATTACCGGAAAAGAAATAATCGGCGTCATAAGTGTTCAAAGTACCGAAGAAGTGAATAGATTCAACAAAGATGATATGCGGTTGCTTTCGACCATTGCCTCTAATGTGGGTGTAGCTATCCATAATGCCAAACTATTTGAGGATACGCTCAAGGCACAGGCTGAAGCAGAAGAAGCCAGAAAAATAGCAGAGGGAGCCAATGAAGCAAAAAGCGCATTTTTATCCACGGTCAGCCATGAGCTTCGAACACCACTAACATCAGTAATAGGATTTGCAAAAATTATCAGAAAAAGACTCTCTGATAAAATATTCCCGCTAATACCGGATCTCAATAGTAAAATCAGCAAAGTAAAAGATCAAATAGCCCAAAATCTCGATGTAGTTGTCTCGGAAGGCGAGCGATTAACAACGCTGATAAATGACGTGCTCGACCTTGCAAAAATAGAGGCTGGAAAGATGGAATGGCATATCGAAAATGTAGAAATGGGATCGGTGATTGATCAGGCACTTGCTGCTACCGCTGCAGTTTTTGATACTAAAAACCTTAAGTTGAAAAAGAAGATCGTCGAAGATTTGCCCATCATTAAGGGCGATCGGGACAAACTTATTCAAGTACTGATTAATCTATTATCCAACGCTGCAAAGTTTACAGATGATGGAGAGGTGGTTTGTTCAGCATCGATAGACAACGATGATTTCATTATAAGTGTCACGGATACGGGTATGGGTATTTCTGAAGAAGATCAGCCAAAGGTTTTTGATAAATTTAAACAGGTCGGTGACACACTTACAGACAAGCCGAAAGGAACGGGTCTGGGACTGCCGATAAGCCAGGAGATAATTGAATATCATGGAGGCAAAATATGGGTTGAAAGTGAAATTGGTAAAGGAAGTACTTTTTCATTTAGCCTGCCGGTTTCTGGTATACAGGAAACAACCTTTAACCTGGATGACCTGGTCGAGCAACTAAAAAAGCAAGTTTTAAAAACAACGCCACATATAGAAAATCGACAGCAATCTATTTTAGTTGTTGATGATGAAAAACATATCAGGGATCTATTGAAGCAAGAACTTTCTGAAAGCGGATACATTGTCCGGGAAGCTTCCAATGGAAAAGAAGCCATAGATTCTGTGAGAAAAGAATTACCCGATTTAATTATACTGGATGTGATGATGCCTGAAATGAACGGATTTGATGTCGCTGCCGTGCTCAAAAATGATCCGTTGACTATGGACGTTCCGATATTGATATTATCTATAATTCAGGATAAAGAACGAGGGTATCGGCTTGGCGTCGATCGCTATCTGACAAAGCCCATAGATACAGAAAAATTATTCAGTGAAATAGGATCACTTCTGGAACAGGGTAAGTCAAAACGTAAGGTGATGATTGTAGATGAAGATGCCTCAACAGCCAGAACTCTTGCAGAAGTATTGCAAACCAGGGGTTACAGTGTAGTAGAGTCCAATGGGACCGAATTATTACAAAAAGCCATAGAGTCAAAACCGGATATAATCATCTTAAACTCGGTACTTTCTAAAGACCGTGAAATGATCAAAACCATTCGTTTTGAAAAAGGGCTGGAAAATGTACTGTTTATGATGTACCAATAAATATTATTCAAACCACGATAAAAAATAGAACATGAATCAAAAAATATTAATCGTCGATGATGAAGATCACTTGCGCATGCTCATTGAGCAGACTCTGGAAGAACTGGAAGATGAAGGAGTAGAGCTGCTGACTGCTACCAATGGCGAAGAGGCACTTGAATTGATTATTGAAGAGCATCCAAATCTGGTTTTTCTCGATGTGATGATGCCAAAAATGAATGGCATCGAGGTGTGCAGAAAGGTGAAACAAGAACTAAAAATCAACGATGTTTTCATTATAATATTAACAGCAAAAGGCCAGGAGCTAGATAAGCAAAAAGGAAAAGATGTAGAAGCGGATGTTTATATGACCAAGCCTTTTGATCCGGATGAATTGCTGGATAAAGCCCGTGAAGTTTTACAACTTTAATATTTCTACAAGAAACATATCCCTTAACTATTATGCCAAGTGTTAGCCTGAAGAGACTTATCGTAAAAAATAAGGACACGCACCAGCTTTTTCAGCAATTGCTGAACTTAAGTTCGGAACGTATCGGTGTAGAAGATTCGAAAGGAGAGCTAATTCTTGGAGTTACCATTCATAATCCGAAAAATAAATATCCTTTAGAATTGGGCGGTGATATATTGGGCTGGGTTTATGGAGGCGAGCAAGCAGGTATTCTCGCAGGATTGCTGATACATTATGCCACTAAGGAAAGCGAGCGAAAAACACTTGGCCGGGAGGTGCTCACCATGTATCGAGAGATCAATGTAATTTATAATTTCTCTGAAAAACTGGCAAAAACCATCGAGCCAAAAGTGATTGCCGATCTTACACTCGAAGAAGCCAATCATCTGATTAAGGCTACCGGAGGGGCTGTAATGATTTCAAATCAAAGCCCCAATAAGCATCTTGAAGTATTATCGGCAACAGGATCTGAATTTCCTGATCAAAAGGAATTAAATTCAATCAAGTCATCTTTTCGTAAAATCAGTGATTTCTCAAGTGCGGAAATTATTAATGAAGTAGCAAGAGCACCAAGGTATTCAAAATTAGATCCTTCAATTAAATCCTTAATTTATGCTCCGCTTAAGGTAAAAGAAAAAGTATTGGGCATCATTGTACTATTCGATGAAAAAGTAGATGCCTATAAGGCTGCCGATTTAAAACTGTTAACTACCCTGGCGCTACAAGCAGGTTCAGCAATCGAAAGCGCATTGCTTTCCAAAAAGATTATCGAAGAGGCAAAATCGAGGGAAGAGGCATTGAAAAGGATAGATAAGTTGAAGGATGAATTCCTGGCCAATACATCCCATGAACTTCGCACACCTCTCAATGGAATAATTGGTCTTTCCGAAAGTCTTTACGATAGAGCTGCAGACACAAATCAAAAGGAAGATCTTTCCATGATTATTTCTTCTGGAAGGAGGCTAGCGAGTCTCGTAAATGACATCCTGGATTTTTCAAAACTAAAGAACTTTGATATTGAAATACAACGAAAACCGGTTGATTTATTTTCGCTAACAGAGATTGTTTTACGGATAAATACACACTTGATCATTGGAAAAGAGATATCACTGGAAAACCGGATACCGGTTGATCTAAAAGCAGCCTCCGGTGATGAAAATCGATTGCAACAAATTCTTAACAACCTCATTGGTAATGCCATTAAATTTACTGAATCCGGACATGTGATAGTTTCGGCTAAGACCGAAGATGATGTTATTACCGTTTCAGTTTCAGATACGGGGATTGGCATCCCAGAAGATAAGCGTGATGTCATCTTCCAGGAATTTCAACAAGCCGATGGTTCCATATCCAGGGAATATGCCGGTACGGGACTGGGATTGAGTATCAGTAAAAGACTTGCCGAGCTTCATGGAGGAAAAATGTGGTTTGAATCCAAACCAGGCAAAGGATCTATATTTTTCTTTTCCTTACCCGCTTCAGATGAAAGCGCTTCCCTACCTGCAGGTGCACCAATTCTGGCAAGGGTGGCCGTTGAAACAAAAAAAGAGGAAACGTCTCCTGAGGAACCATCTAATAATATTTCATTTAAAAACAATGGAAAAATCAGTCATATTCTAATTGTCGATGACGAGCCCATAAATCACCAGGTATTAAAAAACCATTTGTCTTCCGATTCATATCAAATCAGCATGGCCCTGAACGGCGAGGATGCTTTGAAAGCATTGGAAAATGGAATAAAATATGATCTTGTATTGTTGGATGTTATGATGCCCAGGATGACCGGATATGAGGTTTGTCAGAAAATTCGTGAAAAATTTATGCCGTCCGAACTTCCTGTGATTATGGTAACAGCTAAAAACCAGGTACAGGATTTGGTGCATGGATTAAATATTGGGGCCAATGACTACCTGGCGAAACCTTTTAGCAAGCAGGAATTATTAGCCCGGATAAAGACCCAGCTAGATCTGAATAAAATCTTTGATATCGTTGGTAGGTTTGTTCCAAATGAATTTATAAAATCCCTGGGAAAAGACCGGATTACTGATGTTAATCTCGGCGATCAGGCTCATAAGGATGTAACTGTCCTTTTTACAGATATTAGAGGGTATGCTACAATCTCTGAACAAATGACACCGGAGGAAAACTTCAACTTTATCAATGCATATAACCTTCGAATGGGCCCTATCATTCAACAAAATAACGGATTCATTAACCAATATCTAGGAGATGCCATCATGGCCCTTTTTCCATCACAACCTGAGGATGCCTTAAGATCAGCCATTCAGATTCAAAAAAAACTATCTGCCTACAATCATCAAAGATTGGCGAAAGGCCGTATTCCTATCAAAATTGGAATAGGATTGCATACCGGTTCGTTGATTATGGGAATTACAGGAGACGATCAACGCCTGGATGCGGCCATTATTTCCGATACGGTAAATTCAGCTTCTCGCGTTGAAAGTTTATCAAAATATTATGGCGCCAACATACTTTTGAGTGAAGATAGCATCAATGAACTTAACGACCCCTCATTATTCAATTTCAGATATTTAGGTAAGGTGCAGGTTAAAGGGAAAAACAATAGTCTTAAGATATATGAATGTTTTGATGGAGATGCTGAGGGTATTATCGAAAAGAAGAAGGCATCAATAGGTTCCTTTAATGAAGGTATGAACCACTATTTTGAGAAAGATTTTGCAATGGCTGCATTGGGATTTCAGCAAGTAGTTAAACAAAACCCAGATGATGCCAGTGCGAATTTATTCCTCCGAAAATCAGGTCAATTTATCGCCACTGGTGTTCCTCAGGACTGGGACGGTGTGGAAGTGATGCATTCAAAGTAATAGGTTGGCCGCATGAGACAAAAAAGGAGGAAATAGAAATCATGTCAAACACCATATTTTTATTGTTGACCATGGTTTAGTTAGAATATATTCTGTTATTGTACTTTTCATACTTAATAAAACCATGAAGATTCGAGCTATATTTATTCTGACCTTTTTAATGACAGCTTTTTCCATCGAAGTTCTCGCCCAATTTAATGAAACTATTGTCAGTGACCGACCGGGCCAATCAAACAGCCCAAATACGGTTGGGAAAATGGTGTTTCAGCTTCAAACAGGTGTGCAGGTTGGTGGAGGAAATGCCGATAATTACAAAAGAAATGATTTTGAACTACCGGCAATTATCCGATTTGGAATTACAGATAAAATAGAATTGCAAACACTTTGGGGTTTAAAAAATACTACTGTAGAACGCTTTAATAATGAGTCCAAATCCAATGGATTGAATATGGCTAATTTCGGATTGAGATTCAATATTTTTGAAGAATCCGACAAGGCCCCGGCGCTGGGCTTTGAATTTATTTATAAAACCCGGATGATTTCTAAAGATTATAAACCTGATCATCCTTCTACAAAATTCAATATCATGGCATCAAAAGGATTATCTGATCTTATAAGTATTACTACAAATCTAGGGGCTGATTTTAGTGGAAATGGAGCTCAGCCAGGCGGATTTTATACTTTAAATATTGTGCTTTCAGTAAATGATCAACTCAGCGTTTTCTTTGAAAATTATGGAAATTTCAATGGAGACTATTTTGATACATTTTTTGATTTTGGTGGGGCTTACATTTTAAATGATAATTTGCAATTAGATCTCTATGGTGGATTTGGATATAATGATGATACATTTGATTATTTTGTGACTGGTGGTGTTTCGTATAGAATTACTGGTTGGCGAAAATAGAATAATCTTTACTAACTCATTTCGGGTCCGCCGATCGCATACATGGAGGGAATAATCTTATTCTTTTCTTTTTCCATGTAGTTTGCTGTTTTTTCGTATGAATCTCTTGCCATGAGTAGCGCAATTTTAGATTTTTCATTTATTCCCGCCTGCCGTTGAGATAGAGATTTTTTAAGATATTCTTCCACTTCAGATTTAGAAATCAATTGATACATTCTGATAAATGATCTAATCGGCCTTATTGAAAAATGGTGTTTTATAGCTGAATTAGCATGATCATCTTCATTTGCGAATATGGATTGCTGGCCGATATGAAATTCGGGAACGTCAATAAAAGCATTTGCAAACCCTATGGACTTCCAATGCTTGAGTGCCTGACTCAACAAACTCATCGCAACGTCATTTGAATCAGCAATTAATGGCCCGATAAATGGTTTTATTCTGCCAGGTCTGCTCATCACAAACCCGGAAACTGAACCTCCGGATACTGCCATTATATTTTTACTACCTTGTAAATTTCCAAGCAATTCAGCAATTTCAAATCGTTCTGTATTATTAATTCTATCTAAATATTTCCTGATCTCTTCCAGTTTTAATGGTTCCAGCTTCGTCGTGGAACCAGGGTCATTTACAGAATCTGTAGAAATTGCAGATCTCCAGATTTTATAGGAATCCTTAAAACCCAGGGCATCATATACCTGCTTTCCCTGTGGTGTGGCATCCAGCCCAATTATAGATTTATTTTGAATTAATCTCGCCTGCTCCAGGCAGGCATTCATAATGGACCGTGCAATTCCCTGTCTTCGCAATTCCGGGTGAACCAATATCATCCCAATCCAGCTTATATCATCCGATACTGGCAGTGAGAGTCCACTACCCAATGGAATTTTCTGATTTTCATGATTAAATGTTGCCAGAATATACCCGTTTTTTCCGCAGGTTTTCATCGCTTCGAGATCTGCTAAGGTCTGGTTCCAGCCTGCCCTTTCAGAGAGCAGTTTTATAGGTTCTATAGATCGTATATCATAATTTATTTCATATTTCTTGGAATTGATAATCTTATCAACTTTAGAAAGCTCTATTATTAATTGATTTGGGATTTTAATTGTTTCCGGTCCTGCACCTGCGGTCAATTCAATTTCTCTCAACAAGAAATCATCTTTTCTCCGGGGTTCCGTTTTGTAGATAAAGCAGGAAAATCCATATCTTTCAAGATTTTCAATTGATAATAAAATTGTTTTTTCACGATTTTTCACGAGTAATTAATTTTAATATTTTTTTATAGAATAGTTTCACTGATTAAGCATATTGCTTGCTTACAATTTCTTATATGCCTCCAAAAAGGCACAAAGTATTTCAACATTCTGATTAAAAAGAGCGCTGGATATCCGGTCTTCTACGCGGTATTCTCCATTCCATCTTCTGCCCTGTACTTCCTTTCGGAATTGGTCCTGATGAACAATCCACCGCCCAGAATTGTCCTGGCGTTTAATGATTTCCTGAACATTCGCAGTCAACTTTTTTAACGTGGCTTTTTGATCAATTCTTTCAATAGCAGCTTGTTCGCTTACCTGCAAAAAGCGCAATTCGACTGCAATTACTGCGGCATGAATATCGGTTTCATAACCATAACCGGTGCTTCTTTCCAAAGAAAGCTGATGCAGCGAATCTACCCGAATACGACCCCTGTCATAGTAAAGCGGCTTGTTGGTGCCTAATTCCAGAAAACGTCCCCATTTTCCATTGGGCAAGCGGGAGGCCTTCAACCATCGGATAGCATCAGGAATGGGTTCCAAAAATTTCTTCTGCCCGGTAGCCTGATAAAGGTCGATCAGGCTATGAATATTATGCACACTGGCAGATGGACAAACAGCGGGAGGCTCAAATGTCCTCGCCCAGGCGGGTTGAAGATATTCATTGTATTGCTGCGCCCAGCCTGGTTGCGGAGGTGGCAATTGAGAGATCATCAAAAAACGTCCCACCTTTTGCAGACTTTTTTTTATGTTTTCTTCTTCATAGTAGGAACTCGCCTCGATCATCACCCTGATACAATCGTTAATCCCCTGATCGTTGAATGTGGCATAATCGTGGTAGTTGCCCTGCCATGGGTATTGATGAGGCCAACCGCCATTGTCCAGTTGAGACTCCAGCATCATGTCCAGGGCCTTTTCAACTGCTTCCGTTAAGGCGGGCCGGTCGATTTCCTGATCCAGCTTCATTAAAAAACTAATGGCGCTCTGAGTCTGGTTATCATCGAAACTCACCTTTTTCCCCTTGGGACGATCAAAATAGATTTTGTGCTCCCAACCTCCAAGCTCGTTTTGACCCTGAATGAGGGCACTGGCTGCTTCCTCGGCAGCTTGGAGAAAGTCCTTATTTTTTGTAATGCGCCAGGCGCTCAGAAAGCTCATACCAACAGCAGGAGTTCCGGGAGGCTGCACTTCAATGGTACGATCATTGGTTTTACCCTCTCCCCATTTCTCTTTCCCATCCATACTATAATGGTAAACGTAGCCACCTTCAATCGCCAGTGATTGCATAAATACAATACCTTTTTCAAGACTGTGTTCAGCCTCGGTTGCGAGATTAGAGAGATCTTGTTTGTTTTGTGCATAGATGGAGGCTATGCCGTACGGCTGGACTATCAGGCAAATCAGGAGGATGAATTTTTTCATATTTAAGCACTTATAGAATGTTCCCTATTTATTTTTATTTTATTCTATGTGTAGATTCAATAATTAACAATTAATGCCGTTCAGAGAAGCATTAAAATTTAATTGAAAAAGCTCATGTTCGTTTTATAATATTAAACAAATCAGCCTCAATTATTTCTTTTTCTTATTCCCCATTGGAGTCGCCATTTCATTTCGCCAGGTATCGTATTTAATTTTCAAGGCATTAGTTTTATCTGGGTACTGTATCGCAAGATTAACTATTTCACCTATATCCTCACTCAAATTATAAAGTTCGGTTACGCCTTTTTTTGGCGAAACCAATTTCCAGTCTCCTTGCCGTACAGCCCATTTATTTTGATTTCCATCCCAGAAAAGTTCATCATGCAGCGGTTCTTTTAGCTCACCGTTTACGGCAGGAAGTATAT
The DNA here is from genome assembly GCA_024280115.1 of Bacteroidota bacterium. Classification (GTDB taxonomy): domain Bacteria; phylum Bacteroidota; class Bacteroidia; order Cytophagales; family Cyclobacteriaceae; genus JAAUQL01. The sequence continues at coordinate 5,206 of JAJRQT010000091.1, read as the reverse complement.
TTTTTCCATCGTAAACTCTATTGTCCGGAAGATCGATCCCCACCAAAGCACAAACTGTTGGCATAATATCCAGGGATATTACCGGCTCATTACATACTGAAGGCTCATATTCTAAGGGCCAGCTCATTATAAATGGAACCCGCAACCCACCTTCATATACACTTTGTTTGAAATCCCTAAAAGGTAGATTATCTGCTTTCACCCTTGCTGCGCCACCATTGTCAGAGAAATAGAAAATGATGGTGTTCTCATAAACACCTTCACTTTTCAGCGTCTTAATTACTTCACCCACAGCAATATCCATTCGATGAATCATTGCCAGTTGTATATCGCGATCAGGATCCCCAGAATTGAACTTTTTTATATCCTCTTCCGGCGCCTGAAGTGGCCAGTGAACTGCGTTAAAGGGCAGGTATAAAAAGAATGGATTTTCCTTGTTTGCTTTATTCCTGATAAACGAACAGGCTTCCCTAGCCAGGTTATCAGTCAGGTAGCCCGTATCAGTTATTGTTTCGTTATTCCGGTATATACATTGATGAAAATCATCCGAATTTTCTTTGCAGCTAAGGTCGAAGTAGTCATGTGCCCCATGTCCAAGGAATCCATAAAACTCATCGAATCCTCTGCTTAAAGGATGGTACTCTTCAGTAAGTCCCAAATGCCACTTGCCAAATATTCCTGTTTGATATCCCTCCTTTTTAAGGACTTCTGCTAAAGTAATTTCACTTAATGGCATGCCCTGTCGGGAGTCTCCCGCTGTGTAAAAACCAAATCGCTGCTGATAGCGACCGGTCAGCAAACCGGCACGGGTTGGAGCACAAACATAAGCGCTCGCATAACCGTCAGTAAAAACAATTCCTTCAGATGCCAGTTTGTCAATCGCAGGGGTTGAAATGGTTGAAGGTGAGCGTTGGTATCCGGCATCGGCATTTCCCTGATCATCAGCTAAAATTATTACAATATTTGGCTTGACCTTTGCTTTGTTTACAATCTCGTTATGCTCGTCAAAAATTGCAAATCCTAATGCAATTATCAAAATGGAAATTGTCAATGCAATTTTAAATAACTGTTTCATATCTATAATTATATTATTATACCATATTCTTAAGGTAGAATCTGATGGACCTTCAATATTTTTGTATCCCGGAGATGAGCGGGACAAAAGGCATGTATATTCCATGCCCCTCCGCCATCATTCACCTGTTACAGAACTGTATCTTTTCCAGCAGTTGACTTGATCCATTGATTGTACACACCTTCCAAATCAGCTTTTTTTGGCGTACCTACATGCATGGCTACTCTATACTTTACATCAATTGATTTTCCCTTGCTCAAGCGCCATGGTTCATCGAGGAAGTAGAATGGCGATGGCGACAAATGTCCATAATCTCGCGTTAACCATGTCGATTACCATGGATTATCAGGATGAGTCATTATAGCAATGCCCTCGACCACGTTACGACCATCGCGTTTTCCATGGTAGCCACACCATCTGGCTTCTTTACCCAGCGTTTCTTCAGCACCGACGCCACCTTCGGAGTTCATCAAAACGCCGCCATAAGCAGGGGCGATATCAGAAGCGGCTCTGAGTGCAAAAAATGAGTGCTTGGCACTTTTAATTTCAATGTCTTCACTTGCAGTCAGTTTGATCTCCGCATCAATCACCCATACCCGTTTATTAAGAATCGATACTGTGAACTTCCGCTCGTCAGACCATGGTGAAGGGGCATCTTTTCGCACCCAGGTACAGTTATTAAGCAACTCACTTGATGTTTCTGTTTCTTGACCCAGCTCCAGCATTTCAGATTTAATCTGACCTGACTCAGTATCGTTATCCGCCCAGTAGTCTCCTCCATTGAGCGGCTGACATCCAAGCCATAGACCACGATGGTGTGGATAGGGTAAAGCAGACTCCGTTGTCAACGAAGTTCCAGAAGCCAGTCCATTCAAAGGATAGAAATAAGGATATTTAAGAGATGGATGAGCCCGGTAGGCGGTTAGCGGCATGTTGTTCAAACGTAGCTGAACTTGCCCGTCTTTTAAGTACGTTGTTAGACCCTCTGACCCGGGAACGGGTTTCTTAAAGTCTTTCGCCCAAAGTTTTGGTGATTCTATTGCTCCGGCAAACCCTGCGGCAAGCGACAATTTAATAGCTGTTCTTCTGTGAATCTTCTTTACTTCCATGTTTGTGTTATTTATTTTTTTTAATATTTATTTACCCATTCTTTCTTAGGCAGTAAAATTGCTATGATATACTACTTTTCTGCTTTGTGTCTGACTCCAATCTTAAATGCATTCTGAGGATTGACTACCAGTATTTGATTGATATCCTCATCTGAAAAGCCATTGTCTTTCAGTGCCGGTATCAGAAAAGTTAGGATAGCGTCGTATTCTTTAAGATTCCTGTCCCGGTTGTAGGAATTACCATCATGTGAGAGCAGTACCTTTTTCAGAACTCCCCTTTCCCTAAGCAATGAAAGTCTTGCAACATAATCTTCCGTCTCAGGTGCCTTTAATTTATCCAGAGATAACCATACCCCTTTCTTTGCTGTTTCTACAAGAAAATCAACATCCTCAACCTTACTGGCATGTACCCATACCCAAACTGCCGGATCCACATCATACTGATCCAGTAACTGAAGCATTTTTGTAGCTGCTTCCAAATTATTTTCCGTGTGAACAGCCATGGTCAGGCCTGTACTTAAATGGGTAAGAATCCCGGCAGTAAAAAGTTTTGAATCAATTTCCGAAACTCCCTTGTCGAACGCCAGCTTAATGAAACCCGGCTTTATTCCGGTATCATCAATACCCTTTTCAAATTCATCAATCCAGACCTGGGCGATCTCTTCAATGCTTGACACATAGGCAGCTTCCGGAACATACCGATCATTCGCTCCAGCATAATATCCCGTATTGGTAATGATCTCAATTCCTGAAGCATCGGATATCTTCCTTAACAGTTTGACGTTTCTTCCAAAATAGGCAGTCGTACAATCGAATATGGTTTTCACTCCCAGGGCTCTAACCTTTTTAAGGTATGGAACAACCTGCATCAAAAGAGAATCTTCATCATATTCGCCAATATATGCGGGGTTTAAGCCAAACCTCGACATGATGTGCTCATGTGAGAGAGAGACTCCAAGGTTCTCAATTTCCACTTTTCCATGCACCGAATATATATAAGCCTCCTGATCTGATGAGTTCTTTTGTGAAGTATTACAGGAAACCAAAATCAGCATGAATAGTCCTAAAAAATATACTTTTCTCATAATATAAAATTTTAATTTATTGTTTATTAAGTTTCAAAATATACACCTGTCTGGATCCCGTGGTAACCGAATTAAATCCAATCATATCTCCTTTCGGACTCCAGCGCGGATGCAAATCACATGCAGCATCTTTTCCATTGTCTCTAAATGCAGGTGGATGGATGTATCTGCCCATTGGCAAAACAGCTTCTGTTTCCATGTTCATGAGATAGAGTTTCTGCTCTTTTAATCCTTTACTTGGATAGGTGTCGGTCGCCATCCAACGCCCATCCGGAGAAAATGTACCATGACCGTCGTAATCCAGCAGTCCATTGCCGAGACGTCGATAGTTGTCCTGACCAATGGTGAAAAGTATGTGCGCATTATCTTTCCCCTTGTAAGGGCCGGTGATCATCAATTCATCCTCGCTGAGCCAGTCAAAATGCGATCCTCCCCACCCATCGGGAAAGCAACGCTGTATGTTTGTTCCATCCCTGTTTACAGTAAAGGATGAGGTGTTTCTTACCGGTGTGGCCCGGGCCAGCCAGAATATCTTTCCTCCTTCGCGGCTGAAGAGGAAGTGATTGAAGTATTCAATCCCATCTTCCGGCACTTCGGGAACCTGATCTTTAATGTCGTGAATAGACACAAGAAGGTTAGCTTTCCCTGTCTCGAGGTCTATGAGAAATAGCCCATCGTCTTTGGGGAACTGTACAGACAATCGGGCATCCTGGCCATCTCCTCCATATCCATAAGCCTTGCGCGTAGTTCGGAGTCTGGAAAAATTGATGCTCACAGCTTCTTTGCCATCCCGTGAAACGGCGCAAACCGGGTAGGGAATCGTCTTGATCTTTTGCTTTGTATGAATGTCCATAATGATGGAAACATATTTCCCATCTACCATATCGTTATAAATGATACGTGAATTAGGGAATGTCCCAAGCCAGTGCGCCATACAACCTTGCTGGAAATTCCAGGCACGTGTTTCGGCAAGTGGAATGAATTCATTGGTTTCCAGATCAACTAACCCAAGCATTGCGGGGTCAATTTCGGTCGGAAGCCGATATTTGATCGGCGTTTCCAGAACTGTTACGTATCGCTGATCAGCACTCCAGGAATTGATGCCATAATAGCTGGCAAATAAATGCTCCTTAGGACCTGATGTTATGGCGATAGATTTTGAAACTAATGGAAATTCTACAACTAATCTATTGCGCTTATTGTCACACCCAAATTGGAGAATAATTAATGCCACTAAAATGGGAGTGGAAATTTTAACAAAAATTCGTTTCGATTTCATGATAAAGTCTTATTTTGTAACTGGCCCCCGATAAAAATTAAAATCATGCCTATCTGCTGGCCAAGCAGTAAAATACAGCCCCTATTTCCATATTTAGCCGTTTTAATTAAAATCAAAAAAAACACTCCTTATGGATTAAGATCATTATTTTTCATTGTAAAAATCTATATATCTACTTCAATCCCCCAAACCCCCTTCTTCAAGGGGGATTAACAAGATGACAGTCATTATTAGGTTTATTGACTATCTATAAATTCTACCAAATGCATTTGTCTCGTACCTGTTTCTGTGTCGATCGCATCGAAACATATTTTATTTCCCGACGGATTCCAGCGCGGGTGAAAATCGCAACGGATATCGCCTGAAAGATATTTTTTTTCATTCACTGGCTTACTGCAAAGAATCATGCCTTTATTAAGCTCCATATCCCAAAGCCATAGCGATTGAGACATGCTATCTTTCGTTTTTCGATCGGTTGCCATCCAACAAGCATCAGCCGTATATGTGCAGTGTCCATTGCCTATGGGGAACCTCTAATAATTGATTCTGAGTTTTTCACTTTTGTTCCAAATTTTGAAAGCAGTCAAATGAAATTGAAATATTTTATTATGCTTTTATTCTAATTTTTTCAATCTATTGATTATCAATGTTTTAACGT
>JAJRQT010000090.1 GCA_024280115.1 Bacteroidota bacterium | reverse complement strand
GGAATTATTGCCCTATTTTCCATATAGGATGGGTCAACCTCCAATTTGCTGGATACCTGTACTACCAGCATTGGTAATTCTGCATTAGGGAGTAATTCTAAAGGAAGATTTTTATAGGAGATAAACCCGAGCATACTGAGCCCGATAAAGATCATGCTGATAAATGTTTTTCTCTTTATGATAAAATCCATTTCTTAATCAGCTATTTCCCGGATTTATTTTTACCTATTATCCAATTTGTAAACTGATCAAAAACAGCATACACACATGGAATTACGATCAGAGTAAGAATGGTCGAAGTCACCAGTCCACCGATTACAGCCAAGGCCATTGGTGATCTCAGGGAAGCGCTTTCACCAAATCCAATTGTCAATGGCAACAATGCAAGTATGGTGGTCAGCGACGTCATGATGATGGGGCGAATCCTTTGCTGCCCGGCACCTATAATAGCATCCATAGTTTTCTGGCCAGAGCTTTTTAATTGATTTATTGCATCAACTAATATTATAGAGTCATTTACAGCGATCCCCGCCAACATAATGATGCCGATGTATGCCATAATATTTAATGGATCTCCAAGAAAAAAGAAAATCAAAATTGCACCAACTCCAGCAAGTGGGATCGTCAGGAGAATGGTGAAGGGGTGGATTAGCGATTCGAATTGGGATGCCAAAACCATGTACACAAGGATTACTGAAAGGATAAGTGCAAAGCTCAGGCTTTTCATGGATTCTTTGCGCAACAGCTCCTCTCCTGCCACGGTGATTTTATAATTTGGCGGAAGAGCAATATCTGCAATCTGTGTTTCAATCTTTTTGATAACCTGGTCAAAATGAAGTCCGGGTTTGTATTGTGCAGTCACTTCTGCAATTCTATTTTGGTTTTTCCTGATGATTATTTTTGGCGCCACATTGGTCCTGATTTCCGCCAGATCACTTAACCTCATAAATTCATTTCCTGAATTAATCTTTAAATCTGCCAGCTCACGAACGGAAATATCAGGTAGTTTTATGGTGATGTCTTTCAATTCTCCTTCACTTTCAAAATCGCCGACATCAGTTCCCATCAATTGTTCCTGGACCTGGGATATAATATCTTCAACACTCGCATTAAACAATCCCGCCTGTTGCCTGTCAATAATCACATCAAGCTCCGGAGCTCCTCCTTCCATGGATGTTTTAATGTTGAATAGCTCTTCCAAGGTCTGCATTTTCCGTTTTACCTGCTTAGAAAGTGAATCTATCATATCCAGATCATCTCCCCTGATCTCCACCAGAATGGGAGCAACATCTGTTCCCAGGGTTGATTGCAAAGCGCTCTCATCCCGGACAAATTCTATCTCCATTTCAGGGATGTTTTCCATCATGGCTCCAAGGGCATTTATTACTTTCGAAGATGGGACAGCCTTTTCTTTTTTCAGAATCACTTTAATGCTTCCGGAATTTTCATCCTCCAAAACCGCCTGGGCATCTGAAGATTCTGTGGTCGTTGGACCAACATGTGTATAGAGCGTCTCCAGTTTATCTCCAAGCAGATTTTTAATTACATTTTCCAAACCGTCCGCCGTTTTATTAGTGCGTGCTAATTGTACTCCTTCTGCAAGTTTAAAATTGATTGAAAATTCATTGCTTTCAGTTTTGGGCATAAATTCATTTCCGATATATGGAAAGATCAGGGCTGTCCCTCCTACAAACAAAACAGATAGAACGATGACCCACCACCTGGCTTTCAGGACCCTTGCCAGTAAAGAAGCATACCAACCAAATTTCACTGAGTGATCCCTTTTTGATGCTATTTTCACATTCTTGAAAAACTTGTTGAAGAGCATAGGGATGAAAAAGATGGCCACAAAAAGCGATGAGATCAATGAAAATGCTACCGTCCAGGCCTGGTCTTTGAACAATTCTCCGGATATCCCCTGTAGGTAAACGATTGGTAAAAAAACGATGATGGTCGTGATCGTGGATGCAGTAATTGCTCCACCAACTTCGGCAGTCCCTACGATGGCAGCTTCGCGAACACTCAACCCAGATTCAAGATTGCGAAATATATTCTCCATTACCACAATGGCATTATCTACCAGCATACCAGCTCCCAGGGCAAGTCCTCCCAGTGTCATGATATTCAGAGACAGACCATTAAAATACATCAGGTTGAATGTGGCGACGATAGACACCGGGATGGCAATGCTGATCACCAGGGTGACACCAATTCTTCTGAGAAAAACAAACAATACCACCACGGCGAGCATTATTCCGATCAATGCCGTTTCCTGAACTTCATCAATGGCCCCGGAAATAAATGCTCCCTGATTATGAACAACCCTAAATTCGTACCCCGGCAAAGCGCGCTTCATATTATTAAAAGCAACATCAAGCGATTCTACAACCTTTACGGTGTTGTATTTCGGCTCTTTATAAATAGACAGGCCAATGCATCGCTCACCATTGATGCGCACAATGTTTTCAGGGTCTTTATTCTTAAACTCTATTGAGGCAATATCCCGAAGGAATACGGGAGTTTTTTCTGACAAGTTGTTTTCTTCTCCAGGATTACTGAACGTGACGATGATGTCTCCGATATCCTGCAGCTCCTTCAGTACAGTTTCTCCCTTGATTACATATTTCATTCCCATCTCTTCAATGGAACCTCCCGATACGTTTCGGTTGTAGTTCTGGATCTGACGGGAAATATCGCTCGTTGTGAGGTTATGAGCCTCGAGCAGGTAGTTATCTGTATTGATGACCACCTCACTGATTTCCTGTCCTGACAATAACACATCGGCCACACCTTCCAACCGGATGAGCTCGTTGCGGATGTAGTTTTCAGCAGTTTTTCTAAGCTCATCCATATCCTTGATGGCGCTGTGCGTCAAAGCCACTACGAGTACCGGAGTGGCATTCGGATCAAACTGGCTAATGTTCAATTCATCCAACTCTACTTGTTGACTATAATTCGTGAGTGCCTTCTGAACATCTAAAAAGGCTTCATCCATATCCTTGTCCCACGAATACTCTATGGTGATTAATGCAGAACCTACTTTGGAAACTGAGGACACTCCCAGCACATCAGATTGACGAATTGTGAGCGCTTCAATATTATCTACAAACTGTTTTTCAATTTCTTCAGGGGGTTTTTCACCCGCTTTGATCTCTACATAAATTCTCGGGTTATTCAGGTCGGGAAACAAGTCAATCCCCAATCTGCTGAATGAGATATATCCCAATAGCAATATCCCCAGCACAAACATGAGTACAGTTACAGGGTATTCCACTGAAAATCTGGTGAGTGTTTTCATGTGTTAAAAGGCTAAGGATGAGGCTAAGGAGAAGGTATGTTTATCTAACATTTGTTTCTATGGTCTTTATTAATGAATCCAATTCTGAAATTACATTTCGGTATTCTTGTATCATCAGCTCTTTTTCATTTTCATTTATCATAAATCCTAAAGCATAACTGGCCACGATCTGACTTATGATTTCATATGCACTCCCTCTTGAAATTTTATAAAATCTTGTTTTGTCTCTCCTTTCATACCTTCCAAATCCTTCTGCAATATTATGTACAACTGAATTTGCTGACCTTCTGATATCGGATGTCATTCCATACTTTTCCTCCTTTGGAAAATTCTTGGTTATGGAATAAACTTTTAACAAAAGGTCAAAGGCCTTTTTCCATACATTCATATCAGTGAAATCCCTATATGACATTTTACTTACAATTTTAGAATTATCAATTAATACCCGCTCCTTAGCCTTCTCCTTAGCCTCAGCCTTCACCTCACCACCTTCACCTTCGACCTGTTCCTCAATGTTTCAAATCCGGAAATGATCAATCGTTCATCTTTTTTCAGACCTTTCAATACTTCTACTTCGGTGGCACTTTCCAGGCCTGTGGTGATGATACGCTCAGAGGCAGCTCCACGCTCAACCACAAATACGGTTTTACCCCTTTGCTTTGAGAGGATTATATCTTTTGGAATTACAATGGTATTTTCTTTTTTGTCAACAACAATATCAGCCCGGACAAACATCCCCGGACGAAGAAGTAATTTTTTATTGTCGATGACCAGCAGCCCTTTAAACGTCCTCGTTGTGGGATCAATGGCCGGACTCAATTGAGTAATTTTTCCAATAAGAGTATCATTTGGAAGCGTATAATTTGTGATTTTCGCACGGTCACTAATATTAATTTGCGCCATGTCTTTTTCAGGAAGACTAATCTCCATAAAAACTTGAGAAAAGTTCATGATGGTGACCATTTCTGATCCAGAATTTATCCTGGTGCCTTTGGTATAATACGGCAGGTTGACAATTACCCCATTGAAAGACGCCTTTATATCCATTTTATCGAGCTGAATTTTTGCATTTTCGTAGGCATATTGAGCATTGATATACTCCCGTTCAGAGTTTTTGAGTTCTCTCAATGTCACTCCTCCTTTGTCAAACAGAGATTCCTGTTTTTCAAACTCCCTCTTAGAAATATCAAGATTGAGCTTCTCAGATTCGATTTTGATGCTGTTTTCATATTCAATATTTTCCAGTCGAATAATTTTTTGACCCGCTTTCACTTTATCACCGAGGACAAAAAGTCTTCCCGTTCTGGGATTTTTGAGCAAATAATAATCACCTATAATTTCAGAGGAGAGGGCAACTTCCTGCATCGCATTCACAGATCCTGTTGTATTTACATATTGCTCAATAGAACCGGTCTTTATATCTGTTACAGAAACAGGAACTGAGATGTCAGTCTCAAACGATGTAGTATCTGTTGTACAAGACGATATTATAGCTATTAAAAGGGAAAATGCTAACAAATGAATTGTTGTCTTTTCCCCGTGTTTCTGAAATTCTATGCTTATTACATCCATGGTGGCCATGTTATTATTCTATTGATTGTTTATTCATAATATCTTCCGGCAGGTAGGAATTGTCTGATTCAAAGTCCCATAAAGTCTGAATTTTCATATTGAGTAATTCGAGCTTATAATCTATAAGCGCTGTCGTAAGAGACATTTTTTGTTCAGAAAGCTGTGTTTGATATAGGTTTAGGTCCATCCCTGTGAGGTCGCCATTTTTATACCGTTCAACATTTACTTCATAGGTCAATTGCGCATTTTTCACACTTTGCTTCGCGATCTCAATTTGATTGAGCAGATTTTGGAGGCTGCGATATACCGCCCTGATATTAATGATAATATCAATTCGTTCCTGGCTGAAGTTGAGTTCCTGGGTCTGGATTCGGGCCTCCGAAGCTTTTATCCTCGATTTTCTTTCTCCCCAATCAAAAATTGGAACTGTCAGTGTAAGTGAGAATTCCTGGTTGTCAGTGGCGGGATTATAAATTTGTGATAGATCTTCATTATCCCCAATCAGGCCAAATGTCGCTGACACATTCCCATAAAACTCATTAAGTGACCTGGTGCGGATCAGCTCAAACTGGCTGTTGGTAATTCCGATTTCTCGCTGCCTCAATTCCAGCCGCTGTTCCAACCCATGGTTAATCGCTTTTGAAATATCTATTGGAACCGGATCTCCAGCAATATCGGCCAAAATATCAAATTCTTCATACACGTTTAGTCCAATAAGCTGTTTGAAATTATCCTTGGAGTTTTCGAGTTGTACCTGCTGATTATAGTAATTGCTTTTTGCGGTAGAAAGATTCAACTCTGCCTGGTACTGTTCTTCCAAAGCCAGTAATCCGGCTTCAACCTTATTCTTTACAATATTATAATTGGCCTGCGTGTTATCGAGTTCTTCCCTGGCAATTTGAAGACTTAAGGCCCTTTCATAAACCAGGTAATAGTTTTGAGTGACGAGTCTTTCAATATTCAATCTCTGCAATGCATAACTTAAAGTAGAGTTTTCAAGATCTAGTTCCAGCTCTTGCAGATCTAGCTTTGTTCTGTTATAAGTAAAAATTGGCTGATCAATTCTCAGCGTCAGACTATTGCTAAATGCACGGTTTCCCTGGGCGCCTTCCGTCTCGTAATCCTGCCATAAAAATCTGTTGGTAAGCCTGATATTTCCATCCGTCCATTTAATAGGCTGGTTTATATTAAATGTCGCCGCCGACTGTATCATCTGGGTAGTTCGCCATCTCGAGAAAGCTTCGTCAAACCTCCTGCCATGACTAAAATACAGCGGATTTAGCTGGAGATCAAATCTTGATTTTAGAGAAGCATTTTTTGCATTAAGCATTTCCTCACTGATTTGCAGGTTGAGCTGCGCCAGACGGATGTCCGGGCTGTTGGCATTTGCAATCGCCATAGCGGAGTCAAGTGAGAGAATACTCTGCCCATAAGATCCAATGGCTCCTAACAGCATTGAAAAACCAAGAACCAGTTTATATATATTTCTGATCATCACTCAAGTTCTGTATCATAAATCAAAAAAATATTCTATCATTAGTCATTCACCTTCACCCATTTCACGGCATCGGCTATTACAAATTTTCCGTCAGTTTCATTTGACAGACTCACCTTTGCCGGCCCCTGTGACAGATAGAAATTCCCCAACAAATTCCATCCCTCTTCTGCCTTCGCTATGTCTAAAGTTATTTCATCCACTCCATCATCATGAAATACCGTGAGTTGATAAGAACCTGTGTTGGGATCATTTGGCTGATCTCCTCTACTTGCTCCGGGACCGGATCCTCCCCGGTTCCCACCACCTCCTGACCTTCCTCTGCCTCTAACAGGCAATTTCCCTACATAATAATGTATTTCATACATACCTGCCCCAGGTATTTCTGTATTCCAAATCGCTTGTTTATCGCCGGTCCCTTCTTTTGTGATATAGGCAGAAAGGACATATTTCCCATAAAACTCAGGCTGTGCGGTAGCGCGCCAATTTGAGGGTGGCCTGGTAAACCGAATGCCAACATATTTTTGATCTTCTTCCGTGTTGTCTATTTTGAGCCACTTTTTGAGCAAACTTTCATTATCGGGTTGGATCAGTTGAAAACCTTTATCCTCATTGTCAACAACTATTTCTATATCATCCATTTTTTTATCAATAATCATTTCATCTCTTTCCCCATCGAAAGGGCTCATTTTTTCATTGACATCTATTTTGCTGAAAAAGTGTGATAATGCCGATGGCACGTTTTGCGAAACCAAAGTGTTGACGGCCATGAGTCTGGGCTCTGCATCGAGCACGATACCAACTTCTTTTTTCTGTTTCGCTCCTATATGCAAGATTTTTTCCAGATCGAGACTTGGCATCCCACCTCCACCAAATCCTCCCCTGCTGCTCATCGTTCTAAAGGAAACTGTCGCCAGTCCATCGACATCTTCCTCATTGGTTATGGTAAATAGTACCTGATACCTTGTATTTTCACCATCGCGAATTTCATATGCCTTTATATCAGAAATTCGAAATCCCGGAATTTCTGTTGATTTCAACCAATTTTCCAAATATGGTTCAAGGTCAAAACCAAACCGCTCCTTTAGAGATTCATTAAATACTGATATTTCCAACCCTTTGAATTTATGGGCAATTAGAATTTCACTCAAAAAATTATCAAAAGCTTCGATGCCAATTTTATTTTGAATCAATGCAAAGAGATAGTTTCCCTTAATTTTTATCACCTCTTCCATGGCGACCTTATCTTTCTCTTCCTTTAGTATCTGCTCAAAGCTGCTTTCTTTTAACAGTTGATTTGCATGTTCATCTCCCGAAAGCCCTCCAATCCTCCTTTGTATCAAGCTCATCATACTTTGGTTCTCACTCAATAAATATGACTCAAAAGCTTGGTTGAGTACAGACCATTCTCCGGATTTTACATAATAAATGAAGGAATAATAATTGGGGAAGGCCTTGTAAATAGAAGGTTTTGACAGCGTCCTGGCCATTTCTGTCTGGCTGCCACGGTTTATGTTAAATCTTCTGCCGGAAAATCCCGTTGTAAACGTGCCGGTAATAAATCGCTTTAATATTCTGGACTGGATCTCTTTATCTGAAATTGCCTGATTGCTTTTTTCTACCCTGCTTTTTTCCCTGTTAAAGGATCCTTTAAAATCAGCATTCATAAGCGAAGCACACTTTTCCGGAATGAAAACAACCTGAGGTTGCACCACCTCCTGGTAGCTGGCAAATCTCCTTGAATAAGAATAAAACTGAATCGGGGTTTCCACCACAGAAAAACTTTTATAATAATAATCCAGATTGAGATCGCGCTCATAGTCCTGCTTTATTTCACCGAGCATTGAAGCGAGAGTATCCTGCAATTCGTTGAGATAAGGAGTGAAAAAGTCATGACCGGAGAGGTAAAACAGATTTATCTGAACCGAATCGACAACGATTGATTTTTTCTCATATTTTCCTATGGTTAGAGAAATCTGCGGCAGCAGTACTTTTTCAGAAAACATCACTTGCCCATTTTTATTTTCTACCATTTCCCCCTGGGTAATCACCTGTAAATTGGGATCGGTCTTAACCGTAAGCCTGTAATTTGAGAATTGCTTGTTCTGGAAGGTTGGATTTTCCGGGCTGTAAGTTACACCTGCTATGGGATACCAAAGGATTTCAGGTGTCAATAGCACATAATCCTCCTGAATAAATCCATGGCGTTTGTCAATATTCATCAATGCAAGGGTGTTGTTGCTTTCCAATGTTTCTTCATCAACATCGAGATAGCAGGATTCGTCATCAATTGCCCCATGATATTTTATGGATATTTCACCCATTTGGCCTGCCTCAATTGCAGTTGCGGCATCAGCCTGAATAGTGTGAGCTTTCCGTTCGAAAGATATTGGTCTGCCATCCAGTGAGCATTCATCAACGATCAATGATGGATTCAAACTGAAAATGAGTCTATTTACCGGGTGCTCATTTCTATTTATAAATCTCATTTTAGCGAAACCCGAAATCTGATCTCCTTCATGCTCAATCTCAAGGTCATAATCTGTAATATTTAAAATGGCTTCATTTCTCAATTCATTGTTCAGCTCGATCATTTGAGCTTTCAATGCACTGGCTGTGAAATTGATGGATAGATAATTCACCGCCGCATAGATGGAAATTGTAGTAAAAACTATAACTAAAGCCAAAGAAACCCTTGTCATTATCCTGGATTGCGGAAGTCTTTTCAACAATAGAATCGTGAGAAAAATAAATGCCAGCCCCGAAAAGAAATATATTCCCCGCTGAATTAATAACTCTTTCATGTTTCCAAATCCAACAAAATCAGAATACATCAATGGCAGTTTGAAAGCCATGTAGTCAAAAATATGGTTGTATTTATTTGTTAGGAAAAACAGTGTGCTGGCAATATAACCGAGTAGGAGGATAAATGTGATGGCCTGGTTGCGCAGAATCACCATGATAAAAAACGATAATCCGGTGATGAATATTAAAGTCGGCAAGCTGATAATCAATGGGTAAAGTAAATATGCTTCCCATACAACCGGGGTATCTGTCTGTATAAAATTAAAAATAAGCGCTATGAGAAGAATTGCAATATTCAATAGGGAGAAAACGGTTAAAATCCCAAAGGTCTTGCCAAACACATAGTCTGCGTTGCTCATACTCCTGATATAGATCACATCAGTGGTGTCCAATTTTTTATCTCTTTTAAGAAAATCAGAAGCGAGAAAAACTATGATAACAGCTTGCACGAGATTAAAAATCAAAAGATTAAAATATGGTATTGATGCTGAAATAGCCCTGAACATCCAGGGAGGATTAGGCCCTACATCCGTAATGACCATGAGGTCAAAAAATACAAGGATTGCAATGGTGAGCAAAGAGAATATTCTTAGGAACCAGCTTCTCAAAAGGGTTTTTATCTCATATCTTGCAACGGTTTTTATATTGAGCATCGAAAGCATTAGAATATCTTTTTTGGTGTTATAAAGTCAAACTTTTAAGTTGATCTACCTTGTATTCCATAAAGTAAACATAGCCGTGTTCCAGGTTTGGAGTGATTGGTTTTCCTGAAAATCCATCTATCTTATCTGCAACCACTTGCACCTCCCAGCCATCATTGTCAGGAATCGTGGAAATCACATGAAATTTTTCCTTAATTGATTCAAACTCCGCATTGGTCGCATTGATTTGCCACACATTTCCTTCCGCTTCTTTAATAATCTGATCCGGTGGACCATGATAAACTACCTCTCCCTGATTGAGCAACGCCATGCTACTGCAAGTGCTGGAGATATCTCCGACTATATGAGTAGAAAGTATGATGATGATATCCCGTTGACTCATTTTGGAAAGAAGATTTCTGAACCGGATTCTTTCGTCAGGGTCCAGCCCGGTAGTAGGCTCATCAACCACGACTATTTTCGGATCGCCAATAAGCGCCTGTGCAATGCCTAGTCTTCTTTTCATTCCACCGGATAGTTTATTAGCCATCCTGTCACGCACTTCATAGAGTCCTACATTTTCCAGCATATCCTCTATGGCCACTTTTCTTTCCACCCTTCTTCTCAATCCGGCGAGATTAGCTGCATAATCGAGAAATTCCCAGGTTTTCAGTTTTGAGAAAAATGCAAAATCCTGTGGCAGATATCCCAGAAATCCGCGAACATCCTTGCGATGTTTTTGAAGGTCCAGGTCGTTCACCCTAATCGATCCGGTGGTAGGCTTCATCAGGGTAACGAGAATGCGCATTAAACTGGATTTCCCGGCGCCATTGGGGCCTAGCAATCCAAACATTCCGTTTTCAATTTCCAGATTGATATCCCTGAGAGCGCGATTACCGTTTTTGTAAATCTTATTCAGTCCTTGTATTGATATTTTCACGGCAGATTAGTTTAAAAAGATGGAATGTATTTGTCAATCGATATTGTACTATGCTTTTCATAAAACTTCTTTATGAAGGAACTATTAATTCCAATTAGAAATTTCGCAAGAAAGATTGCTAAATGGAATTTTTTTCAACCAACGGTCTGGATAAATCAACCAACGATCACGGAATACATATAGAGTGCTTTGTGAATTGTTTTGCGTGCTATAATAGATCAAAATATGTGCTTTCAGGATGTACTGAATTCTATAATAAATATTTGATGCAATGCCCACAACCGTCTATAATGGTTTTGTATAATTTAGTGTCTCTTTGTAAATCCCAATTAACAAACCTGCCTGACCACCGTCTCATGTTAGATAGTTAAGGAATTCACTTAATCCATGTGCTTCAGTCTGTGCCTGCCTTTGCCTATAGACAGGTCCTGACAGGCCGAAAAACTGGTTTGTGAGGACACAAACCAGGGCGATAAGCGATGGTTCCTTAGTTGACATTTGTCCGCAGGCGGCTTATTAGTAAATTCATTTTCAATCCATTTAAGTCCAGGATGGTTCAATAAGCCGCTTGATATTACTCTATGTAAAAATTGCTGATTTGCTTTATTGCGTGACCCTTAGTTATTTCGGACATTATGAAGACTCCGGTTATTTTAATATTTCTCACCATGGTATTAATCAGCCCCTATGTTTCAGGTCAGGGCGTAAGTGATGGGACCATTAATAATGAGAATATTCCTGATTTCGAGGAGAATTTCGATTATCCTTCACATCTGGAAAAGGAAATAGTTGGCGTATGGGAAAATGTCTCCATGAAAGTCTGGGTGAGAAGCTATAATAATTCTGACACTTCATTTATTGTTGATATTAATGAAGATACCTGGGAGATGAAGATGAATATCAAACCAATCGTGACTACAATTCATGACGATGGTACCTATATTTCTGAATTCAGAAATTCTTTTGATTCCTTGATTTACAAGCCAAAGGGAACCTGGATGGTTGATGGAGATACATTAATTATGGAAGATCACCAGGCTGTCTATAGGTACCAGATTTTCATCGATGGAGATGTGGCAGAATTTAACAGCCTGATTGACTGGGATAAAGATGGAATTGCGGATGACAAATATTCGGGCGTTCACCGGAAGAAAAAATAAAAAGATGAAATTAAACTTTCCTCTTAATATTACATCTTAAATTTGAGGCGTTTATAAGTTATATTTCATATGTCGTTTAGTTAAGAAAATTATTGTCTTACCTCTCTCTTCACCCTCTCCAGAGAGGGATAATAGGAGCTTAACTAAACGACATTGGTATATGTTTTATAATTAAAGGTTAACAATTGAAATTATAATTATATAGAAATGAAAAATTTACATTCCATAACAATCATATTTTTAATCATGTTGAGTACAACTGCCATTTCTGCAGAAATGAAATTGTTACCAACCGGTATGCGCATTACAGTTTTGAACAGTTTGGGCAATCCTGTAGAAAATGCAAAAGTGACGGTCTATGAAAAACAGGAGGATTATAATAAAGAAGAAAACGCTATAGCCGGTCCTGCATTTACAGATGAAAAGGGAAGAGTTACTTTTAAAAACCTTAAGGATAAAAAGTATTTTGTTCAGGTTATCAAAGGAGATGAAAATAACTATGGCGATGCTGAAGAAACCAGTAAATTACAAAAAGGGAAGATAAATAAATTCAACATTGTGATTCAATAATTTGCTTGTTGCAGACCACCAAACAATCGGACCACGTGCAGAAGTTTAGAGGGCTATTACTAATTATTATTTTCGGGGGCATTGCTATTTATTACGGCAATTACGATTCTGTAAAAATCACCTCTGTTCCGGCGCCACCTCTTCCAGTATATAGCGGTGATATTCCGCAGATAACCAGAGAAAAATCTGCTATCGGTTCCAAGGAAAATCCACAGGCGAGAAAAGCCTATGAACTGGAAATGCTCATTGATCCAAAGACCGGTTTTTTACCAACAGATATAAAAAGGCGGGAGATTGGTTTCTCTGCAAAAATTATTGAGAGGCTCTCGAAAAAAAACTTGAGATCCGGGGAAAGTGGCAGTGATGGTTGGAGTTCTATTGGCCCCTATAATAAAGGTGGAAGAACCAGGGCTATTGCAATTGATGTCGATAACGAAAATGTAATATTAGCCGGTGGTGTGAGCGGCGGTATGTGGCGATCGGAGGACGGGGGTGGAAATTGGGTAAAAACTACTGTTCCTTCCAGTATCCATAGTGTTTCGACAATAGCTCAGGATACAAGACCAAATAAAAAGAACATCTGGTATTACGGTAGTGGAGAATTCACTGCAAATTCCGCTAATAAAAAATCTGCTCCTTACAGAGGTGATGGAGTTTTCAAATCTATAGATGGAGGTAAAAACTGGAATCAGCTTTTATCTACCTCGGAAGGTGTTCCAAATAATTATAATAGCCAGTTCCAATACATCTGGAATGTGTTGCCAAATCCTCTTAATTTGGGTCAAGATGAAGTTTTTCTTGCGACAGTTGGCGCTATCTTCAGGTCGCTGGATGGGGGAACAACCTGGAATGTAGTACTTGGGAGAAAAGCTATAAGTACGCCTAACACCGATCTGAATAATGCCAATCTCTCTGATTTTTCTGATATCTCACAAACAGATGGTGGGATTTATTATGCGGTTTTAAGTCAAAGATCCAGAAATGGCTCCTCTCCTGACAGGGGAGTTTACAGGTCCGAAGATGGTATAAACTGGGTAAGTATCACCCCGAGGAACTGGCCAAAAACCTATGCACGAACAATCTTAGCTACATCAGCGATGAACAGAAATGAGGTTTTCTTTAGCGTAAATTCTAACAGCGAACTTCTATGGAAATATACTTACATTTCAGGTAATGGCACGGGATCTGGCGGTCGGTGGGAAGATTTGAGTGATAATATCCCTGCTTTTGGCGGAGAGGTTGGAGATTATGATTCTCAGGATTCATACAATATGGTGCTAAATGTGCATCCCGCCAATGAAGATATTGTGTTTCTCGGCGGTACAAACCTTTACAGATCTTCAGATGGATTTTCCTCAATTGATAATACAGCCTGGATTGGAGGTTATGATACAGCAAATAACATTAAAACTTTCCCGAATCACTATGTAGATCAGCATGCCCTGGCATTTTACCCTTCAGATCCAAATAAAATGATATCTTCCAATGACGGAGGAGTATTTAGAATAGAAGATAATTTATCGGATGATATAAGATGGGCTTCTTTAAATAATGGATTTGTTACCACACAATTTTATACACTGGGGATTGATGAATTTGGCCCTAAGGGTGCAATCGTTGGAGGATTGCAGGATAATGGTACGCTCATAGCCAATAAACCCGTCGATGCAAGTGCATGGAACACGCTATTGGTAGGCGATGGGGGGTATTCGGCAATTACCAAGAACGAGTCTTTTTTCTATGCATCGTTTCAATTTGGAACAGTTTATAGGTTTACTTTGGATAAGAATCATCAGAGCAAATCATTTACCAGGATAGACCCCCTTGGTAGTGGAGGTAAAGATAAATTGCTGTTTGTCAACCCATTTGTTTTAGCTCCGGAAAATCAAAATATTATGTATTTCGGCGGAGGTGATGTCGTGTGGAGAAATAGCAACACCTCTCAAATCCCACTGTATAAAAACTATGCTACAACTGTCAATTGGCATAAGATGAAGGATACAGAATTATCCAGTGGCTCAGTCACGGCGATCAATGCCAGCTACAATCCATCAGGAACTGTTTATTATGGCACAAACACAGGTCAGGTTTTTAGAATCAATAATGCCAACAAACTGAATTATACCATTGATGAAATCACCTCGCCATCTTTCATTAAAAATTCCTATGTTTCCGGCATTGCCATCAATAGAAAAGACAGCAGGAATATTGCTGTTTCATTTTCTAACTATAATATTATAAGTCTTTATAGCTCACAGGATGGGGGGGAAACATTCGAAAATATTAGTGGTAATCTTGAAGAAAATCCGGATGGAAGCGGTAGCGGGCCTTCCGTGAGATGGGTAGAAATAGTTTCTAAGAATAGTGGTCCGGCTCAATATTTTGTTGGCACCAGTACAGGAATATACAGTGCGGATCAGCTTAATGGTACTACAACAGATTGGAAACGTGAAGGTTTGGAGACTGTTGGAAATGTGGTAGTGCCCATGATAAAATATTTTTCTGGAGATGGGGCGATTATTGCGAATACTCATGGGAATGGAATGTATGAATCAAAATTGGATGATGTCTGGAAAATAGAAATGGAGAAGGATGACAGTCAATTTGCTTTAGGAGACGCATTCCCGAATCCATTTGTTACTTCAACAACCATTCCATTCTCAGTTCCGGGTGATGGTATGGTGAGGGGCAGAATATACAGTACAATGGGTCAATTGATAAAAACAATTCTTTGGGCAGAGCAGTATAAAGGACAAAATTATCTGTCATGGGACGGCACGAATGAAGCCGGAACAAGAGTCGCTTCAGGCACATATATCTTCAGCCTGGAATTTGGGGATAGTAAAACTGGCAGCAGATTGGTATTTATGCCATAAATGTAAACAATTGCTCATATGCGATCTAGTAAATATTTTTCGGCGTTACCTGATTCCGTTTTACTAAATTACATATGTTCCAATGTCGTTTAGTTAAGCTCCTATTATCCCTCTCTGGAGAGGGTGAAGGGAGAGGTAATACAATTAGTCTTCTTAACTAAACGACATTGTATCTATTTTCCTTAATTCGGACGCATATCATGCTGTCCCAATTTTATTTTAGTAATGCTTAATTACGAACTTAATTTTAACCTATTTAATTGTACAAAAAACCTTCAAGGATTCGGTTGCAAATGGCTTCTAATTATATAAATCAAAGATAAATCAGGCTAAAAATCCTTGAAGGTTTGGTTGCAGAATGTATAGTTTATTTGATTTGCTTTATCTTAGCAAGTAGAAGTAATGAAAAACGTTAATATTTCCACAGATGAGACCGACAAGGCCGGAACAATTTTAATTCACACAAGTAAATAATTAATGCCTGGACATATAGCTTATTAAAAAAAAATAAACAGATGAAAACTACCACAAAATACCTCTTTCCTGTAATTGTAATATTCATTCTATTTAATTGCAATTCAAAAAAACCTGAAAATACTTCAGAAAATACTGAAACACCATCGACAGTAGAAGCGAAATACGCTTTGAAAAAAATCTGGGCAACAGATACAATATTAAAGACCCCTGAATCGGTAATATATGATAAAGCCAGGAAAGCTATCTATGTATCAAATGTCAATCAAAATCCGTGGGAAAAGGATGGGAACGGGTTTATTTCCAAAATTTCAGCAAGTGGTGAAATCATTGAACTGGAATGGGTCACCGGCATGAGCGGACCGAAAGGAATGGCTATTGTGGGAAACACGCTATATGCGGCAGATATAGATGAGTTGGTTTCTATTGATATCGAAAAAGGGACAATCATCAGCAAATTAAAAATCGATGGCGCTTCCGGACTTAATGATGTCACCCCAGGAGAGCATGGAAAAATCTATATCTCTGACTCCAATGAAGGCAAAATATTTCAGGTTGAAAATGGTGAAGTGAGTGTTTTTCATGCAGATGCTCCCGGCAGACCAAATGGTTTATTGATGGATCAGGGAAAACTTTTAGTGGCATTTTCCAAGGCATCAGAATTCGTCAGTTATAATTTGAATTCATTGGAGAAAAAGGTGATTGCTGAACAAATTGGAGCCGGCGATGGAATTACTCCTACAAATGAACCGGATACTTACCTTGTCTCCGATTGGAATGGAGAAATATTTATAATTAGTAAAATGATGGGCAAGCAATCCCTGTTAAACACCAAACAGGAAAGTAAAAATACTGCTGATATTTGGTTTATTCCAGAGGAAAATTTGTTACTAATACCAACTTTTTTTGATAATCGAGTGGTGGCTTATAAGCTGGTAAAAGAGTAAAATTTTACGTTTCCCAATTCCTGTTTTCCTATAGGTTTTATGAGATCATACAATCAGTAATAAGGAGAAATTCAGTCAACCAAGATTGGAAAAACATTACGATTATTATTTATTGCTTATTACAAGCCATTAAAATATGAATCTAAAAATAATACTCTGCGCTCAATCCATGATGAAATAAAGTCAATTTCGGTGTTGCTATAATTATTTGTAATGCCAGCTACCAAAGCTTCTCTATCATATACCCCATTTCTTACCAATTCATCATAATTATCTTTGAATAACTTCACTAAATAGGTCGTCTTTAATTGAGCATTCCTCAATTCATTCCATCTTACTTTTGCCTGATTTCTGAATTCAGGAAAGCTTAAAAGCTTGTCATACAATCCATTTGAAAGAATTCCTTCCGTTCTGTTTATTCTTTCGCCTTTCCAGTTGTTGCCGAAAGTCCCATCCATATCCCACGGCACAAAAAAATACAATGATGAACTGTTAAGTCTTGCAGTATATACATTTTTTCCAGTATTATCTCCACCATAAATCAGGTTAAGAAAAATGTAATAATCTATCACATTGTCAATATCAATTCTTGAAGAAATCTCTTTGTCAAAGTCTGATTGTGAACTATTAATGATGAAATTTACGAACTCATGCAAATTACTCCAATCCACCTCACCAAGGTCTTTGGGATATTTGGCTTCATAGCCACTCCAGGTTAATTGATTATTACTAAACGCCTCTACTCCATCATAAGTGACGCCATCGGCCCAAGTATATCCTTTATATAATTCCCCTTCCAATTGAATAATATTTTTAGTTAAATCAAGCTGTTTTCTATCAATTTTTTCTCCAAGATAATAGACACCTTTATATTTGCCATTCAGAAATAATTCACAATATTTTCGATCAATCCCTATTTTGGTATTGATATTTTTATATTGAACTCTCCCCATTTCAAGCCATAAGCCATGTGCTGTATAATCCCTGATTCGAAGAGGCTCATTCCACAAACCGTCCAAAATCCAGTCATCATCTTTCCGCATTTCCAGAAGAGATACCTTTTCTTTGTCAACTCCACTTTTGTCCTTCCACAATTCAATGCTATATGACTTTTTGGGGTATGATTGGGAAACTCCTCCCCGCAATTCAATGCCTATATGATAAAATGAAAATGTTTTCCCTTTTTCCAGTAAGTAGAACTCCCCATTTACTTTTGGGTCGTTGACAATTTTTCTGTTTTGAGTTGAAATGGAAACAATTGGTAATTCTGTATAGAATAAACTGAAACTTTTCTCACCGTAGATAACATCATATACTGTGCCAATGGTAAGTTCATTGTCAGATGACTGGATTTCGAACTCATTATCGCCGATTTTTAATTTGCTATTGCTAATTGACTTCGAATCGCCATTGTAAAGTATTATTCTGTTGGTCATGTCAACACCAAATACACTCCAGTCAACCTTAATTGACTTATTGGATTTTGGCACTAATGTTTCACTTTCCTTGCATCCGGCAATAAATATTCCAATCATAAAAATGAAAACCCACTTTCCTCTCCACATCATTCTTTTTTTACAATATCAAAATAATCCAACAATAGTATATTTATTGAATTTAAATTATATCAAAAAGTAACCGGGACCGATAAAAAAACCACCAATATCCCTTGGAGGCCTTTATATTGTTATTAAAATATTTACCCTACAAATGTATCACTTCATCGTAAGCTGCTGCGGCTGCTTCCATGATGGCTTCCGACATTGTTGGATGTGGATGGACAGATTTAACAATCTCATGACCTGTAGTTTCCAGCTTTCTGGCAACAACCACCTCTGCGATCATTTCTGTTACATTGGCACCAATCATATGAGCGCCAAGCCATTCACCATACTTTGCATCAAAGATCACTTTCACAAAACCTTCCTTAGCTCCGGCAGCGCTGGCCTTACCCGATGCTGAAAATGGAAATTTACCCACCTTAATTTCATATCCGGCTTCCTTAGCAGCGGCCTCAGTAAAACCCACAGAAGCGATCTCAGGGCTGCAATACGTACAGCCCGGGATATTGTTATAATCAAGCGATCCCGGATTTTGTCCGGCTATTTTCTCTACACAAATAATTCCCTCAGCAGAGGCAACATGCGCCAGCGCCTGACCTTTTACGATATCGCCTATGGCATAAATTCCGGGGATATTTGTTTTATAATAATCGTCAACAATCACCTTCCCTTTATCAGTAGCAACACCTACACCTTCGAGTCCAACACCTTCAATATTGGTAGAAACACCCACCGCAGAAAGTACAATATCACATTCTACTTGCTCCTCGCCTTTTGTTGTCTTTATGGTCACCTTGCATTTTTTACCGGAAGTATCCACATTGGTTACCTCAGAGCTTTTCATGACCTTGATCCCGGATTTTTTATATGACCGCTCCAATTGCTTCGACACATCAACATCTTCTACCGGAACGATATTCGGAAGAAACTCAACTAAGGTCACTTTGGTGCCAAGGGCATTGTAGAAATAGGCAAACTCAGATCCTATAGCTCCTGATCCCACAATCACCATTGAATCCGGTTGTTTATCCAAAGTCATGGCTTTTCTGTAGCCTATAATTTTTTTGCCGTCAATTTTTAAATTGGGTAATTCTTTGGATCGGCCACCAGTTGCCAGGATGATATGGTCCGCGTGGTAAACGGACTTTGTCCCCTTGTCATCTTCCACTTCGACATTTTTACCAGGTTTCAGTTTTCCAAAACCCGCAATCACATCAATTTTATTTTTCTTGAAAAGGAAATTGATTCCTTTGCTCATACCTGCAGCTACATCCCTGCTTCGCTTCACAATGCCTCCAAAATCTATACTCGCATCTTTTACGCTGATGCCGTAATCGCTTGCATGATTGATATACTCAAACACCTGGGCGCTTTTCAATAAGGCTTTGGTAGGAATACATCCCCAATTCAGACAGATCCCTCCAACTTCGGCTCTCTCTACCACGGCCACTTTCATACCCAATTGCGACGCTCTGATAGCTGCCACATAGCCACCCGGGCCACTACCTATTACGATTATATTATAATTTGCTGACATAATTAATTGTGAGTTTCTAATAGTTATCGATTTATTGTATTGATTTAGGAGGGCAAATTTAAGTGATTTGAATCGAGAAAAAAATTAATCAGAAGATGGTCTTCCAATTACCCTATCTGACTTTTCATAGAACGAATTATTGTGTATTTCTCCAAAATTCAAATAATCGTCAAATCCTCCCCATAAAAGTGAATTATTGGTGACTCGAAATACAGAATAGAGAATTATAATACTGACAATCAAATATTTAAAATAAATATGAAACTTCATTTTCTCAAATCCAAACGATAAGCCTTTTACTATGGATAGCAATAAAATTGGTGTAACAACGGATATAAAACGGCCCATTTCTGAAGGATCACCGGGAATTATTATCCAAATAGATAAATATAAGAGTGCCGAAAGAAAAAGAATTTTTAAAAATAGCGAATCAACCAACTTAAAAATATAGTAGCCGAGCATAACTAATATCGCCGTTGTGAAAAATATGGAGAAAGAAAATAGTAAAAGAGATGGATATAATATTCCTCCTATTTCATTAACAGTCAACATATAATTTTTTGCAGGAGTAAAATAAGGAAGAAGCTCTCCAATAATATATGTTCTGTCTTCGATTAATATTCTTTGAACATTCCATACTAAAAAACCGGAAATTGAAAGTAAATAGCTTATTCCTATAATTTTTAGTTGTTTTAATGGAACCGATTTTAACACTATTATCGAAAAATAAAATGCAGAGATCAGGAAGATTCCAGCATTTCGCTGAATCAGCATCAAAAATGCCGGGATGATGGACAACAACATCCAATTGACATTTCCGGTACTGATGTATTTTTTTACAACCAGAATTACCAGGCTGAAGAATACAAAAAACAAAAGTTCTGACAGATAAATACGGAGATCATAACCATGTTCGTAGATATAGAAAGGAGCAACATAAAAAGAAAATGCCATCTTTTATTCTTCAGAATTTCAAGCGATATGATGTTCCAAATGAAAATCACAAGCAATCCCAACAGGTAATGGAATATTTTTATTGAAGAAAACCCTTCAGAATCCAGTAAAAAGCTGAGTACAACTGGGTATAAAGGAGGCCAGAAAGCAAAACTTTCATTTTCACTTATGCTTATAAAACCATTTTGATAAATTTGCCGAGCTACTTTAATATATTGATGAGAATCAAAAGTTAAATTTATACCGTTATCAGTGCTTATAAAATAAACAATCGAAAATGCTATTATTGCAAAAATTAATGGTGTATTCTTAAAAATCTTATTTTTCAAAATAACTATTTATTATATGAAATTACTCGATGGAAAAATAACACTTGTCACCGGGGCATCCAAAGGGATTGGCAATGCCGTGGCTAAAAAATTTGCAGCTCACGGCGCCAGTGTGGCATTCACCTATCTCTCAAGCGTAGAAAAAGGAGAAGCGCTCGAGAAGGAATTGTCTGCTATGGGCGTCAAGGCAAAAGGCTATAGATCTGATGCTTCTGATTTTGCAGCGGCTGAACAATTGATCAAATCCGTAGTGGAGGACTTTGGAGGTCTGGATGTCTTGGTCAATAATGCCGGGATTACCAAAGATAATCTACTTATGAGAATGAGCGAGGAAATGTGGGATACGGTAATGAATGTAAACTTAAAATCTGTATTCAACACCGTGAAAGCATCTACCAGAACATTCATGAAACAAAGAAGCGGTTCCATCATAAACATGACTTCTGTCGTTGGTATAAAAGGAAATGCGGGCCAGGGAAATTATGCAGCTTCCAAAGCGGGCATCATCGGATTTACAAAATCTGTCGCACTGGAGCTGGGTAGTCGTGGAATTCGGAGTAATGCTATTGCCCCCGGTTTCATTGAAACTGAGATGACCGCAGTACTGGATGAAAAAATGGTACAATCCTGGAGAGATGCCATTCCATTGAAAAGAGGCGGGACTCCTGATGATGTCGCTGATTGCGCAGTATTTCTGGCCTCTGATATGGCAACCTATATCTCTGGCCAGGTGATCCAGGTTGATGGTGGGATGCTAACTTAATATATGATGTCATTGAGTTAAGCACCTATTATCCCTCTCTGGAGAGAGTGAAGGCCTGTCCGCCGAATCAGGCGGGGAGAGGTAAGACAATAATTTTCTTAACTAAACGACATTGACTTAATAGAGCTATTCGCTGATAGCTAAAGGCATAAAGCTCAATGCTTTAATATATATGAACAAATTAAATCTGCTTTTTGAAAGTCCTCCATGGTTGATAGTTGTTGGTGTGTTGATGGGGCTGGGTTACTCCGCCATTTTATACTACAAAACAAAATCACCATGGGGTAAAAACACAAATTATGTCCTGGCAGTCATACGATTTCTTCTGGTGACTCAGTTGACTTTGTTGTTGTTTGGACCTTTGATCAGACAGATAAAAAACACCAGAGAGGCCCCATCAATTATTTTTGCCATAGACAATTCCCAGTCGATTTCTGAGATTGAAGACAGCTTGAATCTGATCAATTTGCAGGAACAAATAAAATCATTGGAGAAGGTTTTTGATGACAATGGGTATTTGGTAGAAATCAGGACATTTCAGGGACAGACAGGAAACCTTCCTATCACGTTTAATGAAAACTCAAGCAATTTAAATGAATTGCTCAAAGGAATTCAAAATGATTACGAATCGCGGAATATATCGAATGTGCTGCTCTTCTCCGATGGACTGTATAACCTTGGTAGTAATCCCGCATTTCATCCATATAACCTCCAGATAAGCACAATTGGATTAGGTGATACAACACAAAAACCAGATTTAAATCTCAATGCGATACTCTACAATAAAATTGCATATGAAGGCAACAAATTCCCGCTGGTAGCGGAGCTGTATAGCTACAATCTGGCAGGTAAAACGGTGACCGTCCAGTTGGAGAAAAATCGCAAAATTATTGATCGGAAGCAGATTAAAATAAACAACCAAAATCAATTTGACCAGGTAGAATATTTGGTAGAGGCCAATGAAAGCGGCATGCAGAGGTTCACAATCCGCGCATTACCGGTTGATTTAGAATTCACAACTTCCAATAACGCAAAAGAAGCTTTTATTGATATTATCGATGGAAAGGAGAAGATTTTAATGGTGGCCCCGGCACCGCACCCAGACATAAAAGCCGTAAAAAATGCCCTGGAATCCAATGACAATTACGAAGTTATAACCTATATCAATGGCATTGACAAGTACGTTGAAGATAAATACGATGCAGTTGTTTTACACCAGGTTCCGGATAAAAGAAACAAATATCAACACATTCTGAATAAAATTAAAAAGGAAAAAATTCCGGTATTTTTCATCTATGGAAATCAAAGCAATATCAACAGCTTCAACGAATTAAATGGCGCTGTAAAAATTCTACCGATTAACTATCAAAAGGATAATGTATTCCCTTTCTACAATAATAATTTTGGAAAATTTCTATACAGTACAGAAAATGTGGAAGCGCTGAATGACTTTTCACCGGTAAAAGTACCATTTGCAAATTTCACCGTGCTGCCACAGGCTGAAGTAATGCTATATCAGAAAGTGGGGAAGGTAAATACGCAAAAGCCTCTATTACTCATTCAAAGGACAGATGACTGGAGTAGCGCCGTACTTTTGGGCGAGGGTATCTGGGGCTGGCGTTTACAGGAATATGCAAAAAACCAAAACCACAAGGCCTTTGATGAAATGATATCCAAGATCATTCAATTCATCTCAACCAAAGCGGATAAAAGAAGATTTAAGGTATATCCGGTTAAAAATGAATACCTCAACAATGAGACCGTGGTGTTTGAAACGGAGGTTTACAATGAGATTTTTGAGCGAACTTTTGGACATAAAATTGATCTCCGGATCACTGACGATAAAAAAAACACATACGGCTATAGCTATGTGACAAGTGAGAACTATTCAGGTTATAAGATCAATGGATTGGAAAATGGTATTTATACTTTCTATGCCTCCTCCAATATTAATGGTAAAAATGAAACATCTTCCGGGACTTTTACAGTAAAAGATTTGCAAATAGAAACGACAAAATTGACCGCAGACCATAATCTGCTAAGAAATATTGCCAACCTGAACGGAGGAAATTTTTATAATCAAAATCAGATGGATCAATTGAAAGAAGATATTCTCGGACAGGAGATGACCTATAAAATATACTCCTCGGAAAAATATCTGGCCATCATCAACATGAAATGGGGATTCTTCATACTGATTATTTTTGTGAGTGTGGAATGGTTTCTCAGAAAGTTTCATGGAAGCTATTGAAGTTAATGAGAGAATGATTGAATGAAAATGAATCCGCTCCAACAAGTCAGAGTTTATTGATTTTCAACTTTTCTACCCCTACCCCCTAAAGGGGAAGTCGTTGAAAATCAATAAACTCTGCAAAGTCCCCTTTAGGAGATTATAGGGTTTTATACTTATTGGAGTGGACTCATAAATTAATAGTGTAGAATAAACATATACCATTTAAAAGTTTAAGTATTCATAATAATGAAACAGACGAAGCTATCAATCTATGCACTAAATGCATTTTATATTATCGCTATCCTAAACCTGATCACCCAGGTTGTAAATATTGAATGGCTTGATTTTGCCACTAAGCCATTGCTCATGATTTTGCTCTTTATACATTATTTGTCTCAAAGAAATTCCAAACCAACCGGCCTTTCAAAACTGGTTGTGGGCGCTCTCGTATTTTCATGGTTCGGAGATCTTTTGCTGATGCTCCAGGGGAGGATTGATGGACTTTTTATTTTCGGATTGGGCGCATTTCTTATAGCTCATGTACTCTATATTTTTGCATACAGAAAAGCAAAATACGATGAGCCGGGAGATCTCAACAACTCATTTATCAGGACAAGAATTGTTTTTTTAGTTTTTATTGGCGGGGCGCTCATCTATATGCTTTATCCAAATCTTGGATCACTGCTTATCCCGGTAATCATCTATACTATGGTCATCATCTCCATGGGTATATCAGCGCTTTTAAGACGCGGATGGACCTCCGAAAAAAGCTTTTTGATGGTTTATAGCGGTGCTTTATTATTCATAATGTCTGATGCTATGATAGGGATAGATAAATTTATGAGCCCGATTATACAAGCCAGGTTGTTAATTATGGCCACCTATATTTCAGCACAGTTTCTGATTATAAAGGGGATATTAATTCATGAAAATGAAACTTCTCAACAGGAGGAGACTACATGATCTTAATGAATACAAGTTGGCCGGTCAGCATTTTGAGGATTTCTTTTAAACCCTGATCAATACTCAATTTCTCATCATTTTCAATTTCCAAATAAAGTGACGCCTCATTTGATATCAGATTCCCTTTTTTCGGAGGCATTAACTGACAGGCATCAGTCAATTTAACGTACAGGTTTAATTCTTCCGGATTTGATATTTTTGGGCCAAATAATCCTGAAAAAAAGCTGGCCTTTTTCTCTGTAATGATGAGGATACCATGCTCCAGTTTCACTTCGACAAGATCTAAATAATTCTCAGGACCTTCAACAACGAGCTTTTGCTCATCTCCAATCGAGACATAAATGTTGCAGGCAAGATCAACGTTCAGTTTCTCAAAAACCTCTACATCAATGACTTTTGAGTAGTTTAGATCACTATTTCTAATTTCAAAAATTAAAAGAGAAGAAATGACAAGTGCGAATATCGAGTAGTATATCAATTCTTTTTTCATGGCGGAATAAAGGATTTACTATATAGATGTCAAGGTATCGCAAAAAGTTGCAGCTTCGTGTATTTATTTTGTTAAAAAATGTTATTAGAGGTGTTAAAAATTGTTAAATTATCAATCGTTAAACACATAATTTTTCTTAATCATGAAAGATCGAACCTTTTCAATATCACGTCGGAAGTTTTTACAAACGACCGCGACAGGTGCTGTTGCTGCACCTTTCTTCCTTGAATCCTGTACGCCTGATGATGGCATACTCCAACATGCCTGTATAGGTGTTGGTGGTATGGGCTGGGGTGACCTTAAAAACTTTCTCAAGCATCCGAAAGTGCAGATTGTAGCACTTTGTGATGTGGATGCGGAAAGATTGAAAAAAGCTTCTGAAGCTGTCCCGGATGCCCGAACATATACCGATTGGCGGGAACTTCTTAAAGAAGAAGGGGATAAAATTGAATCTGTCAACGTCGCAGTACCGGATCATAGTCATTTCTCTATCGCTTTTCAGGCCATTAAAAAGGGCTTAAATGTCTATTGTCAAAAGCCAATGTGCCACGATGTAGCCGAGGTACGCTTGCTTACTGAGGCATCGATTAAAGCTGGTGTAATCACACAACTTGGTACACAGCATGCCTCATCTGCCAATGATCGCAGAGCCGTTCAATTGATTAAAGATGGGGCTATTGGAAAAATTAAACACTGCTATTTAAGTGCAAACCGCCCAAGTGCAGTGAAGTACAGGATCGAAGGACCTCGTCCGCCTCATGGGCAAGAAGCGCCAGCTATTTTAAGTTGGGATCTTTGGATTGGCACGGCGCCAACGCGGCCTTATGCTCCTGAAATATATCATCCAATGATATGGAGATCATGGCAAGACTTCGGAACGGGATGGTCCGGCGACATCGGTTGTCATATATTTGACGCTGTCTGGAAAGGCATTGGTTTGAAACCTCCTAAGACTGTCATCGCCGAAGTACAGGAATCCTGGAAGGAATCTCCGGAACGGAGATCAGACGTCTGGCCGCAGAGTAACCACATTACCTGGAAGTTTCCCGGAAATGAATTAACTGAATCTGATGAGTTGCCACTGGAGTGGTTCGATGGAGAGTTTTACCCACCACAGGATATACTCGATTTATTCCCGGGAGAAAATTATCCTGTCGAATCGGCGATGCTGGTTGGTACCAAAGGTGCCCTACTAATAGCCCATGCCGGGGGACTGGTTCTTTTACCACAGAATAAATTTGAGAATTACAACATGCCGAAATTCGCAGATCGCAATCATTACCACCACTTTGTCGATGCTTGTTTGGGTGGTGAAAAAACTGAGTCACATTTTGCACAAACCGGACCAATGACAGAAGCAATCCTGTTGGGCACTGTGGCAATTCGTGTACCGGATCAATTGCTTGATTGGGATGCTGCGAACATGAAATTTCCCAATAATCCCGATGCTGATAAACTCCTTCGCCGAACGTACCGTAAAGGATGGCAAATGGCTGAATTTTAAATTTAGTGAAATTACCTCAAGCAGGAAATATAATTATATCAGTCTTTTTTTTCGACTCATTGTGGTCTAACGAATCAGCAATAGATTGTATAGAATTACAAATAAATCCAGTCTTATATCAATCCTGGCGAGCCTGATGTTCAGATGTAATTAATCAGGCTCGCTGAGGATTTACATTCCCCTTTCTTATATTGAGGCTAATGATTATCCGATCATCAAATTCTATGGATAATTACTCCTGCCCCATGATATAAGTGAACTCAAAGCCTGCCCACCGCCAAATTCATTATCACCGGATGTATTAAATGCGGGTATTGAAGCTTCAGCACTTTGAACGCCTACCACTCTTGGCCAGGCCTCACCAGACCACCATCCCCAAACCGGACCACCGGAATGTCCGCCGGTAATATCATTAAAGTGCCCTAAAACATTTCCTGTTTGACCGGATAAGCTCTGTGAAGAGGTAGAAGATATTGTGCAACTTCCCAAAAACGCCGGACGTTGAGTCGAGGTCAGATCACCGGGATAACCCATGTGTTGCCAAACGGCATCTCCATTCCATGAACTTGAATAAGACCTGTATCCAGGATATCCAACATGATTTCCCACATAGTCGTTCATTACCAAAACAACATAATCAAAAGCAGTCTCCAAATCGCTTAATCCTCCCTGTGCTTTATTCCAATAAAGTACCCTTGTCGCATAATACTCTCCCCAGGGTCCATTCCCATTATAGTAAGCAGGTGAAAATTTTATCCAACCTGCTCCCCCACCACTTAGCCAATTGACGCAATGACTTGCAGTTAATACAAGGCGAGGACCAATTGTACAACCAGTACAAGCTCCGCTCGCAGTCCATACACGGCCGACTGTCCTCCATGGGTAACTGGAATCGTTATAAATATATCGGTCATCAGCCCCAAAAATATTTGTGGGTTTGTCATCCTTCTCTCTTATTTTTTTAAACCTCTCTGCAATTTCCAAATCTAATCGAGAAATACCCGGTATATAGTTCAATGGAGAATAAGCAGAATATTTACCATCCAGAACCTTGATTTTCTCCAGTCCTCCGGCCAGGTTTTCAGTTATCCTAGTTTCAGGAATACGTTCAAATGGAATATTTTTGATTACCTGATTCCCTGATTTCTCAATTTCATTTCTTGAAACATCAGCCACAATCCGAAAGGAATTCTCCCCACTCCAATCCCTTATAACTTTGGGAGCAGTGCCATCGGGTAATGTAAATGTACCCAGATTGACGTTCATTAATTCAGGAGGAAACGCTTTAGGTGGTCTTGGTTTCAATCTCTTTAGTTCTTTAAAACTAAGTGGTCAATCAATTTTTACTTTTTTAGCCATTTTGGTTTTTTGGTTTGGTTGAAAATAAAATTTAATACTCTATATTAATTTCGGAATAAAAACCGATGCGTAATTCATTGGAATACACAAATTATATTCACTTCGACTTTATCAATATCAATAAAATGCTAATTGGTGATTACTTTCCCATTTTACAAGAATGATCATCCTCTGCTTTGATAAGTTTTAATGAAATTTTCGTTGTAAGGTAACCCATTACAATTCTACAATCGAATAGAAAGAGGTGCTTTTTGTAAGCAGGTATGTC
Organism: Bacteroidota bacterium; assembly: GCA_024280115.1. Classification (GTDB taxonomy): domain Bacteria; phylum Bacteroidota; class Bacteroidia; order Cytophagales; family Cyclobacteriaceae; genus JAAUQL01. The sequence continues at coordinate 3,787 of JAJRQT010000090.1, read as the reverse complement.
GAGAATTTTTCTTTAAACAGCTATACGCGAATTATATACTATACGGAAAACCAAGTAATTCCTGACTAATGAATATATTTGAAACCATTGACTATGAGGCAGAAGCTGATCCATTGAATCCTTGTTTAGACAATATATTCTATTGTTTTAAGAAAAAATCATATTCAATGGTTCTGTGTTAATTGAGATTTATTAGAGTGAGAAATAGACTGATTTTCAATTTGAGGAAGTTGCCAAACTTTACAATAATTAAGATCAAAGGCAGTTTTTTAATGTAAGTTTAGACCGCTATACAGATCGCTTCACAAGTGATTAAATTAAAATTATCCATTCCTGATTAGGCTTGATGTATAAAAATAATTGTGCCTAGAACAAAACCCACGCCATGCACTATATCTCCATGACGTTAGATTATATTATTGAAGCATTGATCTGTTTTTACTCTTCTTTTCGCTTAAATATGTATCTTTTAATAATCATTCCACCATTGTTTTCATTGTACAAATCTACATATTTCCACCCATGCTTATCCATATAATTAAGAATCTGTGTGACTCCGGTAAAAGCTTTATCATTCCCTGATTCATCTTTCAATATGACTCCCTTTTTATAGTTAATACCTTGCCCGTGGTCAATTAGCAGATAGTATTCCTGTATTTTTTTTTGAATTGCGACAACCTCAACATATTCCAATTCAAAGGTTTTAAGATCTTGTGCCTGGCTGTTGTAGATTGCAATTACCATAAGCAAAGTAAAAAGCGTTTTTGTCTTCATCTCTTAAAAATTTATAAGTGGTTGAATTGTTTGTACATTAATAATGGCCTTACTGTCACCTCTCCATTTTACGTCTGCAGCATAAGGATTTTTTCCTTTGAGATAGTTTGAGACAGCCCTACATTCCTCCTTCGATATATAGCCAAACATCTTTCTCGTATTTAAATCATATACAGCAACTGCATTATTGTCATACTCGTTTGAAGGTTCTCTTTTTAAAACTACGGATGTTCCTTTCTCAACTCCTTCATAGTTTTTCATTCTATAAGACATACCAACCACAATCAATTCGTCTCCGTATGTTAATTCCGTCTTATCCGGCCAAACATAATAGTACTTTCGATTAAATTTGTCTTTACTCATGAACCAAAAAAAAAATGCATCAATAACACCTACAACTGTAGGGATAAGTGTCCAGCAAAACAATAGATATAAAATGCCTAACCCATTTTGACCCAAATAAAACCTATGAATACCAATACCACCCAAAAGTAATGCGAGAATTCCTGCAGTGTTTTTGTCTTTCATCTCTTATAAAATTTAATAGTTAAAAAAATTATAATAAAACGTACTTTGTTGAATAATTCTCCTTTATAGTTTATTCACATCGGTTAGTATATTAATCCATTTGGTTAGGTTCACTTCATATCATCGATTTCAACAGTGATGTTGTAATTCTCCCATGTTGAAACCATGTTGAAACACAAAACCCACCTCCATTCATCCGTAAAAAATCTTTTGTGTAGGATTTTGGGTGAAAAGTGCCCAGAACAGGAGTTGAATTATAGGCCTGTGGGCTATTTAAAGCAACATTTTCGTGAAAGTGTATCAGGATTGTGACAAAAGCTGCGGCCAAAATTATAGTTTATCTATTTCTTTTAGAAAATCTACTTTGGTGACTCCTAAAGTTTTCAGATTATTAAGTATAATAAATGCTGGTACCGGATCTATATGTGATTGTAGGGTAATTGGTCTTGTTGCATCTCTGTGGCTCCAAATCTCATGCCCCCCTTTCTTTCTGATTATTTTACATCCGTGAGATAATAGGAATTTTCTAAAGGTATTAAGTTTTATGTTCTTAATTGATTTTGGCATTTATGCAAGCGCCATTGGCTGAGGCATATCAATGCCTTCCGTGAATTTTTTAAAATCATGTGAATTGAAAATGTTACTGAAATTTTCATTATCACGCAATAGAGACTCCAGGTTTGGAGGGGTTATTGGTTTTCTTTTGCTTTTAGTCACTTTCCAACCCAGCTTTTTCAGTTCTTCATTAAAAGTGCCCTTGTTAAGCGTATAACTAAAATATTGATCTAATACAACTTGAAATGATTGTTTTGCCTCTTGTTCGTCATTTCCATAACCACTTAAATCCAATGCAGGACAGTATAAAACTATACTCCCTTCATCCTCAAATGAAATGAGATCAATTGTCACCTTAATCTTCATCCCACTTTTTCCCCATGTACCTCTAAATCCTAAATTTTCCATTGATTATGAATATGTGCTATTGCTTTACTTACAATTATAAACAAGTTAACTCTAACTTGTCAAATTAACTTAAGTAATTCTATTTATTGATTGTCACAACCTCCCGCAGGCAGAGCCCAACAAAGGTATGTAACTCAAATTTATTGAAACGGGTCGGTCAATATTCAAAAACGAATAAATCTGATGAAAGTTTTACGATACTAGGCTAATAAAAATGACTGTTAAATTAAGATTGAATAAATGCATTGCAATTTATCATTACAGGCCATTGGTGCCCAGAACAGGAGTTTTATTATCGAATATTGTCCGGAATGTTACTTTAAAAAAAGCATTGTACATTCTTTATCCTTTCTCGTTTAATCTTTCTCTTGTTTGCCGGATTATTGAATTAAAATCAACTAAAAAAGCATAATCTGTTTCAAAATTTTTCACTTGATCATTAATATCAGATAGATATTTTTTGAGTTCTTCGGTGTTTTTAATTTGGAAAGCAGCAGTTTTAAAATTGCTGATCAATTCTATCCAGGGAAGATTCCCATCTGTTTTGGTTTCAACTTTCTCCTTATTCGAAAGGAGCAAAGATGCCGTAATTATAATTATGGCTAAAATAATTAAATAAATCATGGTTAATAAATTTGTCTTTTTAAAATCTGAAACCCATCATGATTATTAAACAATTCAGATAGGTATTCTTCAAAATTGTGGTACGGATTATATCCATATTTACCAAAGAAAATCTCATTGGCCTTTTTAAATGCTATTTCTTCATCTAATTTTTCATTTAGAAATTCATTATAGAATTTTCGAAATGTACTGAATGAATTAATTTCATTTCGGTTAGGATTAATTTTTATATTCACGTCGGCTGTTTAAACAAATGGTAAAACGAATTTACATATTATTAAAATCAATCATATATACTTAAAAGTACTATTAGGTAAGTGCAATTTATTAACAATATAATTATAATTATTTGAGTTTTCGTTAAATAACTGATTATAAAGGAATAGGAATACATGTAATTATTCCACTTTCAATAAATAATATATGTAATCTCTCCTATTAATTAGCTCCTATTTCTGAAATAAAAACGATTTTCTATTAGCTTTGCTTCCGGTTTTGGGGACTTGAGAACCAGGTGATAAAACCCGCTTTCCGTTGCAAACTAGACCTTCCGATTTTGACCTGAGTAACCTGAGAGGTTAAATAGCTTTTTATCATCATCTAATATTTTTGAGAGCAAAATGAATATAAATCACTATTTAAAGCCCTTTTCCTTGCCATATACAGAACATAGGTAAGGCAGGTTTTGTATGTGCGATTCTCAGGGGTTCAGAGTAACGGCAACTTGATGCTGGAGGTTGCCAGGGCTTGATCGAGCGCTAAGGGACCTCAATTAATACTCTGACATTCGCAAGATCAGATTTGTTTTGAAAATAATCTATAAAAAACATCTCCGGACATATCGTTAATTCGATCGATGGCCACTACCGCCAATAATACTGTTACTGCAGGAGATCTG
>JAJRQT010000089.1 GCA_024280115.1 Bacteroidota bacterium | reverse complement strand
TTTAACTGAAAAAACCTAATAAATAGCGAAAAGATTCACATAAAAAATTGACCTTAATTTATTGATAATCTTTTAGTTACATGATTTAAAAGAGACACTACTTAGAAAAGTAAAAATTGTCAGTAAAATATTTGTCTTCATTTTTATATGTTCTGATTACAACTCATTTAAATATGAAGTTATTGCATTAAAAGTAAAGTTCATCAACCCTTGAATAAAAGCAAGAAAAATCTTGAATGCAGTTCACTCTTTAGTTAACTTTGCAAAGTGGAAAGGAAAATTATTTTATATGGAAATTATTTCTCGAAATTCTATGAAACCCAGAATACTAAAATAAGAGATAAAATTGATTATGTAATTGACATTGTCAAGTATATTGAACGAGTTCCTATTCAGTTTCTGAAACATATTGAAGGAACAGAAGGGTTATATGAAATTAGGGTATTGACGACTTTTAAACAGATTCGAATTTTCTGTTTTTTTGATGAAGGGCGGGTTGTCGTATTAACAAATTGTTTTATTAAAAAGACACAAAAAACGCCAAAAAAGGAAATAAAACTATCTGAAAAATTAATGAAGGAATATTTTATAACTAAAAAGAAAGGAGTCCAAAGATGAATAAAATTACAACATTTGAAGAACATCTGGATAAATATCATGGGAGACAAGGGACCGAAAGTAGAGCAAAATTTGATGCAGGTTCATTGGCGTTTCGACTTGGAGTGATGTTGCAGGAAGCCAGAAAAGAAGCAAAATTAACGCAGGATGAATTGGCTAAAAGGACCGGGACGAAAAAGAGTTATATTTCAAGAATTGAAAATGGGAAAAGTGATATTCAATTATCAACATTTTACAAATTGATTGAATTTGGTTTAGGAAAATCTTTAAATATCAGTATTGGATAAGGAATGGCAAACCATTGCCAAGATTTTACAAAGACCATTTATTGAGTTCACTCTGAAAACACAGTTTTCATGAATTCGTGAAAAATTGCTATTTATGAATAATTGATAATCTGTGTTATTGCAATTTTATATTCGTGGCTAAATTATTCTTTTCGAAGTAGGTTCATTGTCAGAATCCTGAAGGGATTCAAGGTATAAGCTCAGGGTGTAGAGAAACGAAGCCCTGGGATTTCGAATTAAATCTATCGTAAGGGCTGAAAGCCCGGAAGGTAATTAACGACAAAAATTATGGTGCAGGTTTTAGCGAAAGAAAATATTTATGTGAGTGTCACCCTTTCAGGGTTTATATTATTAGATAACATGACTCAGGGCTTCGTTTTACTTCGTCCCGAGCTATTACATATCGAGGCGTTGCCGCTTATCAAATACTAAAATATGGTTTAATCAAAATTATCTTTTATAAAAATATAATCCTATTTGAAGTTTCATCAAGAACCTTTTATGTAAATGCCAGAATTATGAAAATCAATTTTTTAACAACAATGCATAACAAATACACAGGCCTGATACTGGTCGTTATACTATTCTTGTCAGGATGTAAAACCGATGATTCGATCAACTGGGATCCGGACAAAGCCAATACCTTGCAGGCACTTCAGGAGGGGTTCAAAGATCCGTCTATCGACTACAGCTCAGCACCACTCTGGGTTTGGAATGATGAAATAACAGAGGAAAAGATCGATTTTCAATTGAAGGAATTTAAAGATCATGGAATTCACATGGCTTTTATCCACCCGCGCCCGGGCTTGATTACGGAGTACCTGTCGAGGGAATGGTTTGAGCTTGTGAAGCATACCGTTGACAAAGCACGGGAACTGGATATGAAAATCTGGCTTTACGACGAAAACTCCTATCCGAGTGGATTTGCGGGCGGTCATGTGCCGGCAGCAATTTTTTCTACTTCTGATCCGATCGCAGGCCTGGAACTTAACCGCCTGGAAGAATTGAATCAAAATGACACTACCAACTATTTCCTGATCATCAAGCAGGTGGGCAACAGCTTTGCCAACATTACCAACAGCAAGAAGAAATACTATAACCAACCCGGGAATTATTATGCCTTTACTAAATGGTACTATCCGACAGGCGCCGGATGGTATGGCGGATTTTCGTATGTCGATTTGCTGGCTTATGGAATTACAGAGAAATTCATCAAGCTGACTATGGATGGGTATGAAGAGTACATCGGCGATGAATTTGGAAAACTGGTGCCCGGAATATTTACCGATGAACCCAATATAAATACGATTGGAGGCAACAGGTCAGTGATTCGCTATACACCTGTACTTCTTAATCGCTTCGAAAAAAAATACGGATATCAGTTGGAAACGTACCTTCCCTGCCTCTATGACGAGATCGGGGATTGGAAAAATGTGCGCCATGACTATCATGCTCTGCTGTTGGAAATGTTTATCGAACGGTGGTCGAAACCCTGGAATAAATATACGGACGAAAAGAAACTGAACTGGACCGGGCATTACTGGGAGCATGGCTGGCCCGATCCGAAGCATGGCGGGGACAACATGGCCATGTATGCCTTTCACCAATATCCTGCCATCGACATGCTGTTTAATACTGAATCGAGGCCCGACCAGTTTGGCAATATCAGGGCGGTAAAGGAATTGAGCAGTGTGGTCAACCAGTTGGATAAATCGAGAGCGCTGTCGGAAACCTACGGTGGTTCCGGTTGGGAGCTGGACTTCAATGACATGAAAAGGCAAGGCGATTGGGAATACGTGCTCGGGGTGAATTTCCTAAACCAGCACCTCGCACACATGACACTGAAAGGCGCCAGGAAGCGGGACTACCCGCAGTCCTTTTCTTACCATACGCCGTGGTGGAACAATTATAAGCCCCTGGCAGATTATTTTAGGAGGCTTTCGTTTGCCATGACGGCGGGCAAACAGGTGAATAGGATTTTAATGATCGAGCCGACTTCCACGGGCTGGATGCACTATTCAACGATCAGGAGTAAAAGCAATGCAGTTAAACCGATTGAGGAGCTGAAAGATGAGTTTCAAGATCTGGTTGCTATGCTCGAAAAGAACCAGGTAGAATATGATTTGGGAAGTGAAAGTATTATAAAAGACCATGGGTCAATCAAAGAAAATAAATTTGTTGTCGGGTCAAGGGCCTACGATTTGGTGATCCTTCCTCCGAAGTTTGAAAACCTCATGGGGCCAACCTACAAACTATTGTTGAGCTACCTACAAAATGGGGGAAAGGTACTTTCCTTGTCGGGAATACCGGAGCGGCTCGATGGGAATGTGAGCAAATCCATGACTATGGAATTTAAAAATTATGCAAGTCAATGGATTGAGGCAAAATCTATCGATCAGAAAATCATCGATGAGCTCTTGTCAGAAGAAGCGTTTAGTCCTCATAACCCGGAATCCTGGGGAGGAAATGTATTTCATCACCGCAGGGTGTTGAAGGACGGGCAATTGTATTTTTTCACAAATTACCATAAGGAAGCGACCGCTCATATTTCCTTTGCAGGAAAGGGAAAAAGTGTGCTGGTGTTTGATCTGATGTCCGGCGAATATCATCTGCTTGATGCCACCGAAAATGAAGGCATTATTGATTTGAAATTTTCCCTGCCCCCATCCGGATCAAAGCTGCTGTTCTTTTCGGAAAACCGGGAAAGTGGCGAGAAAAAACCGGTGCAGGAAGATACCATAGGACAATTAGTGAAATCATCAGAAACGACCATCAGCAGGCTTCATCCCAACACGCTGACGCTGGATTATTGCGATATGAAAGTAGCAGGTAAATCCTACAAAGACATGTATTTCTACAATGCAGCAGATACCATTTTCAAGGTTTATCTGAAGGAGATTTACGGGTCCAATTACAATCCATGGAGCAATGCCGTTCAGTATCGCACCCGGATTATGGATAAAAATGAATTTGACAGCAGCACCGGATTTGAGGTCAGCTATTCATTTATAATCGCAGATGGGTTTATGCCCTCTTCCCTGAATGCGGTGGTAGAAAGCCCTCATTTTTATAAAGTAAAAATCAACGGGAAAGATATTGAGCCCAAACCCGACGCATGGTGGTTGGATAAGGATTTTGGCGTTTTTGATATATCGAAAGATTTGCAAGCGGGCCGAAATGTATTGACGATAATTGCTAACCCAATGGATGTGCGGGCAGAAGTGGAGCCTGTCTATCTTTTCGGAGAATTCGGTTTGGAATCTCTGGACAAAGGGTGGAAACTAATTCCACAGGAGGATGCACAGTTTGGCAGTTGGAAAGATCAGAAAATGCCATTCTATTCCCATGATGTTTCGTACGTAAAAAGCTTCCAAAATCCATCAACAGGAAAGGTGAAGGTTAAATTGAATGACTGGTACGGCACGGTAGCCGAGGTGCTGGTCAATGGAGAGTCGGCGGGGATCATCGGTTGGGCACCCTACGAATTGGATATCAGTGATAAGTTAAAGGAGGGTGAAAATAAGGTAGAAGTCGTGGTAACCGGCAGCCTGAAAAACCTGATGGGCCCGCACCACTTCAATCCGGGGCGAGGTTTTGTTACACCGTGGAGCTTCTTCCGTGGCCCGGTGCACCAGCCTTCTGGTGAAGAATACGACATGATCGACTACGGGTTATTTGAGGATTTTGAGGTGGTTGGGTATTGATGGAGTTAGAATAATGCAATTAAAATGAGAAGTAAGAATTTATTTATATTAACATTTATCGTAGTCGGATCTTTTTTCTATTGGGGAATTAAAGGCTTCAAAAACAAATGGAGGGATGAATTTAGTGGACCTTATGATATGGATAAAAAGTATAATAGGAATTTGGCTACTGGTTTTTTAGTAACAGTGGCACTTATCTATTTAATTTTATCTATTGTCCTTAAGTTCTTATAATCTTAGTAGGATATTCATTCTGCAGGCACGAGCTTGTAGTTCAGCTTGCCAAGCCAAAGGCATGGTGTCATTTTTACAAATTAAAATAGCATCAAAAATCCATGAATTAATTCATCGCCAACCCTGTGAAAACGCAAACTCAACCCATACCGTCACTCTGAGCATAGCGAAATTGCAAGGCAACTTAAAGGAAGTATTAGAGCTGTGTATAGAGGAGTTAAATTCAGATGAACTGGATAATTTATCTGAATTTTTCGATGTATCTTTACAGTATGTTCAGGACCAGGGTAATTCCCAAAATATCACCTTATAAAATTGACTTAAAGGATTTGATTTTAGCCATGGGCTCTTGCTTTGCTCAGAATATTGGCAATAAGTTGGAGGATTATAAATTTGATATCAATATCAATCCCTTTGGCACTTTATTCAATCCAGTGTCAATATTTAAACTCATAAATCAGGCAGCTTTGAAAGAAATTTTAGGATCCATGGGGATTATAGAATCCCAGGGCGTATTTCATCATTATGATCTGCACTCTGATCTTTCAAATATCGACAAAGAAAATCTTTTGAAGAATGCCAATATCCTCCTTAAACGCACTGGCGCTCAGCTACCACATACTTCAATCATCATTTATACCTTCGGAACATCTGTAGTTTATGAATTAAAAGAAACTGGAGAAATCGTAGCAAATTGTCATAAAATTCCATCCGAAAAGTTCAACCGGAGGATGCTGGAAATTGATGAGATTGTACATGGATTTAAGATCAACTATGAACTGATCAAAAGCATCAATAAGGATGCCCGGTTTATATTGACGGTAAGTCCGGTCAGGCATCAGAAAGAATCTTTTGAGCAGAATAATGTGAGTAAATCTATTTTAAGAATTGCCTGCGATAAAATCACAAAGATCCACAGAGAAGTTGAATATTTCCCGGCTTTTGAAATTATGCTGGATGAATTGAGAGATTATCGGTTTTATAAAAAAGATATGCTACATCCGAATTCTGTAGCTACGGACTATATCTGGCAGAAATTTCAGGACGTGTATTTCGATAATCAGCAAAAGCAATTTATTTTGAAATGGGAAAAAGTGCGGAAAGCCATTGCACACAAACCATTTAACAGAGACAGCGAGCAACATCAGATTTTTATACGAAAAACCATTGACCTGGTAAATGAGTTTAAGAGTGAAATAGATATCGATCCGGAAATTAAACTTCTGAAAGCACAGCTAATATGAGCCACTCCAAAACTCCTAATAAATTAATCAACTCTACAAGCCCGTATTTAAAGCAACATGCTTACAATCCCGTTCAATGGCACCCTTGGGGAAATGAAGCATTGCGTAAAGCAAAAGATGAAGATAAACCCATTATTATTTCGATTGGTTATTCTGCGTGTCATTGGTGCCATGTGATGGAAAGAGAGTCTTTTGAAAATGATGAAATTGCCCGGGCGATGAATGAAGGTTTTGTTTGTATAAAAGTTGATCGAGAAGAGCGGCCAGATGTGGATCAGATATATATGGAGGCTATTCAGACGATGGGATTGAATGGAGGCTGGCCTTTGAATGTATTCGCCTTGCCAGACCAAAAGCCATTTTACGGCGGCACTTATTTTCAACCGAAACAATGGTTGCATATTCTGAATAGTGTTCAGCAAGCATTTCATGAGAAAAGAAATGAACTAGAGAATTCTGCAGCAGCATTTGCCAGAGCGCTTGTAGTAACAGATACTGAAAAATATGGTTTGGCAGATCATGGATTTTCAGCAAATATAGAGGCGCTGAGTCAAATGACCTTCTCCATGAAAGATCACTTTGATCGAAGAGAAGGAGGGTTGAACAAAGCGCCCAAATTCCCAAATCCATCTATTTGGAAATTTTTACTAACAGCAAATTCAATTGTAAAAGACACAGAAATTCATGATCAGATCATGCTTACTCTAATGAAAATGGCTGATGGTGGTATTTACGACCAGGTCGGTGGTGGATTTGCCAGGTATTCGGTCGATGGGCGTTGGTTTGCCCCTCATTTTGAAAAAATGCTCTACGACAATGGCCAACTGATCAGCTTGTATTCTATGGCTTTCCAGGTTAGTAAAGAGGAGCGCTATAAGGAGGTGGTGTATGATACCATTGAATTCGTTCGCAGAGAGCTGACAAGCCCTGAATATGGATTTTATTCAGCATTGGATGCGGATAGCGAGGGAGAGGAAGGCAACTTCTATGTCTGGACAAATGAGGAATTGGAGCATGTGCTTGGGGATGATGCGGATTTAATTAAAAGATATTACCAGACGAGTGTAGATGGGAATTGGGAGCGGGGTCTGAATATTCTGCACATCAAACAAACTCTGGCTGATTTCGCGAAAAGTAATGGATTGGACATTGATGGATTTAAATCAACTTTACGCATTGCTAAATCTAAATTGCTTGTCCAAAGAAAGAACAGAATCCGGCCAGAACTTGATGATAAAATTTTGACTGGCTGGAATGCATTGATGATGAAAGGATTGATAGATGCTTACCATGCCTTTGGGGAACCGTCATTCATGGATCTTGCACAAAAAAATGCTTCATTTATCCAGGGAAATTTAATGAAAAATGGATCATTATTGAGAACCTTCTCTAAGGCTTCAGATGAAATTCATGGATATCTCGATGACTATGCCTTCACAATCGACGCTTTTCTTTCACTTTACCAGGCAACTTTCCAAAGGAATTGGCTTGAGCTGGCCATGGAGCTTTCTGAATATACGATAAAGCATTTCTATGATCCCGGAGAAGAATTGTTTTTTTATACGGATGATAGATCCGAACAATTGATTGCGAGAAAAAAAGAAATTTTCGATAACGTGATACCTGCTTCAAATTCTGCCATGGCCCAGAATTTATTTCTCCTGGGAAATTTGCTGGAACGCGAATCTTACCTCGAAATTTCGGAAAATATGATTTCGAAAATCGCGACTATGATAAAGAATGATCCTCAATACCTTACCAATTGGGGAACACTCTATGCTTTTCGTGCACAACCTAGCGCTGAGGTTGCTATTGTTGGAGAAGATTATTTGTCATTTTCTCACGAGCTTCAAAAGCATTTTATACCCAATAAAGTGATTTCAGCAGACGACCAATCAGGTGATCTTCCGTTGCTCAAAGACAGAGTGGCGACCGAAGGTAAAACCACTGTATATGTTTGTTTTAATAAAAGCTGTAAATTGCCCGTACATTCAGTAAATGAGGCTTTACAGCAGTTACAGGAGCGGAATTAACACCAATTAGCACCAACTAAAAACTACAATAATAGTCAATTTGGGAACATTAGAATTCAATACACCGGGTGATCATAAGGAAAGGATCACGCTATTCGCAGATGTATTGCTGCCTGTTCCTATAACTAAATTATTTACCTACCGTGTCCCTTTCGAGCAAAACGAACAAATCGGAATCGGTTATCGCGTTATAGTTCAGTTTGGAAAGAAAAAGATTCTTACCGGGATTGTTGCCAAAATCCATGAAAATCCACCCGAAGTTTACCAGGCAAAATACATCATTGATCTGCTGGACGATGAACCGACAATGAATGAAAAGCAACTTAGTTTTTACGAGTGGATTGCCGGTTATTATATGTCAACGATGGGGGAGGCGCTGAATGTTGGTATGCCATCCGGACTAAAGCTGAGCAGTGAATCGAAAATCCAGCTCAATCCGGAATTCGATCCTTCGGGTTCTGTCTTTTTGTTTTCTGAAAAAGAACAACGCATCCTCGATGTCCTCGAACGGGATAAGGTGATTACTTATGGCGAAGCGGCTCAAATTCTTCAAATTAAATCGTATCTGAATACCATAAAATCTCTGATAGCCAAGGAGGCGATTTTGATATTTGAGGAAGTAAAAGAAAAATACGCTCCTAAAAAAGAAACTTATGTAAAGCTTGCACATCATTGGCTAAAGGATGAATACCTGGAAGAACTGATGGCAGAGTTGGAAAAGAAGCCAAAGCAATTGGATGTTTTGCTGGGGTATCTGAAATTGGTTCCAGTTTTTAACAACAAAGAGCTCAATTCCGCAGGCATTGCTAAAAAGGAGCTTTTGTCAGGGAGCTTATCCAAATCCTCACTCACGACACTTGAAAAAAATAAAGTATTTGAATCATTCAGGGGGATTATTCCGCGATTTACCTTGCCTTCCGGCGAGGGGAAATATAGTATAAAACTTACAGAAAATCAGCAAAATGCCAAAGCGGAGATTCTAAAGAGTTTCGAGAGGAAACAGACTGTTTTGCTTCATGGCATTACAGGAAGTGGGAAAACAGAGATTTATATGGATCTGATCCACGATGTGTTGGAGCAGGGTGAACAGGTCCTTTATTTATTACCTGAAATTGCGCTGACTACTCAGATTGTTACCAGGCTCCAGAAGGTTTTTAGTGATCGGATGGGGGTATATCATTCCAAATATTCAGATAATGAACGCGTTGAAGTCTGGAAAGGATTAATCGCGGGAAAATTCCCCTTGATAGTCGGTGTCAGGTCTTCGATATTTCTGCCTTTTGATAACCTCGGGTTGGTGATTGTCGATGAAGAGCATGAGTTTTCTTATAAACAATATGACCCCGCTCCGAGATATCATGCGCGCGATGCAGCGCAGGTACTGGCAATGATCCATTCCGCCAAGGTGCTGATGGGAACTGCCACGCCTTCTTTCGAATCTTATTACCTGGCTCAGGAAAGTAAATATGGATATGTGACCTTGAACGAGCGCTACGGTGAAGCCAAATTACCAAAAATTATTTTTGCTGATCTTACACTGGAGAGAAAGCAAAAAATTATAAAAGGAGATTTTACGACTGTCCTGATCGATAAAATCACCCAATCGCTTTCCCGTAATGAGCAGGTTATTATATTTCAAAACCGCAGGGGTTATTCACCTTATATTTCCTGTGAAGAATGCGCATGGATACCAAAGTGCAATAACTGTGCAGTAAGTCTCACCTTTCATATGTATTACAACCAGCTGAGGTGCCATTACTGCGGCCATCACGAGCGATTGCCTGTTACCTGTCCTGCTTGTGGCTCTACAAAATTGAAAACTATGGGCTTTGGAACGGAAAAGCTGGAGGAAGACCTGAAGTTGCTATTTCCGGAAGCGCGGATTCAGCGGATGGATCTGGATACCACACGAAGAAAATACAGCTACCAGAAAATCATCAATGATTTTGAGCAGGGAGATATAGATATTCTGGTAGGCACACAGATGGTGAGCAAGGGGTTGGATTTTGATAACGTAACCCTTGTAGGTGTGTTTGATGTGGACAGAATGCTTCATTTTCCGGATTTCAGATCATTCGAACGCACCTATCAGCTCGCTGTTCAGGTGAGCGGACGTTCCGGAAGAAATGAAAAACCCGGAGAGGTTATCATTCAATCGGCCAATTTGAAACAACCAATATTGCATTATATCTCCAGGCAGGACTTTCAGGAGTTTTACAATCATGAGATTGAAGAGCGGCATAAATTCAAATATCCACCATTTTACAGATTGATCAGGATCACTTTAAAGCACAGAGACAGATCGGTGATCAACAAAGCGGCACAAATACTGGCCACCAGGATCAAGGAGCGATTCAATAATAATTTGTTGTTAGGGCCCTACGAACCCATGATTTCAAAAATCAGGAATCTGTACCTGATGGAAATAATACTGAAAATCCCCAGGGGAGATGTTGACCTCAATAAGTTTAAAAGCATATTAATCAATGCCGCAAATTCTATGAAGCAGGAAAAAGACTTCCGCCGAGTATTTGTAGTATTTGATGTGGATCCGTATTGAGGTTCTGGGTGTTGGAAACTAGGTTCTGGGTTTTAGATGGTAAGCTCATTGGATGAAAAGGGGAAAAGATTGAGTTATTGACGATTATGTCATTTGGTAATTATATTTTCAATACCATTTAAAATCCAATAGATTTGCAATCTTACAGGTTAAGTAAGCGCAATGCACTTACTCAAATGTTGAACGAAACCTCCTTTTAGTCGGTAAATTGAGAAGAAATGATTAAATTCTAGGACACTAAAATTTAATCATCATGAAAAAAAAGATTCATTAAGATTGCGATTTATCCGGGAGATGGAAATCCGC
>JAJRQT010000088.1 GCA_024280115.1 Bacteroidota bacterium | reverse complement strand
TCTCCTTTATCATTGATGACAATATGTAGCTTAAAACCAAAGAAATAGCCCATTGTCGATTTACCCACCTTAGCTAGCCCATCGAAAACCTTGTTTCTTTTGATCCGCTTATTTTTACAAACTCTGATGGGAGTAGAATCAATAAATGAGATGCCTGTCCCCTCCCCCAGACAACAGGTTTTCATGAAGATAGTCATTGGAAGGATAGCTGCCTGCATTAGTTCAACGAACCTATTGTAGGATACGGTATGAGGGAAATGGTGACAGAGATGTTTTTGCACATAGTACAAATAGAAGTGTTTCATATTCCTATATCCACCAGAATGAAACATTACCATCAAGGTAATGACCTCACTACTGCTCATAGTAGGCTTCCTCTTGGGTTTATTTCCTATAATATGTTTTTGAATGGATTTATCAAATTCTTGGCAAAAATCATCTATTAGATAGAAAATATCGGTAATTTTATCGTCGGTAAGAGTCATGCTTTATGTAGTTATGTTATTGAAATTCAACAACTTAATATAACTAAAACGCATGACTTTTCCGTTAAATTTCACAAGAAATAATCAAAATTATTCCCCTAATTATTAATCGAACTCAGGTTGATAGGTTCGTATTTCAATGTGAACTCCTAATGTAAAAGTGATATTTACAATAGGTCTTAGCGAGATGCTAAGACCAGGGAGGTAGGCGTACATTACAATGTGCACCTACCATTCTGGAGTAAAGATCATTCCTTCTCAACCAGGATCACATAGGATACACCGGGCTTTGTGCGATCTCCTTTTCCTGTGGCTAAAACTATTTCATTTTTCCCGTCATTGTCAGCATCACCAACGGCCAACCAGGAAGATTCAGCATATTTTTCATTTAAATCCACCAGTAATTCACGTTTAACAGTTCCACTATTATCCACCTTAAACATAAATACATATCCCAGATGTTTGCTGGAAATAAATTCAGATATATTATCTCCCCGGGTAGAAAGTATCAATTCGTTTTTCCCATCATTATCTGCATCAGCTATTTCCATCATTTTTTCAAAATATGACATATCCAACGATTCATCCTGATGGGCCAAAGTATATACTTTGCGGGCAACGGAATCTACCTTATATCCGAGTAAAGTGCCTTTGTTAATTTTCTGGTCTTCCTTCCATCCTACGATTAATTCGTTATTGCCATCGTTGTCAATATCGCCGACGGTAAGAGATGCATAAAAACAACCGTGGCCATCGAACCCATCCAATATGATGCGGGCGGGAATGACCAATTCTCCGGTTTCATCAAATTCGTAGATCTCAACTTTTGCAGCTTTATCGCGGAAGCTGTTGGATGTAATATACTCTGGTTGTCCATCGTTGTCCACATCGGCGATCATAGATTCCTCGCCTGAACCAGACAGCTGATGGAGTTTTCTGGCATTGACATTATCAAGGTTGTGGACTATATCATATCGGATGATTTCACCGCCGCCACAATAGGCTGAAATAATTTCTTTTACACCGTTACCATCCAAATCATAGAATGCAAAATTGTGGGTAAAAGAACTTTTATTACAATCGGGACGCAGTTGTATTTTCCTAGTAAGTTTTTTACCATCGGTTTGTAGCAAGTAGAACCAGGCTGTTCCACCTTTCTCCTGACCTGTACCAAGCATGATTTCATTTTTACCATCATTATTCAGATCGTTTATTTTAACCGTAAGTCCCATGCCCGGTTCCGGATGTGTTTGGGCGAGATCTTCTGCCAAAATGTTTAAGCTCCACTTGTTATTTGCTTTTTTAATCATTACTAATTTACTGTCAGGGCAACCGGTAACAAGGATCTCGTTTTTACCGTCATTATCAGCATCGCCAATTTCCACATCCCAACCGGCATAGCTTTGATCGACAATGGCAATTACCTTGGCGTGCCAGCCATCTGCCACGATTGCCATATCAGAATAATCATTCTCTTTTTTAGACTGACAGGAGACAAAGAAAACTAGTATTAAAAATATAAAATATTTCATAGCTGGAAGATAGTAAAATGCTTGTGAATATTTAGACTGATAATTCATGAAAATAAAAATACTGGTTATTTAAGTCTAATTGCACTGTTTATATCCTTAATAATTGACTCGTATTTGTTTGGAATTATTTAAATTGAAACCTATTGAATCATAGTTACGTCAGGTTTTTTTAAGATGAGGCTCATCTTTTGAACTGTAACGATCTATCGGATAGAAATTATCAGAAAATTAAATCTAATTGGTTTGTTAAAAAATATATAAGACCAGTTATTCCATGCTCAATAATCTAATTTACTAAATGAATATTCCTTAGTTTCAAGGTTTAAGATGACTTGGTACTTTCCTTTTTTTACTTGAATATTTGGCTCATTTATCAGAAGTTTTCCATTTGGAAATGTATCGCCTCCCCAATTTAAATCCCATTTATCATTTGCCCTGAATTTAATTTCACCAGAGTCAAGTTCTATATCAATTTTCCACTCTTCAGAATTATCAGTTTCAGACATTGGAATGGATTTCTTCCACCCAACATCCAGCGCATCACCAATGATTCCAATGGAATGAATTCTTGTTTTAGCTAAAATGGAATTTTTTATATCTTGAATATCCTGATTTGAAAGTCTGTCACCAAAATTAGGCATACCTTTAGGCAGGTATAATCCTTCACCAACGATTTGAGCAAATATTTCAAAGGTCTCAGCCCTGGAGAAACTTAGATTAGGTATTACTCCTCCACCATGGCATCTAGAACAATATCTCCAATAAAGATTCTTTCCATGATTAATCTCTTCATTTGTTGCATCAAAATCAAGATTAATTGGTTCTTCCAGACTTTTCTTTGCAAACTGAGGAGGAACTTTGGTTGCTCCGATTGTAAATGTGTAAATCCCTCCAGGATTGATTTGCTCTGTAAACTTTACCCAGGTCGCCAATCCTCCTCCCCAACCTGCAAGGAGCGTAATATATTGAACTCCATCTATCATGTAAGTTATTGGAGGAGCAACAATTCCTGTCTGAAGAGGATAGGACCATACCTGATCTCCATTTAATGCATCGTAGGCAACAAAATCTCCTGCCCCGGTTCCTTGAAAAACCAATTCCTTAGTAGATAGTACTCCCCCATTATAAGAGGATTGATGTGTTACACTCCATACTTCTTGTTGCTTTACAGGATCCCATGCTATTAACTTTCCAACTTCCATAGGAATCAATGAATCTTGAGATACCGGACTTTTTGCATCATAGCCTGTACCCGTATTCCAGGATCTTCCATCATCCGTAAATTCAAAGTTTATATCTTGTCCATACAGGCTCGATCCTTCTCTTGCAGGAATATATACCAAGCCGGTTGATTTGTTATACGCCATAGGATGCCAAGTATGTGCACCTATAGGATGAGGGGAAATATAAGCATTTATATCTGTGTATCTGGCAAAAGGAGTTTCAACCGGGCGGCCTGATTCATAATCAATTTTCTTTGCCCAATTTGTATATACAAATGGTTCAGCCGAAATGAAATCTCCATTTGTTCTGTCAATGACATAGAAAAAGCCATTTTTAGGAGCCTGCATCAATACCTTTCTCTTTTCATCTTTAATTTCTAAATCTGCTAAGATGATTGGCTGCGTGGCAGTATAATCCCAAGAGTCACCTGGAGTCGTCTGATAATACCAAATCAATTCTCCATTGTCAGGATTTAACGAGATTATTGAAGAAAGGTATAAATTATCTCCTCCTCCGGGACTTCTTATTTTTCTATTCCAAGGTGAGCCGTTACCCGTTCCAATATATAATTGATTTAACTCTGGATCATACACTATCGCATCCCAAGCTGTTCCTCCTCCCCCATATTTCCACCATTCACCATTCCAGGTTTTGGCTGCTACTTCCATTGCTTCTGATTCAAAACCATTTTCAGGGTTACCGGGGACGGTATAAAATCTCCAATGCTGTTTTCCACTTATAGCATCATATGCCGTTATATAACCTCTTACGCCATATTCTGCACCTCCATTGCCAATGATTACTTTTCCTTTTATTATTCGAAGAGCTCCTGTTATTGTATAACCTTTGCTTTGATCAACTGTCATAACCTCCCATATCTTTTTACCATTTACTGCATTAATAGCAATTAACCTCCCGTCAAATGCTCCAAGAAATAATCTCCCTTTATAAATAGCTACTCCACGATTAACCACTCCACAACATCCTTTTTCTCCATATTTACGTAGAATATCGGGATCAAAGATCCAAAGCACTTCGCCCTTTCTTGCATCAACTGCATATACCACACTCCAAGGGCCGGTGAAATACATAATGCCATCAATAACAATTGGTGTTGCTTCAATTCCTCTTTTTGATTTCAGGTCTATACTCCATGCCAAACCCAGTTCGTTCACGTTTGATTTATTGATTTGATTTAATGGACTATATCGATCTTCCTGATAATTTCGCCCATAAGTGAGCCAGTCTTCCGAAATATCATCAGCAGCTAGTAAACGACTATCATCAACTTTTGAAGTGACATATTTTATATGGTCAGGTGTTCCCGGTTCAGGGTTTATTGAGCAGTGAGAAAGGATAATTAACAAAAACAAGGATTTGATAAAGAGGAAGTTTTTCATTTCTTTAAAATTGAATAAATTTATTTACGATATAATGTGTATCTATCAATCGTCCTGATTATTAACAATCTTTGGCGGATGTATTTTTCTTCCGGCTTCCGGAGAGTAGTTGGTCAAATATAATTATCGGATGAACCGGGATTTTTGTCAATATATTTGCTATCGATTCTGAAGGATTTACATAAGAATAAATCAGATAGAAGTGCCACAGAATACAACAGAGGTAAACTGCAGCAATCCAGTCGGCCCACTTCGATTAATTGGTAGTTGGGATGAGTGGTGAAAAGTGTTCATGGGTAATTTTCCAATCTCCTTTGTATTTTACAAACAACAAAGTAACCTGACCTGTAGTTTTCATTGTATCTTGACCTACGATTGGTTGAAAATTCGCATGGAATGTGACGTTGGCCACATCTCCAAATACATCTATTTTCAAATCTTCCCAGTCCCATTTATAAACTCCAGTGATTGCAGAGACAAATCCCCTTTCATAAACTTCATTTTCCTCAGCCCCAAAACGCGGTGCTCCATCCCTGAATTCTGTGAACTTTGGCCCATACACATGAAAAGAGATGAGTTTGTCGGCATCTTTAGTTCTTATGCTAGCCTCAATAGCATCCATCACTTTTGAAAGTTCGGCCTGTGCTTCTGGAAATTCCTCTTTGATAATATCAACTTTTGTTGATTTTTCATTTGACCTAAATGCAGCTAAACCAACGATAAGTAAAATGATTACGGTAAATATGGTTTTAGTTTTCATGATTGTAGAATTTATTGATTAATAAATGATTGAAGCAATATTTCGATACTCTCTATTATATGGAGTTTAGTGCTTTTTGATAATCATCGCAATACATAAATGATATTCTAAAAACACCTTATAAAGGTCGATAATTTGCCAAAGCACCACCAAACGCACAGGTTGTATTGATGTTAAAAAAAATTGATTTCCTTTAAATTATGTTGAGAAAGCTTTAAAAAATGTTGAGAAATCAGTTTTCAACCCACTCAGGGAAGCCTATATTTTGGACAAGCTCCTGGAATATTGGCTTTTTGTGTAAATCGAAAAGTTGAGGTTCCGTGATCAGCCACGGCACTTCCATTTCATGATCTTCAACCGCTTTTTCAAGCCATTGAAGCGCTTCAACATCTTTGTCTAATGCGGCATAAATTACCCCTATAAAAAAACATGGTGAACCTGCCGAAGTTTTTTTCTTAATTTCTTTTAATTCATTCAATATGGATAGTGCCTTCTCTCTTTGACCCGACCTTGCGTATGCAGCACCAAGCCATCCTAATATTCTAGGGTATCTGAAATTTTCGATTTTAAAAATCATATTAAAAACTGAAATCGCCTGTTCATATTCCCCTGTATTTAAAAGTACAAACCCATAGTTGTCAAGGGTATAATAGTTATTCAGAATTTTTAGTCTGGATTCAGCAAAAGCGATAGCTTCTTCAATATCTCCTTCGTAATAGTGTGCAAGAATCATTCTGGTGTTTGGATAAAAGGGCTCTTTTTGTTCTAATTCTTTAGCTATTTCAGCCGCTTCTTTATGTTTTTTAATAAAATGTAGATAGTCGGAATAGAGTGCAAAAGCATCAGGATTCTTATTTTTTATTGCCTTACGATAAACTTCTCCGGCATTTTGAAAGTCCCAATTATTGTACAATAGATAGAACCCTTTGTATAATAGTGCCTCTGGCAAATCCGGAGCGAGTTTCAGTGCCTTTTCGTTTGAACCAAAAGATTGTGCAAATGCATCTATCGCACGTAATTTGGACCCTGCCATTGAACCTTGCGCTAAAATTGAATGTGCCAGGTAGGCGTGCGCCAGGGCAAAGTCCGGATCCAGCAAGATTGCCTTTGTCAAGTATTTAATTGCAAGTTGATTCCCTTTTCTTGTATAAGTTCTGTATTCGAACACACCTTTCAGGTACAGGTCATAAGCTTCTATATTTTTTGTATAGCCAATATTTTGGTCTGAAACCTCCAGTATTGTCAATTCCGTTTTTAACGCAGAGGCAACTCTTTCGGCAATTTCATTTTGAATAAAAAAGATACCATCAATTTCCCTGTCGTAGTAATTTGCCCAAACCTGATTTTGAGAGATGGGATTGGTCAATTGCACTTCTATTCGTACAGTATTTTTCACCCTTTGAACACTCCCTCGGAGAATGTAGGAGATATTGAAATCATCTACCAATTGTTCAATGGATTTATCATCTTTTATATAATGTTCAATTGTCGATCGAGGAACTACTCTTACGTCCTGGAGATGAGATAATTGACGTGTAATGGCATCTGTAACTCCATCAGTGAAATAAAGGTTTTCGGGATTCCCACTCCGGTTGTCAAAAGGAAACACAGCAATGGATTTGTTTTCAGGGATGTTGTTTATGGCCATCGACTTATGACCAAAGGAAAAATAGATTATGGTTGAAATTACTAAAATTCCAATAAAAAGCCCGGCAAACAAGCGCTTTGAATAGATCGTCTTAGAATTGCCAAATTGCTTTAAAACAATTTTTTCACCTTCATTTTTCTTCCGGATCACTTCACTGGGAGCTAAACCAAAAAAATCTTTGAATGATTTGCTGAAATAAGTAGCGCTTCCAAATCCAACCTTATATGCTGCTTCTGAAGCTGTGATTTCTTCATTATTCAAGAGCTCAAAAGCCACATTAAGTCGATATTCCCTTATAAATGCACTTAATGATTGGCCGGTAGCAGCCTTGAGCTTCCGGTGAAGTTGAGATCGACTGACACCAAAACTATTTGCTAATTCTTCAACACCAAATTGTTCATTTAGAAGATTGGCATTTATAATACCTTCCAGTTTTTGTATTAACAATGAAGTATTAGTAGTCATTGAATTGAGTTCATATCAACCCGAAATATATTAAAAATATGGAAATTATCTATTTGGAATTATTGGCGTGAGGTATTCTTTTGCGAAATTAAAATATATGTTTCCTATTATGTCCTATTCAAAGGTCGTAAAGATTAAGGATAATTTCACTGCCTAATGGTCATCTCTTAAGCTTAAAATAAATCACTTAATCTGGAACAATTCCAATGCATTTTTATAGAGTAATCGTTCAGCTATTTGTTTGGCTTCCTCCTCGGTCAGATAACCGGTTTTCACTTTTTCAATTAAAACTTTAGAAACTACCATTCTCGCCATCAATGAGTGTCCGAATGTGTTTTCTACATTGTGATAATCCCCACCAAAAGCCATTATTTTATTTGCCGGTACAGTCTCCAGCCATTCATGCAGATATCGCTCGCTGTAAGAAGGTGAAATGATATAGGTCCAGCATAAATCGATATATACATTTCTAAAGTTCTTGGCAAGGGCCGATAGCTCTCCTCCATAGGGGTAGCCACCATGGAAAAGTACGAATTTGACATCCCTGTATTCCAAAAACAAATTAGTTAAAAGCGCTGGATTGGAATTGGAAATATAATTGCCGTCACCCGCCTGCAGTCCTGTATGAATTTGCATGGGAAGATTATGCTTTCTGGCCAAACCGATGATCCGGTGCATCATGTAATCCTGCAATGCTTTCACCTCATTAAAATCAAAAATTTTTTCCGTTGAACTATTCATAATCTTATTATAAACTTCTTCGGCTTTTTCTATATGTACATTTTCATAATTCAAGATCCTGTGATATGCCAGGGCGGACTTCACACCCACAATGTCTCTGTCCAAGGCTTGCTGAAAAGCATCTTCAAGCACAGAGACAAAGGAATCAAGTGTCGCGAGATCTTTGTTAAAATCCCGGCCTATTGACAACAAGTTTTCTTTGGAATCTATCCTTATGAAACGGTCGAACTTTTCGACATACCTGAACATATCATCCTTCCTGCGACCGCTTCCTACATCCATTATGGCGTATCTGATTTTTGCCCGCTCCTTAAGCACATAATCATACCATGGCGTCTCATAAGATTTCTTGATTTGTCTCGACAATTCCTCAACGGTCTCGCCGGTCAGATCTTTAATTCCATACAATTCATCAATAGTCAACAGTACAACTCTACCATAAGCTGTATTTTTGGATGCCTCCCAAAAAGGTTTTAGGATTTCCCATTTTTCCTTAACGGAATACTTATCTGTCAGGAGTTCTGCAAACTGAGGTTTACTCATACCGGCAGACTTAATATCATCGTCTGCATAATGATGGAGCAACAACATAAAATCCAAAGGATTCCAGTTTTTAACTCCCTCCTCAACCATCAGATGCTCATGTGAATCAACCAATGGCAGACTGTCAACATAGTCTTGAATTCTTTGTTCAAATCCATCTTTTGGCAATGGTCTTAGCTGGATCTGTGCTTGTAATGGAATTGTATCAATTATAAATATGAATACAATTAATATGTATTTCATGACTTATTTATTAGTGTTTTCTTCAATGCTTTCTTTTAATATCATGGATTGCAAGTTGAAAACTTGCAGGATTTTTAACCACAAGTTAGGACTCGCTAAACTTGCGGTATTTAGGCTATTCTTGCCGTAGATATGATAAATCTTGCTTTTCTATTTCAATTGATACTACCATTTTTTTAATCCTTTTTTAATTCGATCTTCAATCTCCATCACTTTTGGAATGAGTAAATCGGCCATTTCCTGATGATATTCATCAAAAGGAATAATAGGCTCGCGTACATTTGGTGTTGGATATATACCCTGCTTCCAAAGCAGCATTTTGTAGAAATGAATAGAAATATCGAGGTGTTGATTTGAGAATGCCAGTACAGGTATAATTTCACTAAAAAGTGCCTCTGCTTTTTGCACTTCACCTTCCTGGAAATAGTTGAATATTTTAGTATAAATCCAATGCATTCCCGTTGGCATAAAAGCATGAACACCACGTTTCAATCCTTCGATCATTTGGGTAACAGCCCAACCTCCACTCACATTCAATTTGCCTCTTGTATGCTTCATCATTCGCGAGTATTTCGGACCTGCAGGAGCCGTTTCTATTTTCAGGCATCTAAACGATGGAACAGTTTCAAATAAATCTATCAGCAATCCATCATTCAGTCCATATCCAGTAGGGTCCCAATCCTGTAGCATAATCACCTCGGGATCAAGCGCGGCGAGCCGAAGGAAATTTTTTTTAAACTTTCTATCTGTATAATAAGGCAATTGAACTAGTACATGACGGCATCCCAAATCGAGATAGGATTTTAAAATTTTTATGGATTCATCTATGTCAGCACCGCCGGTTCCGGCAAAAACGGGGACTTTCCCATTGACAGTTTGAAGCACACTTTCAACCATTGTCAACCTCTCGTCAAGGGTCAGTTTATGAACTTCAGAAGCCATGGCCGGAACAAGAAATCCGGCTACACCTGCCAACAATGCTTCTTCAACATTCCACACCAATGCTTTATAATCAACCTCATCATTTTGAGTAAATGGTGTATTTAATACTGTAACTATTCCATGGAGTGGAAACAACTTTTTCATATACAATTAAAAAATTACTTTTACCTGGTCGTAGCGTCCGCTACGACCATAGACTGCAATATCCGATTTAATTAGTTTTCAACAAATTTATTTCATTTGGTCGTAGGACCGCTGTGCTTAACCTACGACCATATTGGGTATTATTGGCCGTAGGACCGCTTCGCTTAACCTACGGCCAGGATATACATTTATTTCGCAACTTTTACTGACCAATCAACAAACTCCACCCAATATGGCACCTGGTCAGGAGCGCCGGCAGCCAAGCCTAAATCAATTGCCTCTGCCAGTCCGGGGATGTCAGATCGCTTTTCATTAATCCATGTTTCACCATCCAAACTGATGTAACCCACGAAATAATTGCCATGACGTTCCAGTTTAAGCCAATATGGAAATGCGACATTTTCGGGCAAATTCTGGCTATTTGCCTTGTGCATACATCCATTGGCAAATTCATCATAATTAATGCCCGCCCGGCCAGGAGTTCCAAACATAAGAAAAGATCCCTTGCTTCCGGGCTTTGTATCAAAACTTTGAGTGATATCATTCCTTGCAAAAAGTCCTGCTCTGAACCATTCGTGGGTTCGCTCTCCAAATTGCTTTATTTTAACTGTAGCCACAAAATCTCCTTTAAGCTTTTTAAGAAATACTGAAGCATAGGAATCCTCTGCGTGATAGAAGTCGGAACCGGCGGCTTTGATTCTAAATTTATTTTGTTTTTTATCTGCATTGATTTCAAAAGGTTTGGCTTTGGCCGAACAATATTCCGAAAGATCGCTGTTAACAATATCGATAACAGTAAAATCCTGCACAGTCAGCGTGGCCACATTGCTATTTCCAATTCTGATTTGATGCGTTCCCGACTCCGGTGCAATTTCAAATACCACATTTTTTGTTTCACCTGATGCAAGATCGATCGTTTTGTTTTCAACCAATGTACTCCCAACAAATAGTTCGGCCTTAATACTTTGTGCATCCTTTTTTAAATTCTTTGCGGTTGCTTCAACCCGTACCTTCTCTCCCTTCAAAACCCGGTAATCTGATAATTTTAATTCCTCAAATACCACAGAAGGCTTTGAACCTTCTATTTTTATTTCCTGATAATTTGTGCTTCCTATGGCCAGTTGATGCAATCCCGCATCAAACAACCTCAGATCAAATTCAACCTGAACTGAGTTGTTATGAATTACCGGTACATCTTTGGTTTCGAAAATTTTACCATCGAGGTATAATGGGACCGGGGCTATCCCTGTCGATCCCTCATTCAACACCACTGCGCTTATATTTAGATTACTCCCGGAAGCCGTATTACCACGAGTGTTGAGATCCGCACTATGGATTTGCAAATCACAGAATTTAAAATTGGGCTCACCGCTTACGAATGTTTCCGGTGCGTTTACCGGAGCCTTGATTACATAATTATTTACATATAAATTATCGACCAGATTTGCTGCGCAAAGCTTCATTTCTCCCTGTTCCAGACTATAGAAAATATTATCTCTTGCCACCCAACCGAGTGACATGTTGTCGAACCAAAATCCAACGTTATCATTAAAAAAACCAGCATTAACTCCATGAATTAGGTTCTTTTGTACAACTGAGTTAAAAGTAGTTCCGGCAGTTTTGATGGCTCCGGAATCATCAGCATCTTTTTGCACATCATCGAGATGATTGTATTCAACAGTATAGGCTCCGTCGATGGCTTCCTCCAGATTGTGCCACCCTCCTACTGAAATGGCATATCTGCCACGGGTTTTAGTTATATAATTATGAGAAATTGTCGTAAATATCGAAAACGCTGCATGGATGTTCGTACCTCCGCAATTGGAAATGTGGTTGTATGAAATCAATGTTTCCCTTAAGATATCTTTTCCTGAAACAGGTACTTCCGGGCCATTGATATAAATTGCCATGTTGTCAACTCCATGAATTTTATTGCTCAGTATTTTCGTTTGATAACATCCCGTGGCCAATGAAATTCCAGTACCTGAGGCTGCCCTTAATTCATTGTCGATAAATTCATTGGCATGCGCATATCCGAAATTAATTGCTGATTTTCCGGACAAAACACCTTCAAATGTCAATCCGTAAAAACGTAGATTTCTCACAGGTGTTCCCTGTTCACCTTTTACAATCAAGAGTTCCTGCAATTGCGGCGCAGAGACAACTACTTCATTTACATCTTCTATTTCCATTGGCGGGATGTAGCTAAGCTCATGAGTTTTCTGGTCGTAGTACCATTCTCCTGGAACATCCATCAAGGCTTTAACATTTTCAACATAGTACCGTGGAGGGACGATTACCACACCATCCTGGGGGGTAGCCAGCTTTGCAACTCTTTTTTTTTCATCAATTTCAGAAAAGGAATTTGCCCCATGGTGCCATCTGAGCAACATGTGAACACGGTTATTTTCCATATTTTTCCATGATTTCAATTCGCCGGGATTGAAGTACAGCATATCTGTGCTTTCGGATATTTTTGGAGGAATAAAGTATCCTTCGTTCGGTGTGCGTGCAAGCACCTGCTTTTTGCCATTTACTACAAGCATCGATACATTAAATCCGGTAATATTCGCAACCCAATAGTTGCGCTTCTTCTTCCATGTATTCACCTTTTTACCGCTGGAAATAATCGCCCTTTCTCCCGGATAAGCAGCGTAGGTTACATAGTGATCTTTAAGTTTATGGTATTCAAATGCTCCTGTTGGGAGGTTGGTCTCCACCCGCTCACCACCATCTTTTGCTGAAAAAATCAAGGGTTCATCCAGCGGATAAAATCCATCACGTATCAAAACCAAAATATCCTTTCCCTTACCAAACGGATGAGGAGAACCGATCCAACGTGTTTCAACCGGTGGATCTTTGGGCTTATAGACCTCTGATTTCAAAATCCTTACAGCTTCCTGTGCCTTTTGAATAGTAGCAAACGGACCGTCAGTTCCTTCTGAATTTGGAGCAGCCAGCGTGCCCGACCAATTGTCATTACCAATTTCCGCCACATAAAAATCCGCTTTGTCAGGAACCTCATATTTTTGCCATAATTCACCTCTTAGAAGTTTTCCGTCACGAGCTTCGTTTTGTTTCTGCTGCCCAAAGCTTATAAAAGACAATGAAAAAAGGAACACAAAAATTGAATAGGTCAACTTAAAAGTTTTGTGGATTTTCATAAAAAATTTATTTAGTGTTTTATTGAATTAATAAAAAAGTATTGGACAATTAAACAAACTATCGACCCTTATGTGTCCTCCCGACTTCTGTCTTCCAATCCTTTTGGACGTTATTGTTAATTGTCTCTATTCTCAAACCGCTTTTTGTATTTTTATAATTGCAGCAGCGATTAAATCCATATCCTCTCTTGTTCCCAGCATTGTATTTTGCATGATCCATACGGCATCTTGATAACAAGCTTTTTCGGTTTCAGGACAAGATACATTTGTATAGTCTACGTACTCCGGGATCGCATAGCAAAGGAAATTCTTTTCCTGGAATAATGGTTGTTTGTACAAGGGTTCCGGATATCCCATGAATGATGGCACTCCTTCCGCAGCGAGCATTTCCGCGAAATCCCGTTTCGATAGATTATTAAATTTAGATTTATCGTATTTAAAAATGTAAATATGGTTCGTATGCAATGTGACCCCATCTCCTCTTTTTAATGGACTGATGCCATCGATCTGTTCAAGTAGGGCACTGAGATAAATACCATTCCCATCCCGCTTTTGAGTCTGCTCTTCCAAACGGCTTAGTTGTTTGGATAGCAAGGCCGCCTGAAGTTGGGTTATACGGTAATTACAGCCCAGGTTATGATGTTCATACCATTGCCCTCCTTTTATTCTTCCTACGTTTCTGAGGGAATTCATCATATCGTAAAGTTCTTCATCATCGGTGACAACTATTCCGCCTTCTCCGCTGGTAAGGTTTTTTGATGACTGAAAGCTGAAACATCCTGCATCTCCAATACTGCCAAGCTTTTTCCCTTTGTATTCACCACCGTGGGCGTGAGCAGCATCTTCGATGACTCTTAATTCATTTTTTGCCGCTATCTCCATGATGGCATCCATATCACAAGCCTGTCCTGCAAAATGTACCGGCATGATCACTTTGGTTTTTCCGGTAATTGCTTTCTCAATCTCGGCAGGATCGATGTTATACGTATCAGGGTCAATATCCACGAACACCGGAACACAGTTGGCTTCCAAAACAATGGAGGCGGTAGCAATAAAAGTATAGGGCGGCACGATCACCTCATCTCCCGGTTTTACACCACATGCAATCAGTGCAAGTCTGAGCGCTACTGAACCATTCACACAAGTGAGGGCGTATTTGCTTCCACAGAATGTTGCATACTCCTTTTCAAATTGCTCCACCAGCCCTGCACAGTCAGGATTTCCCCATGCTCCTGAGCGAGTAATTTCCGCGACCGCATTTATATCTTCATCATCAAATATCGGCCAGTTAAAGTCCTTATTGAGTGTTTTAGGGCCACCGTTTACTGCTAAATCTTCTTTCATTTTATGTGTATTTTTATTGTTCTATGTTTTTTATAAGAAGTCCAGAGTGAAATTTAATTTTTCATATTTCCTATTTTCTATTCCTTATTAATATAGAGGCATTAGTTTATGATTTTTAAATGCACTACTTTTCTCAAAAACCCACCCCTAACCCCTCAAAGGAGGGGAATCTAATCCTGATAAAAATATAATTTGTTATATTCAATAGTCATCGGGCCATTATTTCTTATTCCATTATTCCTTAATTTCTTATTTCTTATTCCATTATTCCTTATTTCTTATTCTTTCATTCTATCATTATCGTATTACATCATTCTCTCATTCTCCATTAACATGTTCATAACAAATCCTAATCGTCTCCAGCGAGGATTCCGGTGTGCACTTATCAGGCTTTTTATTTTGAATCATGCACTTTGTGAAATAAGCAATTTCATTATAAAAACCATCTCCTCCCTGCCTCGCTGGCAGGCGGGCTTCTTCTGCCGGTATTTCATTGATTTCTTCATTATTCGCCACCTGAATGACATCTGGTTTAAGCGTCGTATAGACAACACTGGCGTTTTCGAAATTTGCCATATACCCAGCTTGAAATGGGAAACTGCTATGGAACGTATTTCCCCCCTCTACTTTCACTTTTATATCCTTTTCATTATAAGTCCACAAAGCGCTGATGTAATCATATTCGCTCAATGCGCCAGGTAAATAATCACTTTTAATATTATCCGGGGTGCCGAATAAATAATTCACAAAATCAATATCGTGAATTAACAGATCGAAAAGCGCACCCCCCGATGAACCGAATGATTTTTGCTTCTCCTTCCATTGACCCCATGATGGCACGCCGGAAAATCTCGACATGGATAAAAACTTAATTTTACCATAGGTCCCTTCATCTATCCATTTCTTAAGTTGTAGATAGGGAGACATAAAACGAAGTACATGTCCTACCATGAAAATACAATTATTTTTCGATGCCAGGTCGATCAATACCTGCCCCTCATTCACATCAAGTGTCATCGGTTTTTCCAGGAACACATTCAGGCCGGCGGATAAGGCTCTTTTAGCCAGCTCAAAATGCAGGTTCGTATGTACGCAAATGTGTATAGCATCCAGTTGCTCATTTTTCAGACAATCATCAATATCTCTATACTTTTTTATCGATTTCAACACCTGGGGGTCTATATTTCCTGTGGAAAAATTACCACTATCTGAAGAAAGTTTATCTTCGATGCCTTCCAGATCTTTATCGACGATCGCAACTAATTTAAGATCATCGTTCTTCAGAATATTGATGGTGTGGGTCATACCCATAAAACCAAAACCGACTACCGCTACCTTTTTCATATTTTCGTGAGTAATTTATATTTGAAACCCTGTTAATTTAAAATTCAAATCGCTTGTGCGATCCGGAAGCTTCACCATGAATATTGATTGCAATTATCGCTAAAATCCCTATGAAAATTATGACAAATAAAAAGTATTTGCTCCATTTTTTTGTATCAATACCTCTTGACTCAAAAACCGGATTTAACCTCGGCAATACAAATAATATCAAAGCAAAATTGACAATATACAGGTATTGCTCAATTCTATAAACACTAATAAAAGCTCCGGTTCTAAGCAGGCTGTATATAATGTAAATTCCAAAAAGGCTTATAAAAAAGGTCTTAACCTCTGTCTCTGAATATTGTACCAGCTTGTCTTTTTTCTGGAAATGATATTTAATTAATACAAAGCCCGCCTGGAAAATTATAAGTAAAAAAGCAATAATTTGAATGAAATTAGCCACAGTTGCTGAGTCCCCTGAAACCAGGCTTGCATATGTTTTTTGCAATTCTTCCACTACAAAAGATTGCTGCCAAACCACAAATGGGATAAACAAAACACCTAAAAGTATTGGTATAAAATTGGAGGATTTAATTTGTGCCGGTTCCGTCTTTTCCCACTCGGATGTGAAAGTCCCATATGCCATTCCTAATCCGCCAAAAAAGCCAAGCGAATATTCCATCACATTCCACATATTAAACTGGACCTCGAAAGTATTTCCCAACACTTGTAGAAAATGACCAAAGGCAAATCCAAAGCCTCCTCCTAAACCTGAAAAAACCGCAACCCTTATCGCTGAGTTATACTTGTTGTTTATTAGAAACCAAATCATGAAAAAAGCCATACCGAGGCATACTGCCCATACTTCAGATCTGGGGGGTGTCATGAACCATTCCCATTGCATGATGACGAAAAAATAAGTGATGATTCCTCCGGCAGTCATTCCAATCAATAATAATGGCCATTTCACTTTATTTTTAACAGAATCAGTCAGTGTTAATCCAAGCAATCCGCCACCGATAAATCCGTAAAGGCCACCAATCACAAAAAGCATTAAAAGCCCGTAATAAACATTGACGAAATCTGTGCCTCGTCCATAACCGACAACTCGGCCATAGCTCATCATTCCGCCCAAACCCCAGCCTATAGCTGCGGCAAGTGTCGCTTTAAACAATTTGGAATACCAATCAGCTCTTTTAGCGATCAAAATAATGCTGATTGCCCCGATGGCCCCTGCCCAGGCAGCGCCCTGCTCATGACCAAACTGACCCCGAATCGCCCAGGCTGTTCCCAGCGCCATCCCGGCAATGATGAGGTTTAAAAGTTGTTGTTTTGTTTTCATGTTTCTTTACTTTTAAATTGTTCAGTATCAAATATTTTTAAAACTCTTAGGCCAGATGAAAAATGAATTAAGAACATTCGAACATTTGAAATCAGAATTAAGAACTTGCTGCTGATATAAATTCTATTATTCAATTGTTCTATCATTCTAATGTTCTATTGATTTGTATTTTTTATCAATTCCAGATACCTTCCCATCCAATAGGGCAACAGCCAATAGACAGGGTCGCGTTCCTGTGCCGGATTTCCATCTTTGGCCACATACGGATTTCTATCCCAGCGCATGGTGCGGTATTCGCTTGGAGGCCTCAGCTCATCTACCTGTAAAGTTTCCAGAATTGGTTTGCGAACCACTTGTAGGTCTTCCCGCCTTCCATTGTCAAACTGCCAATCTACCAGGTCTAGCGGTGCATCTTTCAGGAAAAATATGGAAGTCTCCAATTCATCACTCCCTCCGGCCAGGTAGTTATAGGTGAAATTAAGAAAAGGACTACTGGTTTCCTTGTATTTCTCAAACCACTCATCCATATGGGTTTTATATTCTTTTTTCAACGCCGGATCATTTTCATACTTCAATAAAGGAGGATAGACATAAAGTGCCAGGTAAATATCAAAATATGTTTCAAATGAAGGATTGATGTCATGTAGCATTTTTGCATTCTCTAAATATCCATCTTCATTGATTAGTTTCAGATAAGCTTTTTCATACTTTTCATCTCCAGTGATTTGATATGTAAACTTTAAAAATGAAAGCAACTCCAGTGAATTCAATGCCATTTCAGGTGCCCATTCAGGATCATGATTTAATATAATCGGAGACCATACACCCCACTTCGTATGTGTGCCGTCCACCCCGGTCAGGTTGAAATCATTCCTCATAAGGTGATCCATGATTTTGCTAAAATGATGCGCTACCCGTTCTTTTTCCTCATCATCGGCAACGAAAGTATAATAGCAATAGTAGCCAAATAAATGTCCGTCGAGCTCATCGCTACTCGTATCACCTTTCCACATCCATTTCCCATCTTTTGATAAATGCCACCGTACCTCCACCGGCTTTTGTCTTGGGTTATTGATGAAAGCTTCGGCCAATTCCTGGGGCGTATAGGTGCGGTTCATGTCATGTGATTTTTCCCAGGAAACCGGAATGATCGTCCTGGCGAAAAAACCATCTATCTCTGTTACTTCCCGTAAATAGTGCAGAAAGTCAAAAGCCTTTTTGGCGCGTTCTTTTGCTTCCGGATTTTTTGTCGCAGCATATCGAAATGACTCCATGGCGAGATACATGCTCGTATATTCGCCGTCATTGTCATCATCGCTTTGCTCAATTGTTGTAGTGTCGCCGGGCACATTCAGTCTAAATCGATTGACAATCCAAGGTTCACGCACATGGCGCTGAATGAGCTTTTTATAAAAATAATCAGCTTTCTGTGCCAGTGTCATTTCTCTTTTTTTGATGGCGCTAACGCCATTCGCTGTAGCAATCCAGGCATTACACTCGCTATCAAAGGCGATATCTCTGACTTCATCCGACATCAACCAGCGTCTGCTCAAGCGCACCGAATATTCATCTTTTTCGGGAGTGAATCGGGTAATGCCGTAATTCGTGCCTACCCACATAGTTCCGTCCGGAGATCTTTTGACGACATTGACCCAGGCATTGGTGATCCCATCCTCCGGCAACTTTTCACCAATTTTCCCGGACGCATTCCGAATAGCAACACCGCCCAAACTTCCAATCCACAAATCTCCCTGATCACTGAAATCCAAGCCATGCACATAAGCGCTGATCAGGTCATCATTTCCCCGATAGGTCGTTGTCTTTTCATCATTGCAATGAAAAAGCCCTACATCTGTTCCTACCCAAAGACCTTCATTGCCATCTGACACAGCGGCACGCATACTTCTTCCGGTATTATAGTTTTTTTTCTGCCAATTATTATTCTGATACAACCATATTCCAAACGGCCCCAATGCGTATATCCCTTCTTCCGCGACAACTACTTTAGCCAGCGGAGGTTTTGGCCCATCCATTTTCTCAACTTTTCCTGCCTTACTGGCAAAGACACCATTCCATGTAGCCATCCAAACGGCTCCACCTTCATCGACTTTTATATCATAAGCAGGTCCCTGATCAGAACCGGTAATCACCAATCCCCATTGACGGCTGTCCGGTTTTTTCATATAAACGCCATGCTTTGTTGCGATCCAGATATTACCATTCCCATCAGGTTGAATAGCCCTGACGTCATTGGCGTTTCTTTCATTTTCATCGACAATAAATCCCTCGTGATATTCCTGAGTAAATGGGATGTCTATGTAAAAGCCTTCATTCTTCACATTCAGGACAGTCCCTGAATTTTGCTGTTTATTGCATGAAAAAAGCAGGGTTATCAGGGCAATTAATTGTAAAATTTTCATTGTTGGGAATTTGTTACGGGATTAAATAAAAAGTCTTATCGGTCAACCTTTTCAAGTTTCACTAAAACTATATATATACTATCCTAATATTGTGGAAATGGGCTATTCTATTTTGAGATAATGAGTTTTAAATTTCTGATGTTTATAGGAAATAAATTAGATTCTCATGATAAAACAGGCACTGGAGCGAACCAGGTCTTCATGGATTTTTTCTTGTAGGTTCAAGCCAATTTGATTAATTCCAAAATTTGAAATCGTTTTATAATCCATAGCTTAGCATTGATTGAGTAGAAATATGAATAAATTGCAGTATATTTTTATTACGGGAAATAACCGTACATTGATTTGCGTTGTACGGAATAAAAGCGTACATTTGAATTATGAAAGCTAAAGAATTAAATCAAGAAAAATCAAGATTTGACACTCGTCTTCCAAAAGAGCAGAAAATTTTCTTTGAGAAAGCTGCTCGGCTTGGTGGTTTTAGAAGTCTTACCGATTTCATAGTGTTAACGGTACAAGAAAGAGCAAAAGAAATTGTAACCGAACGAGAAAGAATTATTGCATCTCAAAAAGATAGTGAGATATTTTTTGACGCAATTACGAATTCAAGTAAACCAAATCAAAATCTTACCGATGCAGCTAATGAATACAAAGCTCTTTTTTATAAATGAGCCAATTAACTGAAAACCTGAAGCCTGAACATCGAAAAAAAGAGTTTTCTTGTGGTAAAGAAATGCTTGACAATTATTTACACAAGCAAGCAAATCAAGATATTAAAAGAAAATTATCTGCTTGTTTCGTAATAAACGACATTGAAACCAATCTCTTAAAAGGATATTATACTTTATCGAACAAAAGCATCTATCAAGAGTTGATTCCTAGTGAACTTCAAAAGAAATTACCAAAATTCCATTCTTCAGTACCGACAACATTACTTGGAAGATTGGCTGTTGACAATCGATTTCAAGGAAAAGGAGTTGGTAAGTTATTACTAATTGATGCATTAAAAAGGAGTTTTGAAATATCAAAAACCATAGGTTCATTTGCTGTAATAGTTGATCCCTTGGATAAGGATGCTGAAAATTTTTATACAAAATATGGATTTATCATTTTACCAGATAGTGGGAAAATGTTTCTACCGATGAATACAATAAAAACATTATTTGAATAATCCTGCTATGTAAAAATGAATTCCAAGTGGCAGGATTTATCCCGGTAAGGTGATAACTAACGTTGTTCCTTTTCCTTCCACACTTCGATCTTAATATTACCCTGATAGGCTTCTACGATCCATTTGCAAATTGACAATCCCAATCCATTGTTCATACTATCACCACTACGCGATTTGCCCACCTTGAAAAACCTGTCAAATACTTTTGGAATCTCATTCTCTGGCATACCACTTCCGTTGTAGCTCATTTTAATAGAAAATACAGCTCATTTTGTGAATATTTTGA
The DNA here is from genome assembly GCA_024280115.1 of Bacteroidota bacterium. GTDB lineage: Bacteria > Bacteroidota > Bacteroidia > Cytophagales > Cyclobacteriaceae > JAAUQL01. Next base: position 1,300 of record JAJRQT010000088.1, on the reverse strand, counting down.
GCTGGAAATGTTATCTTTATGAGCTAAAAAATAATTGTTCATATCTACTACCCAATTTCTCCGAACTTCTGTGACGAAAATAAAAATAGGTACTAATGCTAAAGGTAAAGCATATAGGAAACAAGAGAGAGATTAAACCAAAATGCACAAATTATTCCGATAAGGTAATAACTAACGTTGTTCCTCTTCCTTCCTCACTTTTGATCTTAATATTACCCTGATAGGCTTCTACGATCCATTTGCAGATGGACAATCCCAATCCATTGCTCCTACTATCACCACTACGCGATTTATCCACCCGGTAAAACCGGTCAAATACTTTTGAGATCTCCTCCTCCGGAATGCCTATACCATTATCCTTTACCTCAATACTGATGTGTTTGTCTAATTGCTTAATATCCACATTTACACTACCACCCTTATTTGTATATTTTACCGCATTATCCAAAACGTTTGACATTAACTGGCTAAATTTTCCAGGATCAATTTTATAAATGATATTACTTTGCACAGGATGAAAAGTAATATTAATCGCTTTTTCTTTTGCCAAAGGCTGCATCTTCCGGATAATCTCCTCAAGCAATTCTACCAGGTTACTCTTTATATTTTGAAGAGGGATATGCCCCGAATCAGCCCGGGTAAAAAACAACATATCATCTACTATTTTTTCCATTCTCAAAACCTCTTCCAACAAACTCCCCAGAACATTTTGATATTCCTCTTTGGATCTTTCCTTGCGTAAGGCAATTTCGGTTTCTCCTCGCAAAATGGTTAAAGGTGTTCTCAGTTCGTGGGAAGCATCCGATGAAAATTGCTGTATTCTCAACACACCTGATTGAATGCGGTCGATCATCTCATTGAAGGTATGCACCAACTGACCAAGTTCATCTTCCTGTCCTTTTTCAGGCAAGCGCTTGTCAAGATGATATGCTGAGAGAGTTCTTGCAGTATTTGTGATTTCAGAAACAGGTTTAAGGGCACGGCGAGCGAGGTACCAACCTCCTATACCCGCAATCATCAGCATACCGATTCCAAAGAGAATGAGCAGTTCCCTGATTTGAGCCAGTATATTAGTAACATACAAGGTGGACTGGCCGACCAGCACATAATATGGAGATTCCTTTTCATGAGCAGATAAATACTTTATCGGACTCATAAAAAGTTGAAATGTTATATTGGGAACCTCTAATAATTGATTCTGAGTTTTTCACTTTTGTTCCAAATTTTGAAAGCAGTCAAATGAAATTGAAATATTTTATTATGCTTTTATTCTAATTTTTTCAATCTATTGATTATCAAT
>JAJRQT010000087.1 GCA_024280115.1 Bacteroidota bacterium | reverse complement strand
GTTTAGTCTGACATTGCAAAGCTAAAGAAGATTTTAAAATATGATTATTTTTAGAAAAATAACAGCCTCCTTTTTGTCCACTTGAACCAATCGACTCTAAAATAGCCTACTTTTTGTCCATTATACCGAAGTATCTCAATTTAATAAATATTTCAGAGGTATCTTTTGGAATTGAAATCCAAAAAAAAAAAAAGAAATCATATCCAGGCCCTTTATAGATAGAAAGAATTTTGTCATGCAGCCTATCATTCCAGTTATCATTCCGTTCTCAAAGATTTAGAAGGGTTTGTTTTGGCCGCAGCATACGTTCGATAGCTCACTGTTAAAAGAGAAATAATTATTAATAAAAGCCCTGGGATCAATAATAGGTCAATTCCAATTCCTATTTTAAAAGCATAATTATCAAGCCAGGCACTACCCCAATATATAATTGCGGGAATGGCCAGAATGTTTGCGATGAAAAGGAGCACGATATATTCCCGAGACAGCAAAACCATAAGGTTGGAAACGCTGGCACCAAATACTTTTCTAATCCCAATCTCCTTGATCCTTAATGTAGTTGAATATGATACGAGGGCAAAAAGACCTTAACAAGCAATGAATATGGCCAAAACAGAAAATACAGAAAATAGATTTCCAAATTGGAGATCAGACTGATACTGTTTGTTGAACTCATCGTCAAGGAAAAAATAGTGAAATGGATCGTTGGGAAAAACTTCATGATAGGCGGATTCGATATGTGCAATGGTTGGCTGAACATCAGATAAATTCATCTTGCAAGAGAAATATGCACCCCATTCATTATCGAGAAAATATAGAATGGGTGAATGGGCATCTCTAAGTGAATTCCAATGCACATTTTTTACAACACCGACTACATCTATAGTATCTCCACCCCAGATTAATTTTTCATACAACGCTTCTTCCGCAGAACCAAGTTCAAATACCTTAAGTGCTTCTTCATTAATGATTACTTGCTCTAACGCAGAATAATCTTTAATATAATCCCTTTCTGCCAAGAACTCCAAATCATAGGTATCAGCAAAGTCAGTATCAACTATTGTAACACTCGCAGGTTTGCCTGAATCTTCAGGATTGCCTAATTTTCTAATAAATGTAGATCCGAAAAAGTACCCCTTACCTGGAATAGTATATGTAGCAGATATACTCGAAATGGAATGGTAATCAGCTGCTTTGGTCTTGAAAATTTGATATTTGGAACCTAATGTAACCCCCTCCTCTTTTAATTTTTCCAAGACTACACGGGGACCATTTAGCACCAGTATCTTTTCCATGTCAATGCCCAAATCCTTATTCTTCATGAAAGTGATTTGTTGATATACCAGATAGGTTCCTGAAATGAGGAGCACAGATGTCAGGAATTGAAATATAATCAGTGTTCTGCGCAAGCTGAATCCTCCTCTATGGGTAGTGTTGGCTGATTTAAATACACGCACAGGCTTGAAAGAAGATAACACAAATGCAGGATAGAGTCCGGAGAGCAATGAACCGAGAATAATTACCAGGGAGAACCATCCCCAAAACTCAATGCTTAAAACAACATTTAATTCTAGCTCTTTTCCAATGATATTACTCAAAACAGGTAACATGAAGTAGGCAATTCCAATCGCTAATATGGCAGCTATGAAGTTGGTCAAAGCAGATTCGATGATGAATTGACTGATTAATTGATTTTTTACAGCCCCTATCGATTTACGGACACCTACTTCTTTTGCCCGATCCATTGCGCGCGCAGTGGAGAGATTGATATAATTGACCCAAGCCATGAATAGAATGAAAATGGCGATAATTATAAAAAAATGCACATCCTGCATATTTCCTTTATTACTTGCCGGGTCCCCTTTTAAATAATCAGAATTCAAATGAATATCAGAAATGGCTTGAAATCCAATTCTTCTTTCCAAATGTAGTCGGGACGAAATTTGTTCGGATATCGCATGATTATACTTTTTGCCTACTATCTCAGGGTTGGCATTGTCATCCAAAGTAATGTAGGTTATAAAATCTGCATTTACCCATCCACCTCCACCTTTGTACGATGGCCAATTTTCAAGTAGAAATTCCATAGATAACAATAAATCAAATTCCAAATGACTATTAATAGGCAGTTTTTTTAATACCCCTGTTACTATAAAAATTCCACTAAGACTTTTACCCCCACTCACCTTCAGTGATTTTCCAATAGGGTTTCCATTTCCAAAATACCTATATGCTGTCTCTTCAGTAATCACGACATTATATTTAGCGCCAAGCGCCGATTCCCAATCTCCATACCGCAGCGGGAAATTGAAAAATTCTAAAAAGTTGTGATCTACGTACCACATTTTGTTTTCTTGAAAAATAATGTTGTCTTCAACATTTGCAACTACAAGACCTAATTTTTGAGGGCAAATCCGGACAAAGTCTTTGATCTCAGGGATAGTTTCTTTCCCTTGAACTCCAAGAGCATGGGTTGTGTAGGCCCCGGCACCAAGGTTCTCCCCATTCCTAATATCAGTTTGAGTAAGACGGTAAATATTATGTGCGTTTGCATGAAAATTATCATAGCTCATTTCAAAATGCACGTATTGATAAATCAACAGGCAAACCCCCATACCTACGGCCAGGCCCAAAATGTTTATTAGAGAATTTAACTTGTTTCGACTTAGGTTTCGGCCGGCAATTGTAAAATAATGTCTGTACATGATGGTAGGATTATGTTGATTTCTAAAAATCTGTTGCAAGGAGGTGAATCCTATGAGTAAATGCAGCATATCTACCCAATACATCAGTTTGGCATAGGCCTTTCCTTTTATTGAAATCCTGTCCTGAAAGATTTCCTCAAGGTCTCCAAAAAATTCTTCTAAAAGCGCCTCATTAATAAACTGATTAGCAAGCCAATTAGCCATAGAAGGAGTCTTAGGTCTTTTATTGCCGGCCATTATATACTTGGATTCAATTGTGGAATTAATCGCCACATTTTTTGTCGAACGTCCTGTGCGGCACGCAATTGCCGCATACCTGATTCTGTAATTTTAAAAAGTCGCTTCCTCCGGTCACCCCTTTTTCCAGTATTCCCTCCCAATTTAGATTGAAGTAATCCTTTATCTTGTAAGCGGTAAAGGGTGATGTGAACTGCACCAAGTAAAATTGACCTTCCGGAGTGGTTTTCGACTTCACGTTTTACTGAAATCCCATACCCTTCCCCATCTAGAATGCATACTGCCAGGAGGACGAGTTCCTCAAATTCACCTAAGCTTTTAACTTTCATTTATATATACATTGTATAATATACAAAGTTATAACTAATGGAATGAATTCCAAGCTTAATTTGAATACATAAGAAGGTAAGTATAGCTGATTTGTTTAACTGAGATGGGGGTGTTTAAAGAAGCTATCTGATAATTCCAAAACATCATGGTTTCACTGATCATACATCCTATAAATCATTTTACAGATATCTCATCAACAAAAATCCAACTGGGTCCGCCGGCTCCATGATGCCACAAGGGCGCTGTGCCCATATTTTTAGCGACAACCTTTATATACCTTGCAACCACCGGTGAGAAAGTGAGCGCAAAACTTTGAATGTCATTAATTTTGCTGTCTTTAGACAAGGGTCTTTTGTTGTTGACATTTCCAAGATATTTGTAATTCTTCCTGTCAATAGAACTATAATACTTTACTTCTGTAGGGAAAAATACAATGTGGTTAACAACTTGCAAAAAATCTCCGGACATCTTGTGGATCCTGCTTTCATCTTCCAAATCAATGATGGCTTCCAGGTTATTCCCTTCAAACCCCAGCCAGTTAGCATAGAAATTGGCGCCTCCATAGGCTCCATCTGTCAGAGTTTGAGGTTCTTCATCTGCATACTTTTTAGGTTTTGTCAAAAGCTCAACATTTTTGCCAACAGCAATATTTTCTTCTATAGCCCTCGATAAAGTATGTTCATAGAAACTGAGGTATTCATCAACAGTAAATCGCATTTCATTCATCAACGTGATACCAGTATCTTCACAGGTTTTATTGAATTTTGCAAGCCTTTTTTTAAGTTCATCGCGTATAACCTTTTGCCCATCCGGACTTGTAATAGTCATAGAAAATGCTTTCGGGTCGTTTTTTCGGGATGCTTCCAAAATGGCATAGTCTGTGCTCAACCTTGCCCTAAACACTCTTTGAAGAATTTCAGGTTTTCCTGAGACGGCGTCTTCAGCTTCATCGTACCAATGATCATATTTCTTAAGCAATTCCGGCCTTAAAAATGAGTCAAATCCCTGGGCAGGATCTCCATAGAGAAAGAGGAAAAAGTCTTTATCTTTTTGAATTTCCTCATGGATGGTCGTGATATAATTTTGAATAAATGGTGCCGCTTCCTCATAATATCCATGTAGAAAATCCGTAACTATGGAGTCCTGATCAATATCCGGGTTCCATAACAATTTGGCAGTAAGGTATGACCGTAATTCAAATAACTCACTTGGGTTGTTGCTGTGCTGTTCAAAAATCCACTGTGCGTTGTTGTCTCTGAAAAGCTGAATATTGGGTTGAAGGGTATGAATATTTGGAAATGGCGCCAGGAAATTGGTGAACTGTGTCGTATAATCCCAAATACGAATATTATCCGTTAGCTTACCCCAGGCAATCAAATCATTGGCAAATTCAATGCATTTATCGGCAATAGGAGCGCTTCGATCACATTCTATGGAACACAGGGTGATCAGTACATTTTCTTTTGGACGGAGGTTCTTTGGCGCTGTCCTGGTATATTGATAGGCAAGGGTTGAAATGGTTTTATCGGGAAACTCCTCAGCTATTTTATTTACAAATTCAATGACGCTCCCCACCGGTGATGCTTCCCTGTCATTGATGGCCATACAATCTTCACATTGACAATATTGCTGGTTGTCATCCTGACTAACCGATATAACATCTGATTCCGGAAATTGCTGCAACAATGAAGCTACCGTATCCTTTACAATGGATAACACTTCTGTATTCGTCAGGCATAGTTGAGTAGGAATTCTTTTTCCATTTCGCAATGCGTAGTATTCGGGATGGTTTTCATAATATTTTTCACTTGGAACAAAGCGATGAAAGGTATGCACTCTTGCCGAAGGAACATATCCTGGAAATGCATTATAGGTTGTTTTTCTTTTATCGGCAAAATCATTGTTTTCATAATAAAGTTTTGAATGCACCGTTCGCGTGGTGATGGGAGGGAGGTATCGGTAGTCAATTTCATTTGAAACAGAGACCTTATCAGTTTTGGGAACTACCTCAGCATCTGGAGCATAATATCTACATCCAAGATAGTTTTCCAGAAAAGTATAAACTGCATACAGCGTTGATTTAGGGTCCCCACCCAAAATGATCAGATCGTTCCCCATGGTTTTGATGATGATCTCATTTTCCTGAGCATTCAAAGATTTACTCGCATCATTACTACCAATTAAAATCCGGTAATCTGATGATAATTGGCTTTCGATTAAAATTGGTAAAACAACCCCGGTGTTCAGTTGCAGGTATTTCTGAAGCTCATTAGCTGACTTATTTTCATAATTTTCTGCTTTATCTGGAATGACAATATTATAGTTAGAAGAACTATTATTTATAAGGGTAAGTTCTGATGGTCCGCACCCAAAAAGAACATGTATTAGAATAAGGAATACTACCAGGTTTGTTTTCATTATAATGGGCTATTGAATTATAAAAGAATAGGCAAAGAGATCGTCCGTCAATAAAATTACGACGAATTTCTGATCGATCGAAAGAAAATGAAAACAATGTTTTGTTGTTGGTCGTGAGAAGCTTATTGCAGTAACTGTTCGCCTAAGCTTATGATACATTAGTAGAACCCGCAATTGAGAAACTATTTCATCGATAAAGGGTTATAAAGAGGAAAACTTAATTTATGAAGACCATGTCCTCCTTTCTGATTGTATTTATATTGCTGTTTAATACAGCTTGTGATTCTAATGAAATTGAAGAAAAATTGAATAATGATAAAGCGAAATTTGCTAAAGTAGAAAAGGTTAGCTTCACCGGGAAAGAAGGTAATTATAATTTTTCTGTTACTTTAAAAAGTCCGGACACAGGATGTCAACAATATGCTGACTGGTGGGAAGTGATTTCTGAAAAAGGTGATTTGATATACAGGAGAATATTAGCTCATAGCCATGTGAACGAACAACCATTTGAACGGAGCGGAGGCTCAGTTAATATTAATGCCAATGATGTTGTAATCATTCGGGGGCACATGAACAATTCCGGTTATGGTGAAGGTGACATTGCAATGAAAGGGAGTGTCTCTTCCGGGTTTCAATCATTTACTGTTTCAAAAGATTTTGCATCCGACCTCGATAAGGAATCTCCACTACCCAGTGGTTGCGCTTTTTGAAACCATATTTCTACTGCATGGCCTGCGACCTAATCCATGGTCTGCGACCTAATCCATGGTCTGCGACCCACAGATCATTTATGCTTGCATTGACCATCCCTGGTTCAAGCCTGCCTGTTCGGCAGACAGGCCTCTCGCTCGGACCTCATTGATTTCCCCTGCCTACTATTCACAATTTTATCGGAGTCTCTTACAAAGGACCCCGCAATGGAAATGTGAAGAACCCGTTGACCAATTTCACGATTCCGGGTGTATCAGGGATTATTTATGACCTCGAAGAATATGATTTCCATTTTATTGGATTTAATGGAGTAAAGGCTTAATTTTCAAAAGAATGCTCATTATAATATCAGCTTATTAATAGGACTACATGCCAAAAAAAACTAATCCTTCCGCTGACTTTCGTGGAGCAAGTCGTTTAACGATAGATGCCATCAAAGGTATTACTGACCTGGTAGAAGCCATGCATTACAAGATTGCCAGTCTTGGTGGCTTGCTTGGTAAACCTGACCAAAAACGAATAAAAGGTATCACCGGAATGGTTTATCGAAGCATACATTCCGTATCAGATTTGGTGGGCAATGGTATTGATGGATTGCTTGACAAATTCAATTTTCTTATTGAAGAAAAGGACTCCTCCCCGGGTCGCGAAGCAGTACTTGCTGCCTTAAATGGAGTGCTCGGTGATCACCTGGTCAAAAGAGGAAATCCACTTGCTATACCAATGCAATTGCGTAAGAATGGTAAGTCCTTGAAAATGGAAGATCAATCATTTTCTGAGCTGGCACGGCAAACAAATGGTAAGATCGCCGTGCTTGTGCATGGATCTTGCATGAATGATTTGCAATGGGACAGCCAGGGACATGATCACGGTGCAGCTCTGGCAAATGATTTTGGTTTTCTACCCATATATTTGCATTATAATACCGGACTCCATATATCTGAAAATGGTAAGGAATTCGCCAACCTGATAGAGCAGATATTCACCAAATTCCCAGGGCCTGTTGAACTCGTAATCATCGCTCACAGCATGGGCGGACTCGTAACACGGAGCGCGTATCACTACGGAAAACTTGCTAACCATGTCTGGCTAAATCCTTTGCGAAAGATCATTTTTCTCGGCACACCACATCATGGAGCTCCTTTGGAAAAGGGTGGTAATATGATAGATAATATGCTGGAAATCAGTCCGTACAGTGCCCCTTTTTCCCGCCTGGGAAAAATTAGAAGCGCAGGAATTACGGACTTGAGATATGGAAATATATTAGATGATGACTGGAAAGGACGAGACCGGTTTGAACCTTCCGGCGATCAACGAATTCCCACTCCACTTCCTGAGGGTGTGCAATGTTATACAATTGCAGCTACCATAGGAAATAAATCAAGCAAGCTCGGTGATGGTCTGATTGGTGACGGTCTGGTGCCATTAAACAGCGCTTTGGGGCGCCATAAGAATCCGGACTTAAACCTATTATTTCCGGAAACTCACCAATGGATCGGTCGCAATATGAAACATTTGGATTTACTCAATCATCCGGACGTATATAAGGCGATTAAAAAGTGGATGAAAGAATAAATCACAATAATTATCATTTCATGGTCTGTGCTCCCCGGTCAAATCACTGGTTCGAGCCTGCCTGTTCGGCAGACAGGCGTCTCGCTCGGACCTCATTTAATACCAACTTTTTCAGGAAATGTGACTCACTATAATTTTTAACCATGCATTGCTTCTCACTGCAACTACCTCCTGACTGCTCCACAACCAATCACTGGTTCGAGCCTGCCTTTGTTGGCGGACCGGCGTCTCTTGAGCCAAGAAGACATTCTGCCTCAAAACAAAAAAGATCCAAGTGAGACACTTGAAACAGTTTTTTGTTTTTTAATCTTCCCCAGGCTTTCCCTCCCCGGCGCTTCACATCAGTCAGGCATAGGTAGGCTGAGCCTCATTTATTCCCTGCCTCCTGCCACTTATTTATCGCCACCCTTCAGAAAATGCTCAAAAAATAAATAGATCTGTTCATTGGATTCTGAATTGGGAGAATGCTCTTTCCGGTTAGTCATGGCTACCCGATTTTTATATCCTAACAAACTATTAACTACAATCGAGTGATTGAGCGCGGGCCATCGTGAGGGCGTATCCTCAGAACCACCAGACACAAGAAAAGGCCGGGGCGCCATTAAGGCATGGAGCTCATGCAGATCATATCCTTCAGCTACCAATTTTGGGTACAGCCCTTTTGCTGGATTTTGAGTGGTTATTATGCCCCGATCGCGCCATGGTTTCGGGTAATAGCCCAGATACCAAGGCTCCCAATAATTTACATTTCCCCGCGATTCGTCAAATACAATTCCCGGATCTGACCACACAGCACAAGCAAACTTTTCAAAAAGGCAGGAGGCGAACATTGCCCATTTTCCACCAAAGGAATGTCCGACAATACCAATTCTTGTAGAATCAACATCTGACCGGTTGGCTAGTAGATACCATGCATTGGCCGCGGCATAGGCAAGCATCGAAAGCGGTTCTACCGTTGCATGTTGAATATCCGGATAATACAGTGAATAGGTTTTAGCTTCGGTTGCTTCGGTGGTACCGATAGAAAGTGTTACAAATCCTCGTTTTGCCAACTGGATTGCAAAATCCCGGTATGGTTTACCCATTCCAATCGCAGTTTCCGGTTCATAGTAAACTGTTATAACCGCCGGTTTTTTCCCCACTCCCGGTGGAATTAGCAGATATGCCATTGTTGTCTCATTCGGTGTCCAGTAAAACCTGATCTGGTACTGCTGAATACCATCTCTTGAAGTTTCAGCAATAATTTCCGGCTGCTGAGATTTTATGAATTTTGGCCAATTTCCCATCATTTTATTCCACTGGTCCAGGATTTCTTTTCGGCGTTTTTGCCAATCTCGTGCGGTTGCAACAGTTTTTCCATTGTAAAATTTTAAAGGAGACCGGTAATCTCCATATTTGTTTTCGAATTCCTGCGGAGGTGAAAAATAAGGTTCGATCTTTTTCCATTCTGCTGATGACCCGCTGGCATTCTGCTGAGCCAATAAGGGCTCACTATCTTTAAGCATTGCGATAATTAGCAGAATTGACAGAAAAAGGAACTTGCTAGACGTTACAGATGATTTCATTGACGGTAAGGATTGATATTTATGATAGAATAGGTTCCGTTTAAATCAACAATTTACTCAATTTAGGTTATATTTATACGGTAATAAAAGGCATCCAATTATTTTTTATAATGTAGAAAAAAATCTGTGAAATTCCTTAATGTCAAAGTATATAACATCGATTTTTATCATAATTAACCCATGACAATTTTTCAATAAGACAACTTCAGTAAACTATTATTATAATATTATGAAAGAAACATATAATCGCCGCAACTTTATGAAAACCACAGCCGCTGCCGGTGTTGGCCTGACCATGGCAAACAGCAGTTCAATTTTTGGGAAAAGTATATCCGCGGAAAAGAACAAAATTGGAATTATCGGACTGGATACCTCTCATTGCATTGCTTTCACCAAGGAGTTTAATGCCCAAAATCCGGATGCTGCACTTGGAGGTTATAAAGTAGTCGCTGCGTATCCCAAGGGTAGCTCAGAGATTGAATCCAGCTACAGCAGGATTCCTAAATATACTGAAGAGATGAAGGGAATGGGCGTGAAAATTGTCAGCTCCATTGAAGAATTACTGAAATTAGTGGACGTTGTACTATTGGAAACCAATGACGGCAGATTGCACCTTGAGCAAGCCCTGCCGGTATTAAAAGCCGGTAAAACCATGTTTATTGACAAGCCTATAACAGCTTCATTGAGCGACGCCATGATCATTTTTGAAAAGGCAAAGCAGTATAAGGTTCCGGTGTTTTCATCATCTTCTCTTCGATACATTGTAAATGCTCAATTGGCAGCTAATGGAGAAATCGGGAAAATCGTGGGCGCTTCTACCTACAGTCCTGCTTCCTTAGAGAAAACCCATCCTGATCTTTTTTGGTATGGAATTCACGGAGTTGAGGTGTTATATACGGTTATGGGCACAGGGTGTAAAAGCGTAACGAGAGTCTTTACGGAAGGGACAGACGTCGTTGTAGGTGTCTGGGAAGATGGCCTCATAGGAACATTTCGTGGAACGCGTACTGGGAAGCATGGATATGGGGGCACTGCTTTTGGAGAGGAGGGCACTTTGTCACTTAGCCCGTATCCAGGGTATAAACCCTTGCTCCTGGAAATAGTTAAGTTTTTCCAAACCGGGAATGTGCCGGTTCGCCAGGAGGATACCCTGGAGATATTGGCTTTTATGGAAGCGGCAGATGAAAGCAAGCGACTTGGAGGAAAACAAGCCAGCCTTGAAGTTGTCTGGGAGCGCGCTAAGGCAAAAGCAAACAACTAAGCATGGCTATAACTTTTTTATCAAACCTGCTTATCGGACTTCTACTAATCTGGTCTGGATACTTCATTTATAATAAGAAAAAATATCATTTAATTGCTGGTTATAATGATATGAATAAAGAACAAAGAAAAAGGGTTAATATTAAAAGACAGTCATATGCATTAAAATTAGCTCTTTATTTTATGGGTATATCAATAGCAATTATTCCTTCTGTTCTTTATATAATCGGATTTAGTAACTGGGGAATAGCTTACCCAATGATTATACTTCCTGCTACTTTATATTATATAATAATTTCTGCCTTTTCAATTAAATGGAAAGGGTAAGAAAGTTAAAACGGCAACTAATAATATGGAATCAAATTTAAGTGGGTCCAGGGGACCCCATTAAATTTTTACACTCCGATCTTTGGGACAGGCTAAACTTTTTTTTCGATCTGTGGAGACATAAACACTACTGGCGCGAGTCTGTGACTTGTGACTAAACAATGAAAACGGGGTTTTTAACTCGGTATAACATTGCAAAAGAGAATAGATGAGAAAAAAAGCAAATTTAAAGAGTTTTGCACTTTATTAGTTTTAACAAGAAAGCGTAGATTGATGTAAGGAGAGAATTTACTTACCAGGTCATAGACCTTACTATCCATTTTAAAGTACAAGTCACAGATTTTGCACCACAGGGGGCTTAGGGAAACAATTAAAGAAATTAAAGAAAACAAAACCAACTTTGCTTTGCCTAATCGTGTAAACGACTCACCAAAAAATAGTGCTATTGCCTCCACCCATTGAGTGTAGTTAACCTTCATTCAAATGTTCATGGTCCTTATTTTGCATTTTGATTTTTGAAATTCCTGTGATTACCAATTAGTTCAGTATTCATTAAGGGCCTATTGTAAATTCTTAGACTGGTTAACCTACCATAGGGTCTAAGTTGTCCCATTGCTAATTCTCCAATTTCAATATTATCAAAGCTGAAATTTTCCATATCTGCCTTAAGTCGTCCCCATCCATATTGACGAAAATATCTCCCGTTACAAACAATCCCGTCAACTACAAACTGAATAATCTTCGGCCCATTGTCAACAGTTACAGAGACGCAGTGTTCGTCATAGGCGTTAATAAGACCAGGATCAGAATTCCAAGAATCCGTATTTTCACCATCATTCATTATAATTTCAACAGATCCATATTCACTGGTTCTCAGTTCAATATATTTACCATTTTCGCATTTACCGGAAAAGATAACCTGGCCTGGATTCAAATCGCCTAAGGTCAATCTGAAATCCAGGGTAAATCCATGCAGGAAATTGTATTGATCCTTCGCTAATGAAGATAGTGTGGCCTGCGGTACAAGTTCCTTTTCAGACCATTCTTTCAATAGACCTTCTTTGGCAATGGATTCTCTTTCGAATTGTGACCATATTTTGTTAAAAAAATCCGCAGGTATTTCATGGCTACGGGCATTTTCCTTATTGGTTTCGGTAACCCAGTATTTCCCATCCTGTTCAATCAAATCAGGATAGCTCATTCGTATTCCCGAATCCTCTTCATATAGTAGTATTTCAGGTTGGCTCCAGAGAATTTTACCATCCTTTTCGATTCCTCCGCTTATCCATGCAGGATTTCTGTCATTAAAATTCCAACCGCCATGATTATGGTACCAGAAGAGGTATTTCCCATTTTTACATTTCCATATCCGCGGGCATGCCCGCGGATTTTTCAGCGCTATCCCATTTACATATTCTGGGATATCGGGTATTGTCCATGAATTTCCTTTATCATAAGAATATGATTCAGCAGGATGCCCCGAAATTGTTCTATACATGCAATAAATGGTGCTATTATTCATCTGGAAAATATTCTGCTCCGAATTTATTGGCCCCAAGTTTTCATTTTTTAATCCGTTTTGTGATTCAGGCAACATATTCCATGTCAATTTCCCGGGATCTTTTTCCGTATTTATATTGCTACATTTAAAAAACCAACCTTCACTATAATCCAGCATGTATTTCCTGATTTTAGTAAATGCAAACATCATCCCATCATCAACATTTACCGGCTTACCAATTCCCCACATGATCTGTACTTCGCCTTCCCAGTCATTATTTAAATCAACTGTTGTTTTACGAATATCCAACCGATAGCGTTTTGACCAGGTCTTGCCCTCATCTTCTGAATATTTGTAACAGTACCATCCAATCATATCCTCCCTTATATCTTTTTTGCCATTGAGTTCGTGGATTTTGTCGCCATTGTAGTTATAAAAAACATAAACTCTTCCATATTCAGTCAGATAAGGCATTGCCCAGGAAGCTGATTCTTTTCCCGGTTCCTCAATTTTTACCAAATCAGACCAGGATTTTCCCTGATCTTTGCTGGTACAGCTGACTATGTGTTGCCCTCCTGTACCTTCATGGCCAGCATTGGTTGTGAAAACGCACAACCATGTGCCATTATTCAGCACCACTACATACGGCTGATCGCAATAACCATTTGTATAAATAGGTAAACCATACTTTATGTTCCTCCAGTCAGATGATTGAGCTTCTGTTGGAACTGTTGATACCAACTGCAAGCAAATCATAATTGTTACTATAATAATGTTCTTGCTCTTTTTCATTTTTTCATTATTAGGTTAAACTTTTTCCTACAAAGTAAATTTGTCAGGAATGCAAAACCACAATATTTTTCCTGTAAATCTGCTGATACGTCAGGGGTATCAGCTACAATTTTTACTACTATATCTTCCTCATGTAGTTTTGAAAAAATCCAAATGGTTTAATCAATCGAATCAGTTTTTGATAAATTTAAAACGATATTGTCCGTTGTTTCCTGATAGTAATAAATGGTAAAACCCGATTGGGAAATCTGCAATATTGGTTTCAAAAGTACTATTGAAAAAGACTGTTTTATTTTGTAGAACTTGACCGGTGATGTCAATTATTTGTAACCGATAATTTCCACTTGGAATATTTTGCACAATCAATTTCCCCGAAGATGGATTGGGAAAAACAATGATATCAGGGGATAAATTATCCTCTAATCCCGTGATAATAAAATTAGATCCCCATGGAACTAAGTCACTTTTAATACCTTCAATTTTTTTGGTGGTATAAATGTGAAATTCTCCAGGTTCAAATTGCATTTCCCAATTTGTGTATGTTATTTCAAATGAGTCTCCGGTAAAAAAGTCGTACCAAATTCCAGCAGCAGGGAAGTTTCCCGATACCACACTGTTTGTAACGCCGAAATTTCCAATGATCAGCATTTTCATTTGATCATCGCTCATTTCGATTCTTTTTACTTCATTTTCCGGTGACCAAACAAAGTCTCCATTCTTAAAAATATTATTTTCAAGTCTGAATTTTATTAGCTCAGCTTTCAGGTCATGGAGTTTTTCCCTTTCTATGTCATTGAAATAACTCCATAAAACAGGTTTTTCTCCTGTCCTGCCATTTTCTTCAATAGATATATCATATCCCAATTCACCAAACTGCCAGAACATTTTAGGGCCGGGAATGGTATATAAAAATGCTGATGCCGCTTTTATCCGATCCAGCGCGGTTTCCTTTTCCTTCACATCATAGCCGTTGTCAGAATTTCCGAATTCGAGCGCATCGAACATTTGACGTTCTTCATCATGACTTTCCATATAAGTAAGCAGATTCAGGTTATTCCATGCTCTTTCAGGAGCATAAGCCAATTCAAGATTTGATTTCCCGTTTTCGTGGTACCCCAAAATTGCCTCCTTATATGCCCCGTGCATATTCCCCCAAAGTATTAAGCCATGTTCAGAAAGGATAAATTCTTCGGAATTATCAGCAAAATGTTCAAGCATCAGCCAGGTATCCGGTGAATAACTCCAGACCTTGTCGGCCATCCTGGTGATGATGTCAATTCTTGATTGATCCTTCTGCCCCCATTTGCTGACATCAGATCCGCTGACAGTTTGTGTAAAACCTTTTGAAAGATCGAACCTGAATCCATCGACATGATATTCATTGATCCAATAATGAAGCGTAGTATCCATGTAGTGCTTCGTATAATTACTTTCGTGATTCATATCTGAAAATACAGAAAACGGGTGCGTTGCATCCACATTGAACCAGGGGTTTTCGGGCTTTGGTTTAAAATTTTCAGGAGAAAAGTCAAAATACATAGAAGCGTATGGGTTTGGCACATCCTGATGATTGAATACCACATCCAAAATCACTGCAATACCATTTTCATGGGCTACATCAATAAATTCTTTCAGTTTGTTTTTAGTTCCGTATGCCTTATCGGGGGCAAACATAAATGTAGGGTTGTATCCCCAGGAGCTGTTTCCATTAAATTCCTGAATTGGCATCAGCTCAATGGCATTTACTCCCAAAGATTTGAAATAAGTTATAGTGTCGATAAGGTTATTGTAACTTCGGTTTTGCTCATCGAAAAAATCCCTGACTAATAATTCATAAATGATGAGATTTTCTTTTTCAGGCTTCGAATAATTGTCGTTTTTCCATGAATACGCCATTTGGCCGGTTTGAAAAATCGCCAACCTGTTAAAGTACCATGCATTTTTCAGCGCAATTTCAGGATAGGTTTTCAAATTGGGATAAATTGCTGCCGGAATCCATTTGTCATCAGGGTCCAGGATTTTATCAGCAAAAGGATCTGCAACATAAACTTCTTCATCTACCAGGTACTGAAAAGCATATTCCTGACCCGGAACAAGTCCTTCTATTTCCAGCCAAAAGTATGCTCCATCTTTGAACATTTGGTAGGTGGGGGAGATGGTAAAATCATTAAATTCTCCAAGCACAAAAATAGATGATTTCATTGGTGCCAGCAGGCATAAAGTTACTTTAGTTTCATCATCATCATGATAGTTAATACCCGATATAATGCCGGCCGGTCGCGGCTTGTCAATAGTTGACGTCCGGATGATATAGTTAAAATTAATTGTGGTGTCCTCCATAGATATAGCGCTTGATACATTCAGTGTACATGGTACTATTCCTTCAGTTTCCATTACCGTATGAGGATACATATATCCGGTGACATCGCTTTGTACATTTACTTCTACATTGTTGATTGATAGCCTAAATTTTGATAACTCAGTAGCAAAAGCTTCTATATCAAGAGCTTCATTTGTATTTATAAATACCGGATCAAATTTGGGTTTTATTAATACTACTGTAAACTTATCTTCAGAAAGATCAGCTATATAATCCGTTGTTTGTCCATCCGTCCAGTCGTTTCCTTTTAGCAGAATCCCCATTTTTGATTCAGAACTAATATCTCCTTCAAAAAAATCCATTGGAGTAAAAGTTATTTTGAAAAGGGTCTTATCGTTATCTGTGGATTTGGAGAATTTTGCATTATCGGTTAAGGAGGCATTGTCTGAGGCCGGATTCACATTGTATTTTGCAACAATATTTTTATCCGGAATCCAGACCCAAATCCAGGCTTTACTGAGATTTGCGAGTGTATTTCCAGTAACATCATAGGTCACAGTAATTTCTGTGTTATAAGTGAATAATACCGGTTCAATGCTTGGTTTGATATCTTCTTTGGCAAATAATGCAAAGGGAGAAATTGTGAAAATAAGTAAGTTTACCAGCGCTATAAATTGATTTTCCGGTGTATAATGTTTTTGCATATTCAGCAATTAAATCAAATATAAATACGGATATAAAAAAGGTTTTATAAATTTATAGATATTCTTTGTCAAATCGTATTTAATCATCAAAAGACTCATGCGTTACTCCTTCATTTTTATCTCAATAGCACTTTTTTTCAGCTCTTGCAATTCAGACAAAAAACCAGAAACAGAAGTTGCCAAACTCCCGAATATCGTTGTTATCCTGGCAGATGATATGGGCTACGGAGATGTTCAGACTTATAATCCAGAATCTAAAATTGCAACCCCAAACATCAACAGCCTTGCTGAAGAAGGTATGAAATTCACGGATGCTCATACAAATTCTGCTGTTTGTACTCCTACCAGGTATGGCTTGGTGACAGGCAGGTACGCATGGAGGACCAGGCTGAAAAGAGGAGTTTTGTCAGGCTATTCCGATCACCTGATTGACACCGGCAGAACCACCATCGCAAGCCTTCTGAAGCAAAAAGGGTACTACACTGCCGTAATTGGGAAATGGCATTTGGGCGTTGATTATCCATGGGTGACAGGTGCAGCGGCGGATGACTTCAATAATCTGAATTATTTTTCTGAAGACAAAGGAATTAACTATAGCAAGGCTGTAAAGAACGGACCGAACAGCCTGGGATTTGATTATTCATTCATTGTGCCCGGATCGTTGGATATGAGCCCTTATGTTTATTTGGAAAATGGTAAAGCAACTGCAATTCCTGACAGTATAAGTCCTCGGGTGCCATTTCCAGCTTATTCAAGAAAAGGTGAAATAGCGCCTGATTTCACCCATCAGACAGCATTGGATAAGCTTACCGAAACAGCTGTTCAATATATAAATGATAGATCAAAGGAAGAAAATCCATTTTTGCTTTATTTTCCCCTTACAGGTCCTCATAAACCCGCTCTGACGGCTGAGCGATTCGTGGGGAAATCAGGTTTTGGCCCTTACGGAGACCTTGTAATGCAGGTTGACTGGACGGTGGGAGAAGTATTGAAAGCCATAAGAGAAAACGGAATAGAGGATAACACAATCGTGATTTACACAAGTGACAACGGTTCCTATATGTACCGCATTGATGAGGATCAACCAGATCATGTTGATGATGAGACGGTACAGGGTTTTCATGCGGAACGGAGACAATCAAATTATATTTGGCGAGGAACAAAAGCAGATATCTATGATGGTGGGCACAGGATTCCATTTATTATCCGGTGGCCGGGAAATGTTATAAGAGGAACTTCAAACATGAACACGATTTGCATGACTGATATTTTCTCCACCATTGCTGATGTTACTGGAATCACAGTTTCAAAGAGCGCTGGTGCTGATAGCTTTAGTTTTCTATCATTGCTAAAAGGACAAAAAACTCATGAAAGACCCCCGGTAATTCATCATTCTATAAATGGGACTTTTTCCGTCAGGTATGGAAAGTGGAAGATGATTTTTGCGGATGGTTCGGGAGGGCGTCAGAAACCAGTAGGCAAACCATTTCAAAAACCATATCAGCTCTATGATATTGAGAGTGATCCTTCGGAAACGATAAATGTTATTGAAAACCATTCAGATGTGGCGAAGCTACTTACCAATTATTTGGATCAGATCAGGAGTAATGAATCGAGTAAGGATTTTAAATTTAATTGATTGACCAGTACCCACCTTTAATATTATATTACCGTTCACCTGGGAAGAGACAAACTGATCACAAATTTTGTTTGAAATAAAACATTTTATGAAAAATTTGACTTTTGGTTGATAACAAACTCGTCTTATTATCCAATTAGAAATTAATGATGTTAAAATATTATAAACTGTTCCTGATATTCATTGCTCTATTCTTAACAACCTATGTTTCCGGGCAGGTAAATGTTGTTGAAGGAATGGTAATTGATTCCAGAACTAAAGAAGTTTTACCATTTGCAACTGTTGGTATTGTGGGCACAACTATAGGAACTGCTACAAATTCTGAGGGGAGATTTATTCTCACCATTCCGCAAAATCTCAGTGACTCTGTTCTTTTTTGTTCGTATATGGGATATAAAAATTTTGAAGCTAAGGTCAGCTCAATCAAATCTAAAGTTAAAATCAAATTGGTTTTAGATACTTTCACCCTGGATGAAGTTGAGGTACGCCCATGGCAACCGTGGGATTATGTCTGGAATGCAATGCAGAAAATTCCCGATAATTACCCGGAAAAGCCATATATGACCAATGGTTACTACAGTGAGTATGTTACTGAAAATGATATATTTTTAAAATACACCGAAGGAGTTATTGAAACATACAATCCTTCTTATCGGGATGATGTAAAAAGTCAGTCGAAAGTATTGAAGGCGAGAAGGAGGGATGATCTTGGAAGATTGCAATTTATGAGGAAAAAGTTGGATAAGAAATATGAAAAGGAAAAGCGAAAGGCAGCAAAAAAAGGAGAGGAATGGGAAGGTAAAAAATCTATTGACGAAGAGATCATTTCAGCTTCATTCGGAGGGCCAGAAGAGATATTAAGCGCTGATCCGCTTCGCGACACCTCATCGTTTCTGGATATTAAACTGAAAAAAAAATACAAATATCATATTGAGGGGTATTCGAGATATTACGGAGAACAGGTAATAATTATTGGTTTTGAAAGCAAGGTAGTTTATGAACATCAAAGGAAGGAGGGAAGTATTTATATCTCGCTGGAAAGTGACGCCATTATTGCGATAGAATATGATGTGGAAATAGTAATTCCGAAGATAGCGAGACCATTGATTTTCCTTGCAGGATTTGGCATAACAAATCCCGATTTGCATGCCATGGTGCATTTTAAACCGGTGGGGAAAAGATGGTTTTTAAATGACATATCCGTAGAAGGAGGAACCAGGTTGACAAATAAGAAGATGTTTAGGAAAAATGAGCGGAGCAATTTTTATGTTGAAATGTCGCTGATCAATAATAAATTTGAACTGGAAAAGGTCAGTGAAATCCCGGAAGAAGAGAGAATTGATGGAGAAAAACCTCTTGAGGAACAGGTAGAAGCAGATCCTGATTTTTGGGAATCATATAAAGTTGTACGTCCCTCCCGGTTGAAATAGCGATGGATGTTTAGGGAGTTATTCCAAAACTTGACTTTTAAGTATAGTTAATCTTACTTGCTAAAGAATAAACACACACACCATGTCTAAAATTGAAAAAAAAGCTACCAAAAAGTCCAAAGACAAGTCGGGAAAAAAATCAAAATTCTCTAAACTTAAAAAAGCCATCAAAAAACTTAAACTCTTTGAATCAAAGCTAAAAGCGAAAGAAAAAAAGATTGCTGAAGAGATTAAAAAATCAAAGTCAGCAAAGATTAAGAAAAGTAAGAAAAGAGTGCTTCAGGAAAAGCTGGCGGATTCTATGAAGAAAGCAAAAAAGATTTCGAAAAATATCAAAGAAAAGAAAAGGGAGATAAAAAAAGCGCAAAGTAAAACAGAGAAAGGCAAACCAAAGGACAAAAAGAAAAAAGCATCTAAAACCCCCAAGCAAACTAAACCTGTTGCAAAAGTATCAAAACCTAAGAAAACTAAACCTGTGAAAGAAAAGCCAAAGGCTGCAGTTCCGGAAGAAACAAAGGTTAAACCGGATACATCTGAAAAGCAGGTTTCTGATAATGCCATGCCCACAAGTGTTGATTTTAATGTAAGAAATGCCATTGCATATTTGCGTAAAATCCAGGATGTTGGTGAATTGGAGTTGTTTATAAATAAAGACAAAAGGATGACCATAATGAGTGTGGCATCATCTAGGAAAAATGCCATTGAAAGGCGGGCAAAAAAGTAAATTATTAATGCATTTATAGTAAACGATAATTTTAATAGGTGAATTTAAACTTTATAAATCAAAGTTAAATTAGGCTAAAAATCCCTGCATCGCCGGTAGGTAGGCTTGAAGGTTGGTCGTGAAAATTTGATTTAACATGATACAATTATCTTAGTAAAGTAGAATTGATCTAATTGATTATCTGCATTAATTAGGTAAAATATATATTAAAATTATCCACTCATTCTTAAACCTATTTTTATGAAAATCCTCAAATTTTTTCCGTTACTGCTGGTATTAGTAATTATCTCTTGTAAACCCGAATTGGAAAAGAAAGATCAGCTTCCTAATATAGTCATCATCTTTACTGACGATCAGGGATATGGCGATGTTGGTAGTTATGGGGCTACAGGATTTGAAACACCCAACCTTGATAAGATGGCAGCCCAGGGTATGAGATTCACTAATTTTTATTCAGGACAACCAGTTTGCAGCGCATCGAGAGCTGCTTTACTCACGGGATGTTATCCAAATAGAATTGGGATTTCGGGCGCTTTATTCCCACATAGCGAAGTTGGGATCAATGAAGGTGAGGTAACAATTGCAGAGATGTTGAAAGAGAAAGGATATTCTACTGCAATATTCGGAAAATGGCACCTGGGGCATTATAAGCAGTTTTTACCTCTCCAGAATGGTTTTGATGAATATACAGGTATTCCTTATTCCAATGATATGTGGCCGATAAACCACGATGGTACCAAAGCACCTGCAGGTGAGGGTAGAGGAAGATTTCCGGATTTACCGATTATTGAAGGAAATGAGATAAAAGAGACAATAACAAGCTACTCGGGCCAGGATAAGTTGACCACCCTTTATACAGAGAAAGCCGTGGACTTCATTAACCGTAATAAAAACAATCCATTTTTTCTCTATGTACCGCACTCTATGCCTCATGTACCGCTTGGAGTTTCGGATAAATTCAGGGGAAAAAGTGAAAAAGGTATGTATGGAGATGTGATTATGGAAATTGACTGGTCAGTTGGTCAAATTATGGAGGCGTTGAAATCCAATGGATTGGAAGATAATACAATTGTTATTTTTAATACAGACAATGGGCCATGGTTGAATTATGGAAATCATGCAGGTTCATCCGGGGGATTACGTGAAGGAAAAACGACCAGTTGGGAAGGTGGGCAACGAGTACCATGTATCGTGAAATGGCCGGGAAATGTACCAGAAGGTATGATATGTAATCGATTGGCTTCTTCGATTGATTTTTTTCCAACAATTGCTTCAATCGTCAAAGGATCGCTTCCTGATCACAAAATTGACGGAGTGAATATTATCGAGTTGTGGAAAGGAAATTTTAAGTCAGAGCCTAGGAAAGAGCTATATTACTATTATGGAAAAAATAATTTGAATGCCGTAAGAAAAGGTAATTGGAAACTTGTATTCCCGCATACTTATGGATCCTACGAAGCGACTGTTCCGGGAAATGATGGTTATGGTGGTAAAAGAATAAAAACCGAAGTTGAATCACCGGAATTGTATAATCTCATGCGGGATCCGGGAGAACGTTACAATGTTATTGAAATGTATCCGGATATCGTAGCTGAATTGATCGAGGTAGGGAATCGCGCCAGGGCAGATCTGGGTGATTTAAATGTTGGCGTTGAAGGCAGTGGAGTGAGAGAGATTGGTAAATTAAGGAAATAAAATCAGCAGGATAACTGTCTGGTTCAAGTAATAGTTTTTCATAACTTTACTAGGTTTAAGTTTATTTTTGTGCGTTAACAACCGGTCCGGGATAATAACCAACTTTTAAATGATAATTGAGGTTTGTAAGAATTTCAATTAGTTGTTTGAATTACTTTCAGATCAATTACTTAGCTCTGGGCATAGTAAAACAAAGTCCTGTAAAATAAACTCTAAAAGGGTGACACATATGTGCTTAATAAATAAGAATGAAAATCCTTTCATATAACCCCAGACTTCCATTTTTTTTATTTGCTTACAGCTATTGCAAAATTACCGATATAATATATTGTATAGTTAGACAGTAACCGAATAATTTCAGCTCCCTAAAAAATATTTCTTAATAATCATGCATAAATTTATGATATATTGTGAATCTATGTATATTGGCCCTATGTATTCAAAAGAACTACTCAAAGGAACACTCTCTGTAATTATCTTAAACTTATTAGCAGAAAACGGACGAATGTACGGGTATGAAATTTTTAAACGTGTGAAGGATCTTTCTGATGAAAAAATTCTATTGAAAGATGGCTCATTATATCCTGCGCTTCAAAAAATGACTAAAGATGGATTATTGTCTTATAAGGAAGAATATATTGGTAAAAGAGTAAGGAAGTATTATTATTTGACTCCTATGGGGAAAGAGAAAAATGTTTTGCTACTCAAAGAACTTCAGGACTTTATGAAAACTCTAAATAAGATTGTTTTTCCTCAATTTAGAATTGCATGAAACTAACTACTGAACAGGAAACCATTGTGCAAGATTTTGTTAATACCCAAGGGTTAAAAATTCCATCGTTACGTGATGACGTAATAGATCATTTGTGTTGTGTAATCGAATGTGAGTTAGGAAAAGAAAAATCATTTGAGCAGTTATTCGATAAAGCCGTAGCAGATTTAGCTCCTAACGGTTTGATTGAAATTGAACATAAAACAATGTTTTTATTAAACTCTAAACGGATAATAATCATGAAAAAACTAATGTATTTAATTGGATTTATTGGTTCATTAACATTAACTGCCGGTGTAACTTTTAAGTTGCTACGAATGCCTTTGGGAAATGAATTATTCATCGTTGGATTCTTAACAATTTTGTTGATTTTCATTCCATTACTTGCATTCGATAGATACAAAGTTGCTATTTCTGTAGCAATTTCAGTGCGAATGAAAATCATTTTAGGTGTTGTATCAGCTATTATTACAGGACTATCAGGCTTATTCAAACTAATGCACTTACAAGGCGCAGATTTATTATTGATGCTGGGGGCTTTTGTTTTTGCGTTCGGGTTTCTCCCGTTCTTCTTTTTTACAATGTATAAGAAATCAGTTTCATAAGAACGGGTGGTCAAAAAAAGATAAGCCCTCTCAATAATCCAAACTAAAACTCAAAGCTATAATAGCCGGATCCAACATTAAGAACAACCTTGTCAGAATCCATGGATTCTACCTGTATTTCTTTTATTTGTTCAATAGAATTGCCACTTTCTTTTATTTTGTTTACATCATCCACAGGTATATATATTGTAGCATCGCTGCCAACGGGAACTTGGATATTCATTGAATAATTCCCTTCTTTTTGCTTCCAGGTAATTCCTGCTTCACCATAAGGCGTAACATTCGAATAGGTCACAAAACTGAGATCATTGACAAACTGAGGCTTAAAAATTATATGCCGGTAGCCTGGTTGTACAGGATCTGCATTCATCCCGGCAAGTTTACGGTATAGCCAAACCAATCCTCCTCCAAACATGGGGTGATTGTGGGATCCTCCTTCATCCCATTTTTCCCTGGAGGTAGTTGATCCCAATTCCAGCCAATGTCCGTAACTGGGTTCCGTTCGCTTGTTCATAGCCTCATATGCCAAATCGTGCATGCCATTTTCAGAAAGCACTTCAAAGAAGAGTTGTGTTCCAAATATACCTGAATCCAGATGACCTTTATTAGCCTTGATATTGGTTTCAAGGGCCGCTGTTACCTTTTTATATTGATCTTTGGGTACACCCATTTTTAAGGCAATAATATTTCCTCCGCCATTACCATAGGTTCCGTTGGCTGCATCATAAAATCGCTTATGAAATGCTTTTCTGGTGTTTTCTGCAAGATCAGCATATATCTTTGCTTCTTCCTGGTTGTTGAGAATTTCAGCAGCTTTGGACGTAATGTCAGCACATCGCCATAAAAAATATGTGTGAACCATAGCATCGGGAACTGTTTTCCCGGGAGCTACCCATTCACCGAGATTGAACCATTTAAGAACTTTGCCATCTTTAGCTGTTCGCTGAGAAAACATAATACCATCATCATCAACCCAATTTTTCATATATCGAATATATCCTTTCATGCCTTCATAATTGTCATCAAGCATATCAAGCGCTCCATAATGCACATAAAATTCCCAGGGGATAATACAAATGGCAGCCCCCCATCCAACTCCACCACCACATCCCGGTTGCCATGGAGCGCCGTTGGGGACATAGCCTGTTTCTACATTTTGGGCACCAAGCATATCCTGCACCCATTTGTGATAGAAGTTTTTAGCATCATAATTATGCATAACGGTCACACAGGCTACCTGTCCATCACCTGTATATGGGGAGCGCTCCCTGTGCGGGCAATCACTTGCAATACCTCCGTGCATATTGTCAACCTGGCTTCTGCGCCAGATTTTATTGATGTCATTTAATAAAGGGTTTGAAGTTTCGAATTTGGCAGATTCCTCCACGTAAGTATTAACTGCCTCGGCAGTTAATTGTGAAGCATTTAATTCTCCCGGCCAATTTGAGATCTCAACTCCGCTGAAAACAAACCAATTAAACCTTGCAGCATATGATTCAGGCCCACCGCCTTTGAATGTGTATGAGTTATCTCCGGAAAATTCATTGCTGTTGTAGGTGATGTCTATTCTGTGACCTGCCAGCGCTTCAACATCATTTAATCTTAGCCAACCTGAAATTTCCACGCCAAAATCCACTTTATAATTTCCGTTTTCGAGTTTTGCTATTGAAACCGGTTGAATCCTTTCAGTTACTTTATCAGAATGAGAAGTGTGAGCGACCAGCTTGCCTTCCGGAGCTTTTCTAATTACGGCATTTTTCCAATCCGAATCGTCAAAAGAATCTGCACTCCAGCCAGGTTGTTCTTTTCTCGCATCATAGTGCTCTCCATAATATACCATGTTCATCAAAATGGCGCTTTTTGAAGCTTTCCATGATTGGTCACTGATAATGATATCTTCCGTGCCATCGGAATAGGTAATGTGAATTTGCCCCATAAACCTGGGTGATCCATAAGCCTCAGCCCAAAATTTGGCCGGATTGTAAAAACCATTGCCCAGGATACTTCCGATTACATTTTTACCATCCTTTAATTGATCTTTAATATCGTACGCCAGGTACATGACTTTGTACTCTTTAAAGTTATCTTCGAGGTTTATTAAGTTCTCGGGTAACTTGGGTCGTTTCCCATAATTGGTTTGATTTGGCACAAGCACATCATCGCCAACCTTTTTTCCATTTAAATATAATTCGAAATAACCCAAACCAGTTACATAAGCAACAGCCTTGACAACTTCCTTGTTTATCTGAAACTCCTTTCTTAATAAGGGCGCGGGAGGTCCGTATTTTTCCGATTTTATCCCTCTTTCGGGTTTTGGGAAAGCATCTTCTCCCTGCCATGGTGCTCCAATCCAACTGGCTTTCCATTCGTTGGCAGACAATATGCCCATCCTCCAGGAGGCTGGTTTACTCCAAATTGAGGCGATACCTTCCTTATCCCATACCCGAACCTGCCACCAGCATTCCTGCCGAGAATTAAGTGATTTCCCTTTATACTCCACGCGGTTAGATTGGTCAGAGGGTACCTTTTCGCTATCCCATAAGTCGGGTTGAGTGAGTTTTTCTTTGGTACTTGCTACTTTGACTTGCCATGCGGATTGTGACTGACCCCGCTCGCCTTTATCTGCAATGTTTATCCATGCCAATCGCGGATTACTAACATCTACCACAGATGGGTTTTCCAGGTATTCACAAGTAAGCTGGGTAGGAGTGATCTTTGCAACCTGATTATTTGCATTACAGCTTATCAGAATGACCAGTAAAAAAAAGAGTTTTTTCATAATAATAAATTTGGGTTGTTAATGAATTAATTATTGTCTGTCCAAAAAAGTGCGCGATCTGCGTTACATTTGCTCTCAAAATGATCACCCCTAACAATAATCAGGGCTCACATTTTTCGGGTTTTGCATGCCCTTACCTTATTGTAAAAACATAGTTTCTTGGAACCATCATAATTCATTTTCTAAATTAGGATTAATTCAGCAATAATATCCAAGAAGTGGCATTGAAATCTGATAGTTCAATTTATGAATTGCTGTTTATCCAGTGAGCTATTCGCTGAAATTTCGGTTCTTAAATTCATTGTCAAAAAAATATGAGTTCTATTCTAGTATTATACTTAATTTTTCACTAAATTAATATGGCTGTTGTAGAGATTGTTTGGGCCATAATTTGTTTATGCACAAGCTGATCTAAGGCAGATTATAAAATATTTATAGTTTTAAAAACGATAAAACTATAAATCAATGATCTATTTATTTGCGAATTAATTAAAATTTGAAGTATTTAGAAATACTCAATTATTTAGACCTAAAATATATTAAGACAATGCAAAAGCATCCATGGTTTAAAAACTATCCCAAAGGTATCCCTACGGAGGTTAATCCAGACAATTTTGATTCAGTTATTGATTTACTGGAATCTTCTTTTAAGAAATACGGAGATAAAATCGCCTATGAAAATATGGGCAAAACCTTGACTTTCAATGAAGTTGATAAGTATTCAGCTCAATTTGCGGATTTTTTACAAAATAGCGCAGGGTTAAAGAAGGGTGATCGCATTGCAATTCAGATGCCCAATCTTTTGCAATGGATTGTAGCCACTTTTGGTTCCATTCGTGCAGGTCTTGTAGTCGTTAATACAAATCCGCTCTATACGGCCAGGGAGATGAAACATCAATTTACAGACACCAGGGCGAAAGCGGTGGTTATTTTGGCAAATTTTGCTCAAAACCTCGAGAAAATATTAGATGAGACTGAAATAGAAACTGTGGTTGTTACCGAAATAGGAGATATGCTCGGCGGTTTTAAAAAGACCTTGGTCAATTTCGTTGTTAAAAATGTCAAAAAAATGGTGCCTCCATATAAAATAGGTAGGGCTATTAAATTTAGTGATGCCCTTCGAAAAGGTGCTGCAGGAAATTTCGAAAAGCATGAAATTGACAGGGAAGAAATTGCCTTTTTGCAATATACAGGAGGAACAACAGGAGTTTCAAAGGGTGCAATGCTGACTCACCGGAATATCCTGGCCAACATGGAGCAAATAAGTGCCTGGATGTTGCCGAAATTAAAGGAGGGTGTGGAGACCGTGGTTACAGCACTGCCGATGTATCATATCTTTGCTCTGACGGTTAATTGTCTGTGTATGCTCAAAATTGGAGCCATGAATGTGTTGGTAACCAATCCGCGAGATATGCCGGGGTTTATTAAAACACTTAAAAAATTCCCGTTTACCGTAATGACAGGTGTAAATACACTTTTCAATGGTCTGTTAAATCAAGACGAATTTAAAAATGTAGATTTCTCTCATTTTAAAGTTGCAGTCGGTGGAGGAATGGCGGTTCAAGATGCCGTAGCAAAAAAATGGGAGGAAATCACCAAAATACCATTGGCGGAAGGCTATGGATTATCTGAAACATCTCCGGTACTATCCTGCAACCCGATTGATGGAACTGAACGAATCGGAACCGTTGGTTTACCATTGCCAAATACGGATATAAAACTATTGGATGATATGGGAAAAGAGGTACCTGTTGGAGAGTCTGGAGAAATTTGTGCCAAAGGTCCACAGGTAATGAAAGGTTACTGGGAAAGACCTGAAGAAACTGACAGCGCATTTATTGATGGCTACTTTAAAACAGGAGATATCGGTGTGCTCAACGAAGATGGATTCCTGAAAATTGTTGACAGGAAAAAAGAAATGATCAATGTTTCCGGATTCAATGTATTTCCCAATGAAATAGAAAACGTGATTTCTTCTCATGAAAAGGTGCTGGAAGTAGGCGCCATCGGTATCAGCGATCCGAAATCTACTGAAAAAGTTAAAGTCTTCATTGTGAAAAAGGATGAGTCTTTAACTGAAGAAGAAGTAATCGCCTTTTGCAAGGAAAATATGACGGCCTACAAGGTGCCTAAGCAGGTAGAATTCAGAAAAGAATTACCAAAATCCAATGTTGGTAAAATTCTCAGAAGAATTCTTAAAGAAGAGGAAGAGGGAAAAACTCAATCATAGAAAATACACAACAATTTACTTTAGCAGGTAGAAGGTTCATGCAAATAAGCTTTGTGTTGGTAGAGCCTGCTGTTCCTGAAAATATAGGCGCGGCAGCCAGGGCATTGAAAACTTTGGGTTTTTCTGATTTTAGGTTGGTGAATCCAAAAGGCCATCACAAAAATGCTGCGAGATGGCTGGCCCATGGTTCTTTAGATATCCTGAAAAATGCTCGAATATTTCACGATTTCCAGGAGGCGACCGATGATTTGGATTTTTTAATAGGAACAACTGCAAAAAGAAGAAGTGTAAAACAAGATTATTATTCCCCCGAAGAATCCAGGCAAATCATTGAACAAAAAAAAGGAATCATTAAAAAAGTTGGAATTGTATTTGGCCGGGAAGAAAGCGGATTAAAAAATGAAGAGCTTTTAAAATGTGATATAGCCTCGACAATTCCACTAAGTCAACCATACCCATCGCTCAACCTCGGGCAAAGTGTAATGCTATATGCCTATGTTTTTTCAAAACTCAAAACGACAACGCTTTCTGCCATCAATTTGTCAGCTACAGATGACCGATTATATCATGAATTAAAGGAAAATTCAAAAGAAATTTTTAAAAGATTAAAAATTGATATCAACTCGAATTTATATCACCGAATGATGGAACGAATATCAATGACAAATGAGGATGATGCCAGACTATTTCTTTCTTTTGCTAAAAAATTCGGGCAAGAATTTGAAAAAAGACAGAATTAACTTATTTTTCAAATCATTCAAATACCAATTACTATGAAAACTCACCAAACGATAATCGCTGTTTTTCTTTTTGCCACATTGCTATTTTCTTGTAGTTTGAGTGAAGAAGATTCAAAAATAATTCTTGTACCTGATGAAGGCAACGGAGGAATTCTTCTTCCAAATAAATTCGGAGCCGTAGTTGTTGCTGATTCGCTTGGTAGGGGCCGCCATTTGGTCGTCAATGGAAATGGAGACATATATGTCCATTTGAGAAAACTAACTGATAACGGATATGGTATTGTAGCCTTGCGCGATACGACAGATGATGGCCGGGCTGATATTACTTCCGGGTTTTCAGAAATAACTGGTACAGGCATCGAACTTCACAATGGATATTTGTATTATTCTTCCAGAACAGAAGTTTTCAGGTCACCGATTGACGAAGGACAATTATTGCCATTAGCCCAAACGGATACACTTGTGCACTTGGTTGATGGCTCAGGACACATGGAAAAACCATTTACATTTGATGGTGTTGGTAACATGTATGTAACTGTAGGATCAGCATCAAATGCCTGCCAGGAAGAAAAAAGAACTAAAGAATCGCCTGGTATTGAGCCGTGTATCGAATTGGAAACCAGGGGGGGGATCTGGAAATTTGATGAAAATAAATTGCACCAAAAGCAGGATCTTTCCTTGCGTTATGCAACAGGAATACGAAATGCAGTTGCCCTGAATTGGAACACCGAAGTTGATAAGCTCTATGCCTTGCAGCACGGACGGGATGACCTGCACAGATTTTGGCCTGAACATTTTACTGAAGAACAAAACTTAGATCTCCCCGCTGAAGAATTCCTTGAAATAGAGGCTGGAGATGATTTTGGATGGCCATATTGCTACTGGGATCCATTTAAAAATAAAAAATTTCTGAATCCTGAATACGGTGGAGATGGCACGAAAACAGAGCGGTGTACAGGTATTAAGGAACCAATTTTAGGATTCCCGGGTCACTGGGCGCCAAACGATTTACTCTTTTACAAAGGAGATCTTTTTCCTGAGAAGTATAAAAATGGCGCCTTTATCGCCTGGCATGGATCGTGGAACAGGCTGGGTCATGAACAAGCGGGATTTAATATCGTATTTGTTCCGATGAAAGACGGTATGCCTTCCGGAAACTGGGAGATTTTTGCAGATGGATTTAAAGGGAATAAACCTTTGGAAAGCCCCGGTGATGCGGTTTTTAGACCCTGTGGTTTAGCAGAAGGGCCTGATGGTTCTTTATATGTGGTAGATTCGCAGATAGGAAGAGTATGGAGAATCATGTATTATCCGGACGGTATAAAAGAGACAAAGGCTTTTGCAGCCCCTGTTCAGGAAACTGAGAAAACAGAGGTGGTGGTGAATGATGCCTTACTGCCCGGTAAATCTGTTTATGACAATTTTTGTCTCTCTTGCCACATGGGTAATGGTTTAGGGGCACCCGGAATGAATCCTCCTCTCGTTGGTACTGATTGGGTACTTGGAGATAAAGAACGATTGATCAAGGTGGTGCTGGAAGGATTAGATCAATCGGTTGAAATTCAGGGAGAGATTTATCAGAACGTCATGGCATCTCATTCTTTTCTCTCGGATCAGCAGGTTGCAGATGTGCTTACGTTTGTAAGGCAAAGTTTTGGAAATGACGCGAGTGAAATTAAAGCAGATGAAGTGAAAAAAGTGAGAAATTCCATAAACTGAAATTGCTGCATTTAAAGCTATTATTCATCAGAGATAATAAGTTGTAATCGATTTTATTTTTTGGGTGTGTGCATCTGTTTTCTAAAGGAAATGACACAGACGGAGGTGCTTTAATTTAAAAAGTTCCTTATTGACATTGGATTGCGGTTCTGCCTTATACGATTTCCATGTTTTTATTATGGATTTTCCCATCGAATTTATTTAGGGGTTCACCGGTCTTGTTTGAATAGAATGCCCTGATCTCAGCAATAATCGATAACGCAATTTCTTCCGGAGTATTTGCGCCGATGTCCAGCCCTATTGGGAAATGGATTTTAGCCAATTCTCCGGGAGTGAAGTTACTTTCAT
Source organism: Bacteroidota bacterium (assembly GCA_024280115.1). Classification (GTDB taxonomy): domain Bacteria; phylum Bacteroidota; class Bacteroidia; order Cytophagales; family Cyclobacteriaceae; genus JAAUQL01. The sequence continues at coordinate 44,843 of JAJRQT010000087.1, read as the reverse complement.
TCACCTCAGCTTCTTTCAATATCTTTTGAGTTTTTTTTCTGCTTCCCAGGATGCCTACATAAGGACTGTCCGATTTGAGCACTTTTGGCAGTTCTTCTTTGATATAAAAGAAATTATGTGTCAGAAATACAACTGCAAGGTTGGGGGCTTTTTCAATTAATTTATTTACTTCTTTTTCATTGATAATGTTGATTTCTTCAGAGTTGGGAAAATTCCAGACAGGCTGTATGGGTTCAAACGAATCCGTTACATGTACATTATATCCAAGCTCATTGGATATTCTTATAAAAGGAACTACATGAAATACCGCCCCATAAATCAGGATATTTAGTTTTGGTTGAAATACTTCATGAAGAACTTTTATTTTTTTGTTTCCTATTTTATAAGTTTTTGAAATAGTTTCGTTTGCCTTAATGGCGGTTTTTAAGTCATTTTCAATCATATTGGCCATCTTTGTATCACTGATAAAGCTTGTTCCTCCGGAATGGAATCGTTCACCCAAAACAGCTATTTCATCGTCTTCTGTATAGAATACAGTGGATAGCCCCTGAATTTGTTGCTCTTCTAAAAGCAAATTTAACATGGATAAAGATTGATTATTCTCATCGTATTCTATTGGTTCAATCAATATTTCTAATAAACCATTGCAGCCATACCCCATTCCAAATGCATTTTTGGCATTTTGCCTGGTGTCATATTTGAATAGTTGAACTTTCCCGGATTTTATAACATCTTTGGCTTTGTCGATAACATCACCCTCAAGACAACCGCCACTAACAGATCCAAACCAATAACCATCTTCCCGGATAAGCATACGGGCACCGGTTCTCCGATAGGAGGAACCATAGACATTGGCAACTGTAGCCAAAGCAGTTTTAATTCCCAATTCAGATGCTTTCTTCAGATTTTCAATTATTATTTGAATTTCCTTCATGATTGAACTTTAATTTATTTACAAATAAAATATACCCACAATTTCCGAATTTTTTGAAACAGTTTTATATCGAATTCAATAAACCTCATTTTTCCATGAATTTATTTTTACTGAGACGCCTGTAATTGAAAGTATTTATAATCGAATTAATAGCTCATAAAAAAAGGCTGCTCCATGAGGAACAACCTTTTTGTGATTTGATGAATTAATTTATTAAGCTGGAAAATCCAGTTGTGCCTGTGCTGCCGCCAATCTCGCGATTGGAACTCTATAAGGAGAACAACTCACATAGTTCATGCCTACTTTATGGCAAAATACTACTGATCTTGGGTCTCCTCCATGCTCACCGCAAATACCAATTTTCAGATCCGGTTTAACTTGACGGCCTCTTTGAACGCCAAATTCAATTAATTGTCCAACTCCGGTTTGATCTAAGGTCTGGAAAGGATCATCAGCGAGGATTCCTTTAGAAATATATTCTTTAAGGAATGTACCTGCGTCATCACGACTATATCCAAACGCCATTTGTGTTAAATCATTTGTGCCAAAAGAGAAAAACTCTGCTTCTTCAGCTACCTCATGAGCCGTAAGTGCAGCTCTTGGAATTTCAATCATTGTTCCAACAAGGTAATCGACTTTTACACCTTTTTCTTCCATCACCTTATTTGCGGTATCAACCACGATGGTTTTTTGATCTTTCAATTCGGCTTTTGTACCGATTAACGGAATCATGATTTCCGGAAGGGCATTAATTCCTTCCTTTTTCAGATCACATGCTGCTTCGATGATGGCACGGGCTTGCATTTCTGTAATCTCGGGATAGGTGATTCCCAGCCTGCAACCACGGTGACCAAGCATCGGGTTGAATTCATGAAGAGCTTCTACTTTAGCTTTTACTTCTTCAAGGGTAATGCCCATTTCATCCGCCATGATTTGTTGATTTTCATCATCATGAGGTAGGAATTCATGCAATGGAGGATCAAGTGTTCGTACAGTTACAGGCAAATCATGCATCGCTTTGAAAATACCATAGAAATCATCTCTCTGATAAGGTAATAATTTTGCCAAAGCTGCTACACGACCGGCTTCATCATCAGCAAGAATCATCTCTCTGACAGCTTTAATCCGGTCGCCCTCAAAGAACATATGTTCCGTTCTGCAAAGTCCTATACCTTCTGCGCCAAAGTTTCTCGCAACTTCCGCATCATGTGGACTATCCGCGTTGGTCCTGACATTGATATGCCGAACCTCATCGGCCCAGCTCATAAGGATTCCAAAATTACCTGATAATTCGGGATCTATTGTTGGTACTTTGCCCTCTATAACTTCGCCTTTTGATCCATCAAGAGAAAGCCAATCTCCCTCATTGTAAACCTTGCCATTAATGGACATGGTTTTGTTTTTATAATTAATCTCAACTTCGGCGCATCCTGCCACACAACAGGTGCCCATTCCTCTGGCGACAACCGCAGCGTGAGACGTCATGCCTCCACGAGCAGTAAGAATACCCTTCGCAACATGCATTCCGGCAATGTCTTCGGGAGATGTTTCTATTCTCACCAAAATTACGTCTTCACCTTTTTCAGTCCACTCTTCAGCATCTTCAGCATGGAACACAATTTTTCCTGTGGCAGCGCCCGGCGATGCAGGCAAACCTTTAGCAATAATATTTGTGTCTGCATTAGGGTCAAACATTGGGTGAAGCAAGTGATCTAATTGTTCAGGCTCTACACGTTTGATAGCCGTGTTTTTATCAATTAATCCTTCCTTCTCCATTTCAACGGCAATTCGTACAGCAGCTTCAGCAGTACGCTTTCCGTTTCTGGTCTGAAGCATCCATAATTTACCTTGCTGAATGGTAAATTCAATGTCTTGCATATCTTTGTAGTGTTGCTCAAGCTTATTATAAATCTCCACGAGATCACCATAAGGTTTAGGCATCAATTTTTCAAGTGTTGTATGCGAAGGATCGCTTTTAGTAGAATCATTTAATGGCTGGGGAGTCCTTACTCCTGCAACAACATCTTCACCCTGAGCATTTACAAGGTATTCTCCATAAAATATTTTCTTTCCAGTCGCGGGGTCCCTGGTAAATGCCACTCCAGTTGAGCAATCATCTCCCATGTTGCCATACACCATAGCCTGAACATTAACAGCGGTTCCCCATTCGCTTGGGATCCCATTTAATCTGCGATAAGTAATGGCACGATCATTCATCCAGCTACCGAAAACAGCACTCATTGCACCCCAAAGTTGTTCCATAGGATCTTCAGGGAAATCATGACCGGTTTCCTTCTTAATTTCCGCTTTGAATTCAGAAACAATTTCTTTGAGATCTTCAGTTGTTAAATCTGTATCAAGTTCTACTCCTTTTTCTTCTTTTTTAGCTTCAAGAATTATTTCAAAAGGATCCTCATCTTCTTTATTTGCAGGCTTTAAATCAAGCACAACGTCTCCGTACATTTGCACGAACCGCCTGAATGAATCCCATGCGAAACGGGGATTTCCAGATAGGGCAGCAAGACCTTCTGTAATTTCTTCATTAATTCCCAAGTTTAGTACGGTGTCCATCATACCAGGCATGGATACACGCGAACCGGATCGAACAGAAAAAAGTAAGGGATTTTTCGGGTCGCCGAACTTTTTACCTAATACCTCCTCTGTCTTTGCAATTGCAGCTTCAACTTCAGCCTTCAGGCTTTCCGGGTAGTTTCTATTATTATCATAATAGGCCGTACATACTTCAGTACTTAGGGTAAATCCCGGAGGTACCGGAACGCCAATATTACACATTTCGGCAAGGTTTGCGCCTTTTCCACCTAATAGATTTTTCATTTCTGCTTTGCCTTCTGATTGGTTGGCAGCAAAAAAATAAACATACTTTTTTGAACTCATATTATATAAAATTTAATTTTTATTTATCCTTAAAAAAATCTGCGAACTGATAACAAGTCCGCGTTAATATACAGTTGGTTAGCATTCGGATCGTAAGATTATTTTTAAGGAGAAAAATTTTCGCGCAAGTTAATGAAATATTGGCTATTTATGGAATTGGGAATAAAAAAATAACACATCATTAACTGGTAAATCGCAGATAACTGCATTGATGATTGAACTTTAAATATAATAGTCCGACACAACCTCTACGTTTAACAAAGTGATGGACAACTTTAACGGATATAGCGTAAGTCATCATAACAAACCAGTACAGAATTAGTTGGTCATATAACGACTCAAAGGAGTATTCAATGATCCTCCCCACTCAATCGATTTCAAACTATGGACACAAAAGCACAATTACTTTCCATTATACCTGTTTTGCCTTCTTCTGATATCCTGAGAGATACCACATGGTATAAAGTTAATACTGGTTTTGAATCGCGATTTTTCGATGAGATGTATGCCGTGCTTTACTGGGATAATCTTTCCATTCATTTGCAATGGCATGCGGATACTGTTGAGGATCCTTTACCTGGCGGTTCTGTAGTAAGAGTATTCGTCAAGAATATTGTGCCGCTATTTGAGGAATTTGTAGAAAAAGGAACAGTAAATAGAGATAGGTTTGTCGAAAATACGCCCTGGAAAACAAATGAATTTGGCTTTTATGATCTGAATAAGAATGCTATATATTTCGTTGAAGATTTAGATTAATCAGGACAGAGTATGAATTTTGCCCTTATTATTTTTAAAAGGAAGCATACTTTTTTTTTAATTTTCATTATCTCATTCTATCATTGTCTCAATCCACATAGATTCTTCTCGTAACAGGTTTTATAAGGTTTTTTAGGCAGCAGTATATTTAATAGAATTCTATTTTCATGGTATGTAACAAAAAAATCTTTTTCACTAATAATACTATAGGTAGCAGATGAATCAACAGTTAATTGAAAAATATTAAAGAATGAAAGCAACCATTTATCCACAAATCCAATTATTTCATCTAAAACACCAATTAAAACTTGATATAAAACAATCTAATTACCAAGGAAAGACCGATGTTGATTTTTATGGAATTTGGAAAGAAATCATAGCCAATAGGAGTTAAAGCGTTTATATCTTGCAGAATTTAACGAGCCTGTAATTGTGCTTTTTTGATACACAAACCGGCGCTGGTTATTTTTGTCTTTTATGCAATTAATAATAGATAACTAATATGAAGAAAATAAGTGTGGTGTTGATAGGAATGTTTTTGATGATAGTTACATTTCAGTCAGCATGGGTTCAAAAAGAAAAGTATCACAGTATTTTCATTTACAATTTTTGCAAGTATGTGAAATGGCCGGATAACCAGGGTTCCGGGAAATTCGTAATCGGAGTATTTGGAAATTCCAAAATACAAAAGGATTTGAATTCGCTGGCCGCGACCAAAAAGATCAATGGTATGCCAATCGAAGTTAGGAGAATTAGTTCGGCCACGGAAATTGGTGATTGCAATATCCTTTATGTGGCAAATTCTGAAAGCGGGAAAATAGATAAAATAATCTCTCAAACAGGAAATCAATCAGTTCTTATCGTCACTGATAAACCGGGTTTGGCCCAGAGAGGGGCAGTTATCAATTTTGTAGAAATTGATGGTAAAATCAAGTTTGAGTTAAATCAGCAAAATGCCGAATCTCATGGATTGAAAGTGGCGGGTTCATTGGCGAGTCTTGCAATACTGGTATAGTAAATCCATTAGGGCTATTATTGCCAGAACTGCTTAACATTCTAATAAAAAAGGTGTCTCTACAAAGGCACCTTTTTTTAATTTGTGGATCATTGGTAATGATAAACTGTTGAATTGCCGGAGATATTATTGCTAACATTCAAATAAATCTGTACAAGTAAATAAAGTTGATGGCGCTTAATAAATTGCCATAAATATCACATTGAAAATCAAATCGCATTTTAGGAATTATTTAAAGTAAAGCTTTAAGAATCATCGTCTGTCTCATTAATAATATCATTCATCGGAGAAAAATAGCTATTCATATTTTTACTGAAATATTATGCTTTAAAGGATATGAATTGAGTGAAAAGTATAAATATGATAATGATTTTGCAATAGGGGAGGCTATGGTATTTCTTATATAAAAATCTTACTTCAGCGCTTTCCTCACTATTATCAATTCACCGTTATTTTACATAAATTAGTTAAATCAAAAAACACGGCAGCTTTATTTTTTAACTATGGTACCTAAACGTGGATTTTATTTTTTACTCGTATTAATTCTTATAACCATTCAAATAACCAATGCTCAAAAAGCCAAATACAACGGAGAAATTGTCTATCGGCTGTCCCAACAGGTGACCTGGCCAAAAAATGAAATAGGATACAAATTTATAATCGGTGTGGTTGGAAATACATCAGATTATAGAAGTTTTCAAAAAATTGCCGTCGAAGAGGGAGAATTTTTGGGTATTCCAATTGAAGTCAGATATTTTGAATGTACGGAAGAAATTGAAGAGTGCAACCTGATTTATATATCTGAAGAATGCAATATCGGAATAAAGAAAATAATTAGAAAGACTAAGGATTCGTCCTCGCTTATTGTTTCGGGAAAAGAAGGATATGGTAAGGCCGGATCGATAATTAATTTTTTAGATACAGAAGGCAAAATAAAATTTGAACTAAATCAGGAAAAGGCCAGTAAACGAGGTTTACAGTTTTCTGAACAATTGAGAGCCATTTCGATTGTAATCTGACCGATTCTTTAAATTTCAAATTTCCAACATTTTCATGGTGCTTAATTCTATTAATCCGGAGAAAAGTGTGAAAATCTACATCAAATTAAGAAATATTATCCAAAACCCCAGGGCAATTGGGTTTAGGAAAATTTAACATTTCGTACCTCGGTCTGTGGCCCACAGACCGAAAATTTTGATTGTTAAATGGTCTGTGAGCTACAGACCATGGTTGTTTTTATTAATTTGCTTTAAACCCGATTGCCCTATCCAAAGCCCCCATGTTTAGATTTGATTCATAAAATGTGCTATTTTTATTGAAATGTTATGCTACGAGCCCGCTCCGAAAAGTACCACACCCCTAAATCCCCTAAAGGGGACTTGGATTTTTCGAAGTAGACTCAACCATCAAATTTTTATTTCAATAATGAAAAAAAAGATATTTTTTCTCTCATTAGCCTTAATTTATGGCCTAAACGGATTTTCACAAGATTGGAAGCTAACCTGGTCGGATGAATTTAATTACAGTGGTTTGCCCAACCCTGCTAATTGGGATTATAAATCTGGTGAGGTATATAATAATGAAAAACAGTTTTATACAATAGCCAAATCTGAAAATGCCAGGGTAGAAGATGGAATGTTGATAATTGAAGCGCATGCCGAAAAAAATAAAGAGGTTTCCTATACTTCAGCGAGGTTAATCACCTTTGGCAAGAAAGACTTTCTTTTCGGAAGGATTGAAGTTCGGGCAAAGCTACCGACTGGTATCGGTACCTGGCCAGCCATCTGGATGCTTGGGATCAACCGTGCTGAAATTGGCTGGCCAGATTGTGGAGAGATAGATATTATGGAAAATGTTGGCTATGATCCGGATACTATTCATGGCAACATTCATACAAAAGCTTATAACCATATAAAGAAGACCAATAAAGGGGCAAAAATAAAAGTATCACATCCCTATGAGGATTTTCATATTTATGTTATTGAATGGTTTGAAGATCGTATAGATTTTTATGTGGATAGCAATAAATATTTTACTTTTAAAAATGAAGGAATGGGAAATGATGTTTGGCCTTTTAATAAACCTCATTATTTAATACTCAATATAGCCATTGGAGGAACCTGGGGTGGCAGGCATGGTATAGATGAAAATATTTTTCCTCAGAAGATGCTGGTGGATTATGTGCGTTATTATGAAATTAAATAGGTCTTATTCCAAATGAAATTCATATAGTCAGCTCATTGGATTTGTTGTCAAACGAAATTCAGGTAATTTTCATAAAATTTATTAAACAAGGTAAATATGATTGTATTGATCGCATTAGTGGTAGTCGTTGTTTTAATGGTGTTTGCTGCTACCAGGTATAATTTCCACCCATTTTTGTCTTTGTTGCTGGCTGGGATTGTGATGGGTTTTGTTGGAGGTTTGAGTGAATCAGAGGTAATAAGCACCTTGATGAATGGATTTGGAAAGACACTCGGAAGTATCGGCATTATTATAGCTTTTGGTACCATCATTGGTGCATATCTTGAAAAAAGTGGTGGTGCAATGGCCATGGCCAAACGCATAATCAATTGGGTCGGCGATAAGAATTCTGTTCTCGCAATGAATATTACGGGTTTCATCGTTTCAATTCCTGTTTACTGTGATTCCGGATTTGTTATACTTTCTTCCTTAAATAAAGCATTGAGTAAAAAGACGAAGGTGCCATTAGTAGTGCTTGGCGTTTCTCTTGCCGCGGGATTATATGCAACCCATGTTTTTGTTCCACCAACACCAGGCCCTTTGGCGGCAGCGGCAGCGTTGGAAGCTGACCTCGGATTGGTGATGATACTGGGGATAATTGTTGCAATTCCTGTAGCTTTAACTGGATCAATCTGGGGTAAATATATTGGTCAGAAAATAGGTACACCTGTTCAGCAAGAAGAAATTACCAGCGAAGCTGAAATAGAGCTGCCCTCCACAAGATTGTCATTTGCTCCAATAATTGTCCCGATTATATTGATCGCTCTTAAATCAGTTTCGAATTATCCAACGCATCCATTTGGAGAAGGAACATTGTCCGCGATAACTAATTTCATTGGAAATCCTTTAGTTGCGCTATTTATAGGGGTATTTCTCGCATTTAAATTAAAGGATACGAAAAAGGATGAAACGCACTTTAGCTGGGTGACAGCAGGATTAAAAGAAGCTGGAATAATTATTTTAATCACCGGTGCTGGTGGAGCTTTCGGCGCAATCCTCAGGGCAACGGGAATTGGAGATATTATTGGTTCGAGTCTTTCAGGTTTACATATAGGGCTCCTTTTACCGTTCGTAATTGCAGCAGTGTTAAAATCTGCACAAGGCTCTTCAACTGTTGCGATTATCACCACTGCGGCTATTGTTGCGCCTCTTTTAGAGTCATTTGGCTTGGGGGCTCCGCTTGGCCGCGCTTTAACGGTTTTATCAGTAGGAGCCGGAGCAATGACGGTATCGCACTTAAATGACAGTTTTTTCTGGGTAGTTGCTCAATTCACCGATATGGATACTGCTACAGCATTGAAAAGCCAGACGGGTTCCACCTTGCTCCAGGGAATTACCGGGATTGTTTTCGTATTGATCATTGGCTGGCTGTTTTTATAATTGAAGATTGGGTCAATTCTGATAAATATAAAATCCCTAAATCCCCTGAAGGGGACTTTGCAGAGTTTGTTGATTTTCAATGACTTCCCCATGCCGGACAGGCAGACTTTAGGGAGTAGGGGTATAAAAATTGAAAATCATCGACTCTAAATTATCGGAGTGGACTCAAGATTAAAATAAAAACTAACAAGACAAGAATGTCAGTCTATATTTTCTAAATAAAGTGTATAAAACTATTCCCGATACATTTTTTATTAAATTATAATTATGTGGTTGGTCCAATAGGCAAAATTTATAAAAAGTTTCTTACCTTTGCATCCTTAAAATTATCACTAACGAGGTGTTGCCAAATGGAATACGGCAAAATGACATATCAAAAATTATTCATACCGCTAAAAGCGTTGTTTTTCAAAGCGCTTACCTTCCTCAGGCCACTTACGCCTGGTATTATTATTGGATAGTTTTAGCAATTATTAAAATCAATTATTTACGATTAAAATTTAGAAAAATTGGCAGGTAAAACATTATTTGACAAAATATGGGATGCGCATGTTGTCGATGAAATAAAAGGCGGCCCAAGTGTGCTTTATATAGATAAGCATCTGATACATGAAGTGACTAGTCCTCAGGCATTTGCCGGAATTGAGAATAGGGGTATAAGTGTTTTCAGACCTCAAAATACTGTGGCGACTCCTGATCACAACGTACCGACGATTGATCAGCATTTGCCCATTAAAGATCAACTTTCTCGTTTCCAGGTCAATAAGCTTACTGAAAATTGTGAAAAGCACGGTATTACTCTTTATGGTTTGAGTCATCCTTTCTCAGGGATTGTTCATGTGATCGGACCACAACTTGGAATTACCCAGCCTGGAATGACCATGGTTTGTGGGGATAGTCATACTTCTACGCATGGAGCATTTGGTAGTGTTGCCTTTGGTATTGGAACAAGTGAAGTTGAAATGGTGCTGGCTACGCAATGTATTCTTCAACCAAAGCCAAAAAGAATGCGAATTAACGTGGAGGGAACTTTGTCGAAAGGAGTTACAGCCAAGGATATCATTCTATACATCATCGCAAAAATTACTGCGAGCGGTGGCACAGGGTATTTTATTGAATTTGCCGGTTCTGCGATCAGGAGTCTTTCTATGGAGGGAAGAATGACCGTATGTAACATGAGCATTGAAAGTGGCGCCAGGGGAGGGATGATCGCTCCTGATGAAACTACTTTTGAGTATATGAAAGGAAGAGAATTTGCGCCAAAAGGTGAAGGCTTTGATGCGGCTATTGAGAAATGGAAGCAATTGAAAACAGATGAGGATGCAGTTTTTGATGCAGAGTTAAACTATGATGCTGCGGATATTGCGCCAATGATCACTTATGGTACAAATCCCGGAATGGGTGTAAAAGTTAGTAGTAATATTCCAAACGAGAATGAAATTGAGCAAAGCAACCTTGCGACATTCCAAAAAGCATTGAAATATATGGGTTTTGAAGCTGGTGATGATATTATAGGAAAGGAAGTTGACTATGTATTTGTAGGCAGTTGTACCAACGGTCGAATTGAAGATTTGCGGGAAGTAGCCAATTTTGTGAAGGGACGAAAAAAGGCAGATAATATAACAGCCTGGATAGTGCCGGGATCTAAACAGGTTGAAAAGCAGGCAAATGAGGAAGGCATTACTGAAATATTGGAGGCTGCAGGTTTTAAACTGAGGCAGCCGGGATGTTCTGCATGTCTCGCGATGAATGACGATAAAATCCCTGAAGGAAAATTAGCGGTATCTACTTCAAATAGAAATTTTGAAGGTCGTCAGGGGCCTGGAGCTAAGACGATGCTCGCAAGCCCATTGACAGCAGCGGCAGTGGCTGTGACCGGAAAAATTATTGACCCAAGAACACTTTTAAAATAACATCATCAAAAGAGAAATAAATTATGTCTAAAGATAAATTTGTAACAATAGAATCTTCGGCGGTACCATTGCCAATAGAAAATGTTGATACCGACCAGATTATCCCTGCGAGATTCCTGAAAGCGACAACTCGTGAAGGGTTTGGCGAAAATCTTTTCAGGGACTGGAGGTTTGATAAAAAGGATCAACCAAAGCCTGATTTTATTCTGAATAATGATATTTATTCAGGTGAAATTTTGGTGGCAGCAAAAAACTTTGGCAGTGGGTCGAGTCGTGAGCATGCAGCGTGGGCCATTCATGATTATGGGTTTAAAGTTGTTGTTTCGAGCTTTTTCGCTGATATATTCAAAAATAATGCTTTGAATAATGGCCTGTTGCCGGTTCAGATTTCAGAAATATTTCTAAGCAAAATTTTTGATGCCGTTGAAAAAGATCCTTCAACACAATTAAAAGTTGATCTGGAAAATCAGGAAATTATTTTACTTTCTAACGGAGAGAAGGAAAGTTTTGAGATTAATTCTTATAAAAAAGAATGCCTGATGAATGGATATGATGATATTGACTATCTGTTGAACATAAAGGATAAAATAGAACAATTTGAACAAAATAGAGTCTAATAGAGACCACAATATGAAAATAACAATAATGGACACAACACTTCGGGATGGAGAGCAAACTTCCGGAGTATCATTTACCGAGACTGAGAAGCTTAATATGGCAAAATTGCTACTGGAAGATCTTCGTGTAGATCGAATTGAAGTAGCCTCTGCTCGTGTGTCTGAAGGAGAGTTTAAAGGCGCCAGTAACATATTTGGCTGGGCCAAAGAGAATGGTTATCTTGATAGAATTGAGGTGCTTGGTTTTGTTGATGGAAATGAATCGCTCAACTGGATAAAGAGGGCTGGGGGTAAAGTGATCAATTTACTTACCAAAGGATCATTAAAACATTGTCAGCAGCAACTAAGAAAAACTCCGCAGCAGCATATTGAAGACATAAAAGCGCTTGTAAAAACTGCCGATGAAATGGAGATAAGGACAAATATCTATTTTGAAGATTGGTCCAATGGAATGCGCAATTCCCCGGAATATTTGTATCAGATGCTTGACAGCCTGCAACATACCAGTATTGACAGATTCATGCTTCCAGATACTTTAGGCATCCTTAACCATATGGAAACATATGATTTTTGTCTTGATATGAGAGAAAGATTTCCAAATCTCAATTTCGATTTTCATGCACATAACGATTATGATCTTGCAACGGCAAATGTCTTTTCGGCAATCAAAGCCGGGATTACGGGAATTCACACAACCCTGAATGGTCTTGGAGAGAGAGCGGGAAATGTTCCATTGTCAAGTGTGATAGGAATTGTCAAAGATCATTTCAAATATGAGATGTCTGTGAATGAGCAAAAATTATACAAGGTCAGCAAATTTATTGAATCATTTTCCGGTGTTCGAATTCCGCCTAATAAGCCGTTGATAGGTGAGAATGTTTTTACGCAGACAAGCGGTATTCACGCAGATGGGGATCAAAAAGATAATCTTTATTACAATGATCTACTTCCGGAACGTTTTGGGAGAAAACGTCAATATGCGTTGGGTAAAATGTCGGGGAAGGCCAGCATCATCAAAAATCTGGAAGGTTTGGGCATTGAGCTGGATAAGGATGAAATGAAAAAAATTACTGAGAGGGTCATAGAGCTTGGAGATAAAAAAGAAACCGTAACCAAGGAAGATTTGCCCTATATCATTTCTGATGTCCTGAGAAGTGAGAGAATTGTGGAGAAGATTAAAATCATAAATTATTCACTTTCAGTGGCGGAAGGATTAAGATCCATGGCAACGCTTCGCATCGAAATCAATCGTAAAATTTATGAAGAGACCGCTTCCGGAGATGGTCAGTACGATGCGTTTATGATTGCACTATGGAGGATTTATAAACGACTTGAAAAATCGCGTCCTATTCTGAAAGACTATTTAATATCGATTCCTCCGGGAGGAAGAACAGATGCTCTTGTGGAATGTTCGATCACGTGGGATTTTGAGGGAAAAACCTTTAAAACAAGAGGACTGGATTCCGATCAGACCATTGCTGCAATCAAAGGAACCATCAGGATGCTGAACATTATGGAAACTTTTAATAATCATAAGGAATAATTCATGAATTATAATATTGCTTTATTACCAGGAGACGGAATTGGGCCCGAAATTGTAGAACAGGCAGTCAAAGTATTGAAAGCCGTTGGCAAAAAGTTTAATCATACATTTGAATTTAAAGAAGCCCTGGTTGGCGCCTGTGCGATAGATGAAACTGGAAATCCCTTTCCGGAAGAGACCTTCAAACTTTGTATGGACTCAGACGCTGTGCTGTTTGGAGCCATCGGAGATCCTAAATATGACAATGACCCAAAGGCTACCGTAAGACCTGAACAGGGCCTGTTGGCAATGCGGAAAAAACTTGGATTATATGCCAATATCCGTCCCGTATCGACATTTAAATCATTAATCCACAAATCTCCATTAAGACAGGATTTGGTAGAAGGAGCCGATTTTGTGGTAATTCGCGAATTGACAGGAGGTATATATTTTGGAGAACCGAGAGGCAGAACAGAAGATCAGAACAAAGCTTATGATACTTGTACATATACAAGGGAAGAAATACAGCGAATAACCAAACTAGGTTTTGAATATGCTGCTAAAAGAGATAAAAGACTGACAGTTGTTGATAAGGCAAATATACTGGCAACTTCCCGGCTTTGGAGGGAAACAGTTCAGGATATGGTGCCTGATTATAAAGATATAGAAGTGGATTATATGTTTGTAGATAATGCAGCGATGCAAATCATCCAGTGGCCAAAGAAATTTGATGTGATGGTTACCGAAAATATGTTTGGCGACATCCTGTCTGATGAGGCCAGTGTAATTACCGGATCACTCGGATTATTACCTTCTGCATCTGTTGGTATTCATACTTCCGTTTTTGAACCGATTCATGGTTCCTATCCCCAGGCTACTGGAAAAGACATTGCAAACCCCATCGCGACCGTACTATCTGCCGCTATGCTCCTTGAAGTTTCTTTGGATCTTACAGAGGAAGCCCGTGCAATTAGAGATGTTGTTGATAAATCAATGGAAGCCGGAATCGTTACTGAAGATATTACAGATGGGCAAGCATATAAAACTTCCGAAGTTGGCACCTGGCTGGCTGAGAATATTTAGTTAATTCTGCTGTATCATTATTTCGACATGCCCTGTATGTCATTCCGAAGAGAGGGATTCTTATAAATGAAAATTTGATTGTATCTTTGGGTAAAAGCATTCAATTTTCTAATATGAGATTTTGTTTACTTAAAATTGGGTTTCTTTTAATTTTTTCGATTACTGGCATTAAAGCTCAGGTTCCTTTTCAAAAAGGTGTAAATCTCACCAATTGGTTTCAATCTGCCGGTCCAAAACAGATCCAATTTACAAAATTCACAAAGCAGGATTTTTTAAATATCAAAAGCCTTGGATGCGATGTGATCCGGTTGCCAATCAATCTACACTTTATGACCTCTGGAAGTCCCGATTATATCCTGGAACCACTTTTTTTACAGTTTTTAGATGAGGCAGTGAATTGGGCTGAAGAGCTTGAGATTCATTTAATTATGGATAACCATACTTTTAATCCCGCTGCAAATACCGATCCCGCAATTGAATCTGTGTTGATAAAAGTTTGGTCTCAAATGGCAGCTCATTACAAAGACAGGTCTGATTATATTTTGTATGAGGTGCTCAATGAACCACACGGGATAGGAGAAAGCGTTTGGAATAAGATACAGCAAAATGTGATTGATGCTATCCGCGCACAGGATACAAGACATACGATTGTTGTTGGCGGAGCAAATTGGAACAGCTACCGTAGTTTATCGGGTTTACCGAATTATACTGACAATAACCTGTTATACACTTTCCATTTTTATGACCCGTTTATTTTCACACATCAGGGGGCTTCCTGGGTAAATCCATCAATGGTTCCATTAGCTGATGTTCCTTTTCCTTACGATGCCTCAAAAATGCCTGATTTGCCAGAGTCTTTAAAAGATTCATGGGTCGAATACAATTTTAATAGTTACCCAGTTGATGGGAACGAGGCTAAAGTGAAAGAGCTGCTGGATATTGTTGTGGATTTTCAGGAAACCAGGAATGTGCCTGTTTTTTGCGGAGAATTCGGTGTTTATATTCCAAACAGTGATAATTCCGATAGGGTTTATTGGTATGAAGTGGTGAGAAAATACCTGGAAGAAAAAAGTATTCCATGGACTATTTGGGATTATACCGGAGGATTTGGCTTGTTTGAGGAAGGGTCGAATGATCTGTTTGAATATGACCTAAATACAGAATTGACAACATCACTAGGATTAATTGCTCCTCCCCAAAAAGATTTTGTAATTAAACCTGACTCTATACCTTTTAAGATATATTCCGATTTTATTGAATCCAATGTCTTTGAAGCAGGTGGTGGAGGAATCGTAGATTATTATTCATCAGAGGACCCTGCTTTTGGGGACTTTTCTATTCATTGGACAGATGGAGACCAATACAACCACATTAGTCTAGATTTTAAGCCAAACAAGGATTTGTCAAAATTGGTAAACAATGGATATTTTTTGCTTTTTTGGGTAAAAGGAGACGCGCCGGGTACCAGGTTTGACGTTCGTTTTGTGGACTCTAAAACGGGAATTGGCAATGATCTGCCATGGCGGATCAGGTCTGTAGTGAACGAAGGTATTGTACAGTGGGATAATTACTGGCATTTAGTGAGTATTCCATTATCAGATTTTAGTGAGCAAGGTGCATGGGATGGACAATGGTATGATCCTATAGGCGCTTATGACTGGTCAGCTGTTGACCGGTTTGAAATTTCGCTGGAATATGGGAATCAGTATAGCAAGAATCTTTGGTTTGATGATATTAAAGTCACCAATGTTTTGCCTGTTACCGGTATTGATGATAATATGCTTAGTTCATCGATACTTGTTTATCCTAATCCTGCCAAAGATCTGATTAAAATCAGACTTGAAGACGATGATTATAAAATTGAAAACAAGGATGTAAAAATTTATAATCTTATGGGGGTTGAGTTGATGGTTGGTAAACACCTGAATTCAGAGAATGAATTGGAAATAGATCTGAGCAACATAGCACAAAAGTGTTTACTGATGAAGGTCTATGCTCAAAATAGAGTTTTTACAGAAAAAATAATCAGATACTGAGCCAGCCGAGATATGGATGTAGATTTGTCTGGGTGTAATTGCATCTACACCCAAATATTTCTTGATCTACATTTTTAAATCCGTATTGCAAAATCTGATAAATAATGCGCTACGATACGAAGGAGTAGGAAAATTCTACACCCAGCAGTTGTTGTTGAAACAAACTCTCATTATTGCGGTAGCATCACTTTCTGCCCCTCAGGCAATGGCGAATTATATGGTTTTCCTTCCGTGCTTTTTATAAAATAATTCTTTGCTTCTGTTCTCAACGATTCGTCCGTGAAAAGATCTAAAGCTGTAAGTGTAAGCACCTTTGTCGCAACTACTGCCCCTTTGAAAGCAGCTTTAGTTCCGTGACTTGCTGATGTTGCCCAGCTATGCCATGGTACATCATATGGAGCGGTGGCAACACGAAATCCAACAGTTGGAGTAATAAAGCTCACTTCTGCCACATCAGTAGAACCACCATCCGGTAATTTATTTTTCCAGTCAGCCGGGATATTTTTAATATCTGTGAGAAATCCTTTTTCTTTCTTTTCTGTATTTCTTTGTAATTCTTTTGCCCATTTTTGTTCTTCTTCAGTAAATTCCGGTGGGCCGACTAATTTAAGATTTTTATCCACGGCGAAGATCAATGGTTCATTCAGGTTGTATTCATGAACACCGGTGATGAGCGTAGTTTTATAGGTTGTCGCTGTACCCATAGCTGCACCTTCTGCTATTTTCAATATTCTATCGTAAAAGTTTTCCACATTAGCTCTGGAAGTATCCCTTACGAAATACCAAACTTTTGCATATTCAGGCACCACATTGGGAGCTTCGCCTCCGTTAGGAATTACATAGTGAATCCTGGTAGTTGGATAAATATGCTCTCTCATGAGATTTACGCCATAATTCATCAACTCTACAGCATCCAAAGCGCTTCTGCCATTCCAGGGATCAGCGGCGCCATGAGCTGCCTGGCCAAAAAACTCAACCTGAAAGTTGTTCATAGCTAACGATTTCCCATATCCTGCCTTCGTTTCATCAGAAGGGTGCCACTCCAGAACAGCATCCAGACCATCGAATACACCATCTCTTGCCATATAAACTTTCCCCACGACAGTTTCTTCTGCCGGTGTTCCGAATAGTTTTAGTGTCCCTTGAATTTTTTGTTTTATCATTGTCCGCTTTAGTGCAATGGCGGCGTTTACACAGGCAGATCCAAACAGATTATGACCACAGCCCTGGCCACTTTTTAGTCCGTCTTCCCTGGCTTTGCGAAAAGGTACTTTGTCATTTCCTACTCCCGGGAGCGCATCATATTCAGCTAAAATCCCAATAACTGGCGCTCCACTCCCAAAGGTTGCCACAAAGGCCGTAGGCATTCCGGCAACGTTTTTTTCAATAGAAAATCCTTCTTTTTCCAATACCTCAATAAGCAGCTGGGTGGATTTTGTTTCTAACAACGCGGTTTCAGAATAATCCCATAAGGTCTGGCATAGCTCATTGATTTGAGGGGAAAGATTTTCAACTTCTTCAAGTCCGGCTTGCTTTAGTTTTGGAAGTTTTTGACCAGTGCAGAGGCTCTGATTGATGAAGAATATAATAAGTAATAAGGCGATTTTTAATTGGTTAATTTTCATTGTCAGTCAAATGATGATTTAATGTAATTGTTACAATATAACTAAATTGAAAATGCTGCTATGAAAATTCTCATATAAATATTCCGTCCAAAGAGAACATTTCTATTGGCAACTAATTTTTGATTTAATTACAGCGTTAAACTAATTTCCTTTTCTACATAATTAATGCCTTTATGCTCCAGAGGCTGACCATTACCAACACTGATCATAGCTTTTCCAGTAACGCCTTCCAACTCACCATCATCACTAAAATTTTTAAAATCATCAGCTTTCAATGAGATCTCAACGGTTTTCTTTTCGCCTTTTTTCAGAACAACTTTTTTCAATCCTTTAAGTGACCTAATCGAGGCATCTTTTGCACCGGAAGGAAGAGTGATGTATGCCTGCACTGTTTCCATCCCATCAAAGTCTCCTGTGTTGGATATATCGACCTTAATATTCACATCACCACCGATTTTAACAGATTCCGGAACCTGAAGATTATCAAATTCAAAATTGGAATAACTCAAACCATAGCCGAAAGGATAAAGAGGGCTTCCTTCATAAAATTTATAAGTACGGTTGGTCATGTTGTAATCGGAAAAATCCGGCAGATCTTTTACGGATTTATAAAATGTAACCGGAAGTTTACCCGAAGGACTGTAATCCCCAAACAACAACTCTGCGATGACTGTTCCTGCGGCCTCTCCTGGGTAAAAGGCCTGTACAATGGCGGAGACGTTATTTTCTTCCCAGTTAAGTGCGATTGCACTACCGCTAAAATTGACGTAAACAATTGGTTTTCCTGTAGCTTTCAGTTTTTTCAACAATGCCTTTTGGATTGAAGGCAATTTGATGCTTGTTCTGTCGCCATGTGAAAATCCATCTACTTCAATCGGCATCTCTTCTCCCTCAAGATTTGAGGAAATTCCCCCACAGAAAATGATGATGTCCGATGATTTTGCAACATTCAGTGCTTCCTTTTCCAGATCAATATCCACTCTTGTCCATGCCAGTCTCGCTGTTGGACGGATGACATTGGCATACCAAGCTTTTTTGAAAGATGTGCTGGCTTCTATCGTATAACTTTTTCCTTTTTGTAATGTGATGCCTTCTTCTGGTGGGTTTTCTCCATCGATTTTTAAGCTAACACCATCAAAATCATATTTGCCGGTTTGATTGGGAATTAGAATCCCTTCCCACTTTACAGAAAACTCACCGCCAATAGTTTGATCGATTGGAGAAACCTCATAGATCTTATCAATATTTGCTTCAGTCTCTTTTAGTGAAGGCTCGCCTTCCAGGTTATTGTTATCAAAATAACTGGCAACTAATCCGGGTTTTTGCTCACCATTTTCTTCATGGAAAAACAGTGATGAAGGTACAGGAATATGATTGGCGTACATACCCGGAACGATAGGGCAGCCCTCGGCATATTTTACATTTTCTGCGGAAATACTTTCTCTAATGCCTTCAAGTACGGTTACGGGATGTATCGGCTGTCCGAAATAATTGCCTAGCAGCACACTTTGGTTGTTGGAATTGGGCCCGATTACTGCAATTTTTTTGTTCTTTTTCAAAGGTAGAATTCCATCGTTTTTCAGAAGCACCAATGATTGTTTTGCGGTCTCCAGGGTAAGTTTAAGATGTTCTTTGGATCCTACCACTTCATATGGAATGGAGGTGTATTTCACCATTGAATCCGGATCGAACATACCCAATTCAAACCGGGTTTTGAATAACCTTTTAAGCGATCTGTCAATTTCTTCGTTGCTTACCAATCCTTTTTCAAGGGCCTCCATAAGTGCAGCATAAACTCTTCCGCACTCGATATCAGTTCCCGCTCTTACACCATCACCTGCAGCTTCCGCTTTCGTTTCTACATAGTTATGTGCTGTTTTCTCATAGAAATCATTAATAGCTCCACAATCCGAAACTATATAACCATCGAACCCAAATCGATCCCGTAACAATTGTTGGAGCAATAGATCACTACCGCAACAGGGTTTGTCGCGAAACCTGTTGTATGCACACATCACTGATTTCACCTTGGTTTCCTTCACTGTCATTTCAAAAGCTGCGAGATAGGTCTCCATTAAATCTTTATTGCTGACATCGAAATTATCCCGATGCCGTGAAAACTCTGGCCCGCTATGGACAGCATAATGTTTAATAGTGGCTACGGTTTTTAAATATTTTGGATCATTCCCCTGCAGCCCATTTACAAAATTAACCGCCATTCTCCCGGTCAAAAATGGATCCTCACCATAGGTTTCCTGACCTCTTCCCCAGCGTGGATCGCGAAATATATTGATATTGGGCGACCAGAAAGTAAGGCCTGTATAAATATCCCGGTTTCCATTTTTAACAAAATAATGATGTTTAGCCCGTCCTTCATCAGAAATTGCGGTGGCAACTTTCAACATAAGTTTTTCGTCAAACGTGGCTGCCAGCCCGATTGCCTGTGGGAAAACAGTCGCTTGTCCTGCTCTGGCGACACCGTGTAAAGCTTCATTCCACCAATCGTATTCAGGAATGTGCAGCCGGTCTATGGCTGGAGCGGCATTGATCATCTGAGAGATTTTTTCCTCAATAGTCATACGACCAATAAGGTCATCGACCCTATTATCAACGGATAAATCCTGGTTTAGAAAAGGAAATTCATATTTGAACTTATCACCTTCTGAGCAAGAAAAATTAATCAGAATAACTATCGATAAAAATAATAGCAGTTTTTTCATGATATGGAGTCTGTTAGTTTTTTTTATAAAAACGAAAATACTTTCAAAATTGTGAGGATACAATGATATACAGGGGTAAGTAATGATATTTCGGCATTTTTATTCATGGGAAAATAACACCATTTTTCATTTCTCTACAACAGTAACTTAAATTTGAGTCATGCACATATAAAAAAAATAGTTCTTCCACTCACTTAATGGGTAATGACAACATTGGATTATTCAACTAATTTATAAATGCGAGAAGTATTGAATGCCTCAATGCGAGAATTAAATAATTCTCGGTCATAAATTACATATTATCAATAGTTTACGAATTGTATTATTCAAGCATTCAAGCATTGTATCATTGTCGCATTGCAGGTAGGTTTTTTGAGAAAATGAAAAATAGTTTTTCCCATTGAAATGGCAATAAAGACAAAAAAATGGTAAGCCAAGGCAACCCTTTATAACTACCACTTGTATTGGCTTTAAAGATGACTACAAAACCACCGGATGACGATTACCTTTTACAATTAATTAAAGGGTGTAGGAAAAAGAATAGGGAGGCACAAAAACTTCTCTATCAGGATTTTTATGGCTATGCCATGAGCATTTGCATTCGATATGTAAGTAACAGGGAAGAGGCTGTTGAGGTACTAAATGATGCGTTTATGAAAGTATTTTCCAACATTAAAAAATTTGATATTTCCTACCCGTTTAAAGCCTGGTTTAGGAGAATATTAATTAATGAATCAATCAATGCAACTAAAAAGAAAGTTGGAAGATTTAAGGAATTGAATATTGAGGAGGCTTATAATATCGGAAGCAATGAAAGCATAAGCTCAGATATTGGACATAAAGAAGTTGTTGAGATGATACAACAATTGTCTCCTCAATATCAAGCCGTATTTAATCTGCATGTAATAGAGGGTTATACGCATGAAGAAATAGGTGAAATGCTTTCTATAAGTCCGGGAACAAGTAAATCGAATTTGTCAAAGGCTAAGGTGAAAATGAGAAAAATATTAAATGATTATTTAGAAGCTGATGAAAGAATACGAAGAGGATAACCTGGTAAATTTTTTCAGGAATCGTGCTGAAGGAGATCAGTATGATTTTCGGGAAGAAGACTGGGTAAAAATGGAGGCCAAACTAGATGCCGCAGAAGCTGCTTCGGGTTTTGTATTCGGCAAATATTTTTGGATTGCCGTAGGCGTATTGCTCTCATCGTTGCTTTTTCTCACGTATCTTCAGCTTATAGACCCCTCAGATTCTGAGAAAGTTACAGTTAATACTCAAACCCTGGAGACTTTACTTCCATCCGAAAAGAAAATAATATCTGAAGATATAAACAATCAGGACAGGGCTGTTTCATCTGTAGAAACCAATCCGGAAAGTACTGCGAAAATACCGGTGTCTGAGCATGGACCAGAATCATTAAAAGCCAAAGGCGCTACAAATAAAAGCAAACAACTAATAGCTAAAAACACCATAAATGAAAAACATCAAAATACTGCACGGGGAATAAATAAAAATTCCTATTCTAAAGTTGATCCAACTGCGGTTTGGGGAAGTCTTTCAAATAATACCCCGACTGATGGCCAGCTCGTTTCCAATCAGGCAATAATTCCCGCCCTGATAATGCCTATTATGCCGGAAAGTACAGAGCAGGATATTGATGTATTACCAGATTATGATCGATCGCAGCAGATTAAGATCATTATACCAACTCAAGAAGAGATAGTTACAAAGCGGTTTTATACACTTGGTTTGGTTGGGGGGCTGGACATCAGTACCACAAAAGCTTCTGAATGGGGTAAGCCCGTATTGCGGTTGGGTATTTCCGGCGAGTATTTTATCACTGAGCGCTTGAGCATTGGCGTTGGTGTGAATTTATCAGAAAAGAAATATTCGGCAAAAGGTAGAGAGTATTCACCGCCAAAAGGTTTTTGGACGAACGGAGTGGTTCCGGACAGTACGAACGCAATTTGTCGGATTCTCGATGTACCGGTTACCTTGTCGTACTATCTTCCTGTCAGCAAAAAAGGTTCCATAGTATTTCACGGAGGTTTATCAAGCTGGTTTTTATTGAAAGAAAATTATTGGTATAAGTATGCTTCGAAAGACCCCGATTTAGTGAGTTGGTGGGGAGGGAATAATGAAAACCAGTATTGGTTTGGTATTTTAAATGTTGCGGTTTCTTACGAGTATATACTCAATAATAAATGGAGCCTTCTGGTAGGTCCATATGCAAATTTTCCATTGACAGGTGTGGGCCATGGCAAAGTAGAGTTGAGAAGTTTTGGTCTGCGCACAGGCATCCGATTGAACAAATATAAACTACGCGGAAATAAATAATCACAATTAATTATTAACCATATAAATTTTATTAACATGAAAAAGATGATTAAAAAGTTTTCAAAGTTAGCAATTCTACTTGTTTTAGGTGGTTTTGTGATATCGAGTTGTGACAACAACGATGATGATCCCAACCCGCCTATCGGAGTAACAGGAAGGTCTGAAACATTCACACTTTCAGCGGTTGGGATATCAGCGGTTTCAGGTACGGCCAAATTTGAAGAACTTACCGACAAGAGTACAAGGATAACTTTATCGCTTAATGGGGGAGTAGGTAATCATCCTGCGCACATCCATATAAATACCGCCGCTGAAGGGGGAGGCATTGCAATAGATCTTACCGATGTAGATGCTTCTGGTAATAGCGTGACGGATGTGGTAAAAATGAATGATGGCACTAGCATTACCTATGATCAATTGATTGAATTTAACGGCTATATCAATGTGCATAAAAGTGCATCAGAACTTGGGATATTAATCGCTCAGGGAGACGTAGGAAAAAATGCCCTTACCGGCAATTCAATGGTTTATGAATTGTTCGAAGCTAAGGTGCCTGGAGTTAGCGGAAAGGTAACTTTCAGTGAGCGTACGAATGGAGAAACTTTAGTTACTATAGTTTTGGCCGGTACTTCAGATGGAGGAGATCATCCTGCACACGTACACTTAAATTCAGTTGCCGAAGGAGGCTCAATTGTGGTAACTCTTAATAATGTAGATGGTGCGACAGGTATGAGTAAAACCAGTGTGTCGAAGTTGGCTGATGATTCTCCAATTGCTTATTCGGCATGGGAAGATTTTAATGGGTATGTGCAGGTTCATAATAGTGAATCAGACTTAGGGACGCCAATCGCGAGAGGTGATATCGGACAAAATAAACTAACCGGAAATTCTGAAGATTACGATTTGGTTGAGGCCAATGTAGCAGGGATAAGTGGTAAGGTTACTTTTAGTGAGCGTATGAATGGACAAACACTTGTGACGATAAAATTAGACGGAACACCAGCCGATGGTGATCATCCTGCCCATATCCATGCAAATACCATGGCAGAAGGAGGAGGAATTATGGTTGATTTAAATAATGTAGATGGCGCAACAGGTATGAGTCAGACGAATGTGAAAGAACTCAAGGATGGAACCGCAATTACTTACTCGGAATGGGAAGATTATAATGGCTATGTACAGGTTCATAAAAGTTTAGCAGAAATAGCTATACCAATTGCACGTGGTGATATTGGAAGGAATAAACTGACCGGTGATTCTGAAATGTACACGCTTAATTCTAAAACTAATCCTAATATAAACGGCTCTGCTAAATTTGAGAAGCGTAAAAGTGGAGCAACTTTAGTGACAATAATGTTAGCTGGAACAAGTGATGGAGGTACTCATCCTGCTCATATTCACATGAATACCGCAGCAGAAGGAGGAGGAATTGCAATTGATTTATCGGAAGTTGACGGAGCCACAGGAATGAGCATGACAAGTATCAGTGAGATGAATGATCAGACTGCCATAACTTATGAAGAGTTGATTGAATTTAACGGGTACATCAATGTCCATAATAGTGTAGCTGATTTAGGAACCTTGATTGCACAGGGTGACATAGGACAAAATGCACTTACAGGTACTTCAGTGGATTATACTATGAATGAGCAGAATTCTTCGAGTATAAGTGGTACAGTTACTTTCGCAGAAAGAAAAAATGGGTTCACTTTAATCACACTATCACTTATGGGCACTAGCGATGGAGGAGATCATCCCTCACACATACACAACGGTTCTGTGGCGGCTCCCGGAGGTGTAGCAATTACATTGAATAATGTTGATGGCTCTACAGGGATGAGCATGACGTCAATATCGAAAATGAATGATGACACTGAGATTACTTACAGTGACTTGATAGCCTTTGATGGTTATGCCCAGGTTCATGAAAGTGCAGCGAACTTGGCTTCAATATTGACCAATGGCGATATTGGGGGTAATAGCAATTAATTGAAAAATCAGGAAGCAATGTCATTTAGTTAAGCGCCTATTATCCCTCTCGGGAGAGGGTGATGGGAGAGGCAAGACAAAAATATTCTTAACTAAACGACATTGGGTAAAGAAAAAAATAAGGGCGCCTAAACATACAGTTTCATAAATTTAGTTGGTTTTGGTGTTGTGATCACATGTTTAGGATGCCCTTTTTATTCTAATTAACAATTAATTCTGTGAGAAAATCCTTTATTTATATACTTCTACTGTTGACGAATTGTACCTATTTGAGTATTGATGAGATTACTGTGGATTGTAATGAATTTCCAATTTCTATTGAAACAGTTGTTACGAATGCAGATTGTGGTCTAAATAATGGATCTGTTACCATACAGGCCAGTGGAGGCATGGCGCCTTATCAATATTTGATTAATAATGTCTCACAGGCAGACAATGTGTTTGAGATGCTTCCGGCAGGAAATTATCAAGTGACAGTTGTGGATGCAAATGAATGCTCGGGCCAATCTCAATTTGTTGTATTGAGTAAAGATGGTGTAATCGCTAATGCAATAGCATCTCCTTCAGGATGCAACACGATGCAGGGCGTGCTGACCGTTAGTGCTATTAATGGTGTTGCTCCTTATCTATACAGCCTTGACAATGGAGCGTTCCAATCATCTAATGAATTTATTGATTTAGCTTCCGGAGATCACTCGGTTTTGGTCACCGACCAGAATGGTTGTTCATTCGTACTACAGGAAGCCATTCCGACTGGAGTTTCCTATTCGAAGTCAATTGATGCAATAATAATGGATAATTGCGCGGTCACAGGATGTCACGGTGGCTCTCAATTTCCTGATTTCAGGATTTTCGAAAATATTCAGAACAATAAAGATAATATTAAAACCAGAACACAAAATAAAAGTATGCCTACCGGTGGCGGCTCTTTAACACAGGAACAAATCGATTTGATCGCCTGCTGGGTTGATGATGGGGGATTGGATAATTAGTATTTCTATAGTCCTTCTGACTTCGGTATAATCCATGAAAATAATTATCCCATGTTCAGTGATTACTATTGTTCGTACAAATAATTTATTGCCAAACCACATAATAACTTCAATCATGAAAAGGGTACTTGTATTAATTTTTCTACTATTATCTCATTGGTCAATAGCGCAACAATATAAATCTTCTGGTGGGACAATTACCTTTTATTCGGAGGAACTGCTGGAAAATATCAAGGCTATAAACAAAAATGTAAATAGCATTTTCGATAGTGAAAGTGGTCAGATTGTATATTCAGTACCCATGACATCCTTTGAATTTGAAAAATCCCTGATGCAGGAGCATTTCAATGAAAAATATATGGAATCAGATAAATACCCAAAAGCTACCTTCAAAGGAAAGATTACGGGTTATAAAATTGAGCAACGCAATCCAAAAGCCTGGGCGGAAGGAGCATTGGAAATTCATGGAGTGAAAAAAAATATCCGGGTGCCTGGGAGTTTAGATTTCATTGATGGGAAAGTGCTGATTCACAGTGTGTTTATTGTTAAATTAATTGACTACAAAATTAAGGTGCCTCAATTGATGTTTCAAAAAATTGCCGAAGAAATTGAGGTTACTGTCAATATTGAATATAAGCTCTATGAAAAATAAATTTTTAATACTTCTCATGCTGACAGTTATATGGAATCCTGTCCTGGCTCAAGATGATTTAATGGATTTGCTTGGAGAAGATGAAAAGCGAGAAGTAAAATATATTACCGCAGCTTTTAAAGGGACACATATAATCAATGGCCATTCGACTAAGACCAAAAATAAAGGAGAACTCGATTTCCTTATTTATCATCGCTTTGGACCTGTGAGTTCAGGATTTCAGGAATTCTTTGGACTAGACCAGGCCAATACGCGACTTGGATTTGAATATGGCCTTTCCGATCAATTCAATTTGGGGATTGGCAGGAGTACCTATGAAAAGACGTATGATGGTTATGTGAAATGGAAGTTCTTTCGCCAAAAATCAGGAGCTGAGAATTTTCCGGTAACCATGGTTTGGTTTTCCAGCCTAGCATTGCCCACAAATGAGATTTCCGAACCTTTATCAACCGCCAACCGGTTGGGATTCACACATGAGTTACTGATCTCACGGAAATTCGGTCAAAAATTTACCTTCCAGCTAATGCCCGGAATGGTTCATTTAAATGTCGTGCCAAAATCCACCGATAACAATGATATTTTTTATCTCGGTGGAGCCTTTCGTTATAAAATAACACGAAGTCTTGCGCTGACCGGGGAATATTATTACAGGCTTAACCCGATTGAATCTTTTCAAAATTATGATGTAGTTGGAATTGGTGTTGATATTGAGACCGGTGGACATGTTTTTCAGCTTCATTTCACAAATTCCAGGCCTACCTTTGAAAAGGGATTTATTACGGACACAAAAGATAATTTTTGGGATGGAGACATCCGTTTTGGATTTAATATTTCAAGGACATTTCAATTGGGAAGCAAATAAGAATTTACAAGTTCCTTCCAATCTCTGCTGGCGCGAGCGTCCATCGGTCGCCATAGGCTTGCCGACGGCGATGCTCTCTCGTGCCTCGACATCATGACTGATAAACTTAGTAGCGTTTTTTTCATTCCACACTGGTGCGCGTTTGCTACGCGTTCCAAATATGATTATAATCTCAATGGAGGGATTTGAAATCCCGGGTCGTAGCATGACGAATAGTTAAGACAA
Organism: Bacteroidota bacterium; assembly: GCA_024280115.1. Taxonomy (GTDB): domain Bacteria; phylum Bacteroidota; class Bacteroidia; order Cytophagales; family Cyclobacteriaceae; genus JAAUQL01. The sequence continues at coordinate 17,043 of JAJRQT010000087.1, read as the reverse complement.
GATACGATGTGTAGCTATTTTATAATTCAACACTAATGTTCAATTTGCCACCTAATCCTTTCTCAATAATTTTTCGTAGTGTAGATATCCGTACATCACTTGAAGCCCTTTCAATTTTTGATATGTAAGTACGTTTTACATTCAATTTTTCTGCTAACTGCTGTTGGGTTAAATGGGCTTTCTTGCGTGACTCTCTTACCAGTTCCGCTACCATATAGGCCTCGGATTTTCGCTCAAAATCTTCACGATTTCGACTACCTTTTTTACCATATTTTTGGTCAAAAAGATCATTTATTGTTTTTGGATTATTTGTTTTCATAATAATCTTTCCTCATTTTTTTTGCTCTTTCTATTTCTTTTCGTGGTGTTTTCTGTGTTTTCTTCTGAAAACCATGCAGCAATATCACCAGTTTATTGTCATCGAAGAAAGTAAATATGCGATAAATATTACTACTTGCTTCGATTCTAATTTCATAAATCCCATCTTCAAGATGCTTGAAGAACTTGATGGGGATGCGCTGAACTGATATAACTATCTGTAAGACATAATCAATTTTATCTTTTACATTCTGTCTCAAAGGATTGTAAACATCCCAGAAATAGTTTTTATATGGTTCAAGTATCCTCATATTTATGTAACAAAATTAACTAATTGGTTTCTTTTTTTATATTTGTTCTACAGATACTTTGCAAACATGATACTCCGGTTCTTCGATATGCCAAGCGAAACATATCGAAGAGCCGGAGAGTTAGAGTTTGTTTTAAATACTTACCGAAATCAGTATTTTATTTGTCACAATTGCCCTCTATATTTGACTAAACTAATATTATAAATATCATGATGAGTTACTTTAGTTTATCGGCATTTTGCTTGTTTATATTAATAAATCTTCGAGGTGATAATCACAATGAGTCATTTCAGGTTAAGGTGGAGGCTGAAGAAACAGTGTACACCTTCGAGCCGGCAAACAATGGCGCCGGACCGATGTGGACACATGGAAACACGACCATTGTACGATATAAAAACAAGGTATTTGCTTCTGGCCTTGAAACACTTAAGGATGTAAAGCCATTGCACAATACACGCTGGATGCTTTTTGAAAAGGGTAGGGGTGACTGGAAGTTGGTATTGAAAGATCCGGAAGGGCGCACACGGGAACCGAGTCCAATGGGATTGATGTCGGGAGGCAGGTTGCTTTTATCAGCAAACCCAACGCTTACAAAACCTGATACATACAATGGTCCAGCAGAACCTCAGATTTTTCAATTTAATGTAAAAAACCCGGGAAATCCCACCAAAATTCTGAAACCTGTATGGGAAGGAGTTCCGCAATTCACCGAGCATTCATACAGGAGTTTTGCAGTGGATGGAAAGGCTGGAGAACTAATTCTTTTTCAGAATATTGGTTATACCCATGTGGAGTGGTCTTTCATGGATTCGGAAGGCAATTGGTCTGCACAAGGAAGATTGCCATGGCCCGATGGAGATTATCCGGGATATGATGGAGTGATCAGGGTCTGCTATCCGGCAGTACAACTTAAGGATCGACGTGTTTATTTTTTAGGCGTAAGCGACATTGATGAACCTATCAAGGAATGGAAAGAGTATAAATTCAAGTTAACGGGGCGAAAATGGGACTATGATTTTAGAAGATTATTTTTTACTTATTCAAAAGATATTACTTCAAGTGTATTTGAAAATTGGGTAGAAGTTTCAAGTAGAGAAAAAACAGCTGGGAATATTTATCCTGCTGACTTATGGGTAGCTCCAGATGGTTTGGTGCATATTCTATGGTATGAGCGCGCACTGGATGAAAGGCTTTGGGAAGATTTTTTCCCTGATGAGAAACAAAGTGAAGCACTAAATTATGCCATTATCAAAGATGGAGAAGTTATTTTTAGAAAACCCATTATGATGGGTACAGCGGAATCAGAAATTGTACCGGGAAAAGGGCGTTTTCAGGTCACGGAAGATGGTCGGATATTTGTGTTTTATTATGTGCATGGCGGGCCTGATGAAGTAAAGGAAAACAGAATGATTGAAATCAAGGGAGATCACAGTTTTAGTGCTCCTGTAAAAATAAATCTGGAAAGACCGTTAAGTAACTTTTATTCGGCAAATATCCGTGCTGGGTCAGCCCCATCATCTATAATGGATATTTACGGCAAGGATGATGCAAATGAAATGCGGTATATAAAGATAAAAATCAAATAATTTTGAAATTCAACGTTTCAATCAGAATTATAATTATTGATATTTGCTATGGACAATATCTTTATATGATTGATCATTGAAATACATAATGTTTAAAAAATGAAAATAGACATTGATAAATTAACGGAATATGAACTCATTGATTTGAATCATAGAATTGTAGAGAGGCTTAAATTTATGGATTCAATGAAGGCCCACGTTGAAATGTTGGAATTCAGTCTCGGTGAGAAAGTATACTTTTCTCCCCAAGGCCGTGAAGAAGTAGTTGGAGTTTTGGTTAAATACAATAAAAAAACGGTCTCGATTGTAACTGAGCATGGGCAGAAATGGAATGTGTCTCCTCACCTGTTAAAAAAAGTAAGTGCTCCAACTGAAAGTTCTAAAAAATCAGGTAAAATAATTGATATTAATCCAAAAGGATAAATGTATAATTTGAAAGGGTGATTACGGATTTGCGAGCGGATCAAATAATCTGTTTCGGAAAGACAGCGGAGAACAACCAAGTTTCTTTTTAAATATCCTTGAAAAATAATACGGTGAGCTAAAGCCTGATTCCACGGCAATTTCCTTGATTGGTTTATTCTTATCATAAAGCAAATTGATGGCACGTTTCAGCTTCAGTTGTATTTGATACTGCCCCGGCGCCATACCGGTATATTCCTTAAATAGTTTTCTAAAACTAGAATATCCCATATTCAATTCATCTGCCACTTTGTCTATCGAAAAATCATCCGGACTGTTCATAATAATGACCCTTGCTTTTCTGATGATTGCATCTGCATCGTGATCTCCAAATTCAGCCTTCCGCCTTAAGGCGTGCAACCAGCCTGCAAGTTTTACAATCTCACCGGAGAGCACTTGCTGGTAGCCGGAAAATTCTGCCTGTCCAACATCAAAAATCTGATGAAAAATCTGGATGATTTTCTTTTGGTATCCGATTTCTTGTACGGGATAATTTGGCAAAAAATGCAATTTATCCATAACCTGCTTAACAATTGGTCCATCATAACCAACCCAATAAGTTTGCCATTCCTCATCAACTAAAGGTTTATAACGATGCCAAACACCGGGAAATACTAAAATCACAGATCCCTCATTCAGGTTAATTCTACCGGATTCGTGAGATTCGAAGATGCCACGCCCGCGGAATAAATAAATGAGCTGATATTCATTTAAAACCCGTCCTCTGTGCCAACTGAAATAATATTTATCCGGGTGTGACCGCTCTGGAAAGTTGGCGCCGCGAGATACAATAGAAGCGCCACAATCAAGGATGTGGATTCCCCATGCCTTATCCTCCTTGCTGATGACAAAGTATTGACTAAAGGAACTATGTGTATTGAGAGGTTGCATATCAAAATGTGCAAGTTATTTATCAAAGTGGCAATTTACATTGGATCAGATAAATACCTAATTTGTCTTGTGCTTTAATTTATACTATGAAAATAAAGAACCTTAGATGGATCATTGTTTCACTGCTCTTTATAGCAACCGGCCTTAGTTTTCTTGATCGCCAGGTATTGTCCCTGGCCATCATCAAAATAAAAGATGAATTTCACATGACCGATGTGGAATACGGTTGGATCAATACGGCTTTTCTACTCAGCTATGCGATCATGTTTACTCTTGGAGGATGGCTGATCGATAAATTCGGAACCCGTGTAGGATTGGCTGTTTCTGTAGGCCTATGGTCGCTTTCCAGTGCCATGCATGGTTTGGTACAAAACGTAGGGCAACTTGGCGCTGCCCGTTTTTTCCTAGGCCTTGGTGAAGGAGGCGCCTTCCCCGGTGCTGCCAAAGGCGTGACAGAATGGTTTCCGCAAAAGGAACGGGGACTTGCTATGGGTATCGCCATTGGAGGTGCTGCCCTCGGTGCGGTAATCGCCCCTCCCCTCACAGTTTATATGACTACGATGTTCGGATGGCGGGGCACATTTATAGCCACAGGTCTCATTGGTGGTATCTGGGTATTAATTTGGTTGCTTTTCTTTAGAAAACCGCAAAATTCAACATTAATTACCGTCAAGGAACGATCTCTCATTTTAGAAGAAAAGAAGGACAATGGCATTATAAAAAAAGCGATTCCATTCAAAGCAATATTGAAAGCAAAGGAGGCCTGGGGACTGATCTCCATTCGTTTTCTACTCGATCCGGTATTTTATTTTATCATGTTCTGGATACCAAAATACCTCAGCGAAGAACGTGGAGTATCATTTGAGCAAATAGGAGACCTGTTCTGGATTCCGTTTTTAGCATTGGGCATATCCAATATGATCGGTGGTTGGGCTTCCGATAAACTTATAAATTCTGGCCTATCGGTAAACAAGGCAAGAAAAATAATTATGGGTATTGCTGCTGCGGTAACCATGCTCACTGCGTTGACAACCGTTGCCTCCACAGTCGGACTGGCTATTTTCTTTATTTCGCTTTTCATGTTCGCCCATGGGTTCTGGATTACAAATTACATTACCATTACGAGTGAAATATTTGGGAAAGGCGCCACATCTACAGTAGTCGGCATGGCGGGCACCGCAGGGGCTGTGGCAGGTTTGATAATAAATCCATTGATTGGAAAAGTAGTAGAAAACTACTCCTATTTGCCCATGTGGATTATATCCGGAATTATGTACCCAATCGGATTTGTAGTCCTGTTGATTATGATACCGAAAATAAAGGAGATTAAATTTAAGAATGAGATAATGTGGTAATGAGATAATGCGATATTTCATTTCAATGTCGTTTAGTTAAGCTCCTATTATCCCTCTCTGGAGAGGGTGAAGGGAGAGGTAATACAATAAATTTCTTAACTAAACGACATTGTATTACATTTTATTAATTCATTAAATCATTATAGCATTCTATCATTATAGTATTAAAAATGAAAAATATGAATAACAGAATAATCCCCCGAAGGAAAGCGCTTACAGCAAATATTGGTGTATTCGGCGTAGGCTACTGGAAATACTGGGAGCAATTTGACGGATTGCTTGAGGAATTGATTGCCAAGCAAAATTTGTTTGTGAAAAAAGTGAATCAATATGATGTCAATGTCACAGATTTTGGGTTTGTGGACGATGCGGAAAGCGCCTATAGCCTGGTGCCAAAATTAAAGGCAGCAAACCTTGACCTGATATTTTGTGACATGGTTACTTATGCCACTTCCGTGACTTTTGGAACCATTATCCGGAACATTGACATTCCAATAGTCATGGTTGCATTACAACCACTGAAAGCGCTCGACTATGGAAAAGCAACCACTTATATGCAGCTTTGTAATGATGATTTTTGCTCAGTCCCCGAATTTGCGGGTGTGGCCATTCGCATGGGAAAAGAAGTTCCGGAGGTGATCATCGGTACCCTGGAGAACGATCCTGAAGCAGATGCCGAGATAGAAAAATACTGCCAAATCGCCAAAGTGCTCCACGATCTTAAATATGCGCGTATCGGCCATTTCGGGCATCCTATTGAGGCCATGCTCGATATGCACACCGATCACACCATGTTTACTGCCGCATTCGGATGCCACATTGTTCAGACAGAGGCCGAAGATATACTGAAGCATTATGAGCAAATAAAAGCAGCTGAAATCCATGAAAAAGAAAAGGAAATTTTGAGTTTTTTTGAGACTCCCACGCCTGTTTCAGATCCTATAACACGTAAACTCACAGATGAGGATTTGCAAACTGCTGCCTGGGTTGCTATTGCATTAAATAGGTTTATCAAAGAAAAAAACCTCGATGGATTGGCATATTATTATGAATCGTCGGAGGATTCTATATTGAGAAAAGTGGTTACCAACCTCATTGTCGGCAATTCGCTGCTCACTGCCACCGGTTTCCCGATGTGTGGTGAATCAGATTTGAAAACAGCCATCGCTATGCTGATCATGGACCGGCTGGATATTGGAGGAAGCTTTGCTGAATTTCATCCAATCGATTTTGAAAATGGCTTTATCCTGGTTGGTCATGACGGGCCGCACCACCTCAATATTGCCGATGGCAAACCTGTGTTGAGAAGCCTGACTAAGTATCATGGTAAGCCCGGCAGTGGAGCAAGTGTTGAATTCAAAATTAAGGAGGGGCCCATCACCATGTTGAGCATTTCTTCTACCTATGAAGGGAAATTCAAATTCGTGATCGCAGAAGGACAATCCGTACAGGGGCCTATACCTCCCACGGGCAATACAAATACCAGGGGGTATTTTAAGCCCGATATCAAAACATTCCTGAAGCGTTGGATTGCTGAAGGGCCAACACACCACTTTGCTTTGGGAATCGGCCATCACGCACAAACGATTAAAAAAATTGCCGATTATCTGGGAATTGAAGCAGTGATAATTAGTTCTAACTAATTTTTAATCTCAATTGAATATGTAAAGAGTGTAAGCTGAAATTAGTACATTGGTGTAGCTGTTGTGACTTAAATTATTTACCACAGAGAAACCAGAGATTTTACGCAGAGAATTACAGAGAAAAACAATATGAAAGAAAATGATATTACTGGAAAAATTATAGGGTGCGCAATAAATGTGCATAAAGCATTAGGCCCAGGATTGCTGGAATCTGCCTACACGGCCTGCCTGTATTATGAAATGGTAAAAAGCGGGTTACTTGCTGAAAAAGAAAAACCATTGCCATTGGTATATGAAGAAGTAAAACTCGAATGTGGATATCGTGCTGATTTCTTTGTTGAAAAAAGCATCATTGTAGAAATTAAATCAGTAGATGCACTTAACGACATTCATTTGGCGCAAACACTAACATATCTTAAACTGGCAAAAAGCAGATTGGGATTATTAATCAATTTTAATGTCTTGCAATTAAAAAGTGGAATTAAACGTGTGGTAAATGCCCGCCTGCCGGAGGGCAGGGATATTAACTCTGTGTTATCTCTGTGTAGTCAAACTCTGTTACCTCTGTGGTTAAAAAATCCACTCTACCCATTATTTCAATTAAACCAAATTTTCCCACAACACTAATTTTTTTTCAATAACAATGAAAACACCTGTATTAATACTTCTTGCAGCATTAGGATTTTTTCAATTTTCGTGTGAAACCAACGAGCCAAACCAGGATACATATGAAACAATAAAAGCGGGTTTCTTAAATCCTGGAGTAAGCGCAAAACCAAAAGTTTACTGGTGGTGCCTTAATGGAAATATTGATACTGTCAGGGCAAAGCAAGAACTACTGGCCATGAAAGAAGCCGGAATTGGAGGCTTTGACTTTTTTGAAATAGGAGTTCCAAAACAAGATACGATGATTCCTGGAGGACCTGCTTTTTTAAGTGACGAGTCATTGCAAATAATAAAATACGTAATCGATCTGGCAGGGAAACTCGATTTGACTGTTGGTTTAAATTTGGCAAGTAGCTGGAATGCAGGAGGAAGCTGGATCGAGGCAAAACACGGTAGTAAATCGCTTTACTTTTCAAAAACGATGATCAAAGACAATTCGACAACACAAAGCATCAATGTTCCATTTCCTGAAATCAACTTCCCGAAATCCTCAATAGTCGGCGGAAATGACAAAGCAATGATTTCATATCGAGAAAATGGCAAACCCGAATATTATGAAGAAATAGCCATTTTAGCCCTTGCCGCAAATACAATAAAAAACACACTTGACACTGCTAAAGTAATCGATATCAGTCGTTTTTTTGACGCCGAAAAAGATATTCTTAATTGGGAAGCTCCTTCCGGTAATTGGGAAATTCATCGGTATGTCTGCTCTAATTCGGGGCAGCAGTTGGTGCTTCCCAGTCCACTTTCAGGAGGTTTGACGATTGATCATTTTGATTCGATTGCTGTTCGAACTCATTTAATGCATATTATAAATCGTCTGAAGCCAGTTTTAGGCGACTTCCGAAATACAGCTTTAAAAAGCTTCTATCTGGCAAGTTATGAAGCATGCGGATTCGTCTGGACATCGACTCTGGTATCAGAATTTAAAAAAGTAAATGGATATGATATTTCAAAATTTATACCTTCTCTTTTCAACCCTGAATTGTTTAATCCTGAAATCACAACAAAAATTCAATCAGATTTCAAAAAAACGTTATCGGAATTAATGATCAATAATTTATACAAAAATGCGAAGGAACTTTGCAACAGTTATGGGTTGCAAATTAATTGTGAAGCTGGTGGCCCGGGATATCCGCTCTACAACGGCCCTGCAGAACCTTTGAAGGCGCTTGGCGCTTTGGATATTCCAAGAGGTGAATTTTGGATAAATCATTCCAGGTATTATGAGGATAGTAACGGAAAAGACAGTATTGATATACTGCGTGTAGTAAAGGAAGTTGCGGCGGCATCACACATTTATGAAAAAGGAGTTGTTGAAGAAGAGGCATTTACCTCTTTTCAGCATTGGCAGGAAGGTCCTTTTGATATGAAGCCATTTGGAGACCGGGCTTTTTGTGAAGGGATGAACCGCATGGTATTTCATGGATTTAGTCATAATATCACAGGTTCAGGATTTCCCGGGTACGTATATCATGCGGGCACTCATTTTAATGACAAGCGTGTTTGGTGGCCAAAAGTTAAGCCCTTTATCAATTATTTAACACGGCTTTCATCAGTTTTTCAGCAAACAGAATTTGTGGCAGATGTGCTCTGGTATTACGGCGATAAAATACCAAACTCTGCTACACCTAAAAATGCTCATTTTAGTGTTGGGCCAGGCTATGATTATGAAGTTATAAATACCGACATCCTGTTAAATAACCTCACGGTAAAAAACGGGAAGCTCCTTTTGTCAAATGGAGCGGAGTTCAGTTTGCTGACTTTGGAAAACGAAGAAGCGATTAATCCGGATGTTTTAATCAAGCTCAAAGAATTGATTGATAAAGGCGCCATTATCCTTGGTGAAAAACCAAATAAAACTGCTGAAATTAGAAATTCACCATTATCGCAAAATGATGGTAGAAGCCTGATCAATAAACTTTGGGCGGATGCCTCCGATAAAAAAGGCAAAATCATTTCGGGAAGAACTCCGATAGATATGTTGAATGGCCTGCATGTTTCTCCTGACTTCAATTATCCGGATAGTGAATCATATCTCCTGGATTTTATTCATTATAAAAAAGATGAGCTCGATTTCTATTTTATCAGCAACTCTTCAGACGAATGGATTTCGCGCGAATGCAGCTTTCGACAGCAAAACAAAGTTCCGGAGATTTGGGATCCGGTTTCTGGTGAAATTATTCCAATCGTAATTTACAATCAGAATGAAGAGCATATAAGCATGCCCATCACGTTGGCACCCTATGGTTCACAATTAATTGTGATGCGAAAAAGAGATCCTCAACGACATTATTCTCAAATTACCGTTGATGGCCAACACCCACCACTTTTAGCGTTTACTAAAGACGGAATTCTGTTTTTGGAAGATAGCGACATTGAATTAAAAGGCCGGGGCCAATCGAAAGTCCTACACAACACTATTCTTTCCAAAACCTTGGAAGGTGGCTGGGAATTGTTTTTTCCTGAAAATTGGGGAGCCCCAGAAAAAATAGATTTGCCCGAATTAACTTCCTGGACAACTTCAGAAATAGAAGGAGTTAAATATTTTTCGGGTACTGCCGCTTATAAAAAAAGTTTTCAATATGATATAAAAGCGAATACACATGATAACCAGAAAATTTATTTGGACCTCGGTGATTTATCAAAAGTTGGTGAAGTTTGGCTGAATGACAAACCTCTGGGAATAGCGTGGACCTTACCCTATACTTTTGATGTCACAGAAATCATAATATCGGGGGAAAATAAGCTGGTCATCGAAGTTGCAAATACATGGTCGAACCGGTTAACAGGAGATGCAATTACTGGCGGGAATTATACCAATTCGAATATTTCTCGAACTATCATTGCAACAAAGGGAATATTACCCGGTGATCAAACCCGTGTTCCATGGGCACAGGTTCCGTTGATTGAGTCTGGATTGTTGGGGCCGGTAAGCATAAAAACCATGAGTTTATGGAAGTAGAGATTAACCTAAGGATTCCCAAATTTAAAAAACCGGAAAATGTTAATAGGAAGAGCCATTCTTATGAGTTCAATTGTTACGCTATTATTTAGTAACATTCTTTTTTCGCAGTCGCCTGATGAGGAATTAAAGAGTTCAATGAAAAATCAAATGACAATAAATATGTGCATATCCCGGGCCAAGGATGGATACCATTTCCCAAAGCAGAAAAATCAGCTTCTGTTGCAGAAGGATTCAGGGTCGGTTGGATGGCCCAATGGTCTCTGATTTACCGGTGGTATTGACAAAATCACAAATTGAAGGGCATCTCATCGCGTTCAAGTGGTTTACGGATACATATTCGTTTATAGGAAACCCAAATCATCCATGCGTTCATACAGACCCAATATTTCATGATTTAAAACCTGGAGAAAACCAAACCATAAAAGGCGAACGGATTTTCTTTGAGGGTCCTTTGGAAGAATTTGAAAGTATGTTCAGGGAGAGGTGGGTGAAACAGAGACTTTTTATTAGAAAATATCAATCGCAAAATAAAGGGTGGATGCCTATGGCTGCTCACTTGTTGAAAGGCAGATCTAACACAAGCAAGTGAATTTATGGATAAATACTGAAAAATTTTCATTCTTTGGTGAGGTAGATTTGATATTCTTTTTTTGTAGTATGAAATACCTGTGATATTGAAAGAATCATTTTATCTTTGAAAATGATCTTCTCAAGCCGGTATTCTTTTTTCTTTGGTATTATACTTTCAATTTTAACTGTAAAGTGCACAACTTCTTCTCAGCATGCTGACCTGATCCTCTTCAATGGAAAAATAGTTACGGTTGACAAGGAAAATTCTATTGCTCAGGCGGTTGCAATTAAAGATGGGAAGCTCCTTGCTGTAGGTTCTGATAAGGAAATAATAAAAATATATTCCAACACGGCAAAACGTATCGATCTTAAAGGACGAACAGCTATTCCAGGAATCATTGAAGGGCATTTACACCCAATCCCCGCTTCTCAAAGCGAACTGTTTTATAAAATACCCGATCTACATTCTATTGATGAATTACTTACATGGATTTACAATGAAGCAAAGTCGAAACAGGATGGAGAATGGATCATCCATCCGAAGTTTTTTGCGACAAGAATGATTGAGATGAGACCGCCGACATTGTCAGAGCTGGATTCGGTTGCGCCTTATAATCCTGTTTTTCTCAATGGTAGTTACGGTGGGACAATCAATACAAGTGCTTTTTCTTACTCCGGAATAAAAAGTCCTTTTAATCAACCCGGTATATTAAAAGATGAAAAGACCGGTTTGCCAAATGGATTGATACAAAGGTCTGCTTTTAAGTTACTTAAAATGGAGGGAAAAAGAGATCTTGAAGAAATCGTGAAATTGAAGGCCCTCAAAAAGATGCTGCACAGGTACAACGAAGTAGGCATAACATCCGTGTGCCCGGGAATAGGGACAACGGAAAACCTCAATTTATATAAAGCCCTGAGAGATCGAGGTGAGCTGACAGTTCGCGTCTTTCAAAATATAAAAATTCCTTTTACACCTCAAGCGACAACAGAAGATATGCGCACGGCTTTGGGAGAATTGGGCTATAAAACAGGGGACGGAGATCAATGGGTGAGGGTAGGGGCATTGAAAGCGACAGTAGATGGAGGGATCCTAACGGGCACCGCTTTTTTGCGAGAACCCTGGGGAAAAAACAGCAAAGATATTTATGGTATAACAGATCCCGATTATCGTGGTGTTTTAATGATTTCTGAAAAATCATTGGTCAATATGGTAACCGTAGCTGCTGAGCTGGGATGGAAATTCACTTCGCATGTAACCGGTGGCGGAGGTGTGGATACCCTGCTCGCAGCCTATCAGGAAGTAAACAAAATCATACCTATTAAAAACAGACGATTTTCTATTATTCATGGTAATTTTTACAATGAAAGGGCCATACGGATTATGTCGGAATTAGGAGTGTATGCTGATATGCAACCGGCCTGGTACTACAAGGATGCTGATCTGTTGCAAAAAGTATTGGGAGAAGAAAGGATTAAAACATTCCATCCGTACAGATCTTTATTTGAGGCAGGAGTCATTGTGAATGGCGGATCAGACCATATGGTAAAACTGGATTCATATGCCTCTATAAATCCGTATAATCCTTTTCTTTCCATGTGGGCAGTCGTGGCCCGAACTACCGAAAGGGGGTCAAATATTGTTCCTGGAGAGGCTTTAACCAGGGAACAGGCACTCCGGATGTACACAATCAATAACGCCTATGAATCCTTTGAAGAAAATATGAAAGGCTCAATCGAACCGGGCAAGTTTGCTGACCTTGCAGTATTATCGAATGATATCCTGACATGTCCCGAAGATGAAATCAGGGATATAAATGTACTGATGACAATTGTAGATGGGAAAATTGTGTATCAGAGTGATGCAATGGAAAAATAGGTGTATTCCAGATACTATTTTGGGATTACCTCCAAGAGCAGAAACTTTTCAAAAGACACCTTTAATTTTGGATCGGACCCATCGACTATTCCATAATCCTTTTCATTTATATAATCTATAACCTGGTACTTTTTATTCTGTAACCCTCTAAGTTCAATTTCCGAGTCCCAATTATTTGCATAAAATGCATAATACATAGTGTCGTCTTTTTTGACTACATGTGTTTCGGGTTTATCATACCCAATGTCGTAAAGGTTTCCTATATAAGGCGCTCTGGAAAGCATCTTTTGGTTATATAAACTAAACCACTTTTTCCAGACTTTTTCTTTTTCCGGAGTTAACAGGAAACTTTCCGATTGATGTGGATTGTCCTTTGGCCAGGTAAATTTTGTTCCCAAAACAGCCCCGATACCAAAAGAACTTGCAAAATCGTTTCCGCCATCGCTTAACTCTACATGATCACCATAGTAAGCGGTTTTCCCCATCAATGCTTTAAATGTTTTTCCTTTTAACCTGATTTGCCAGGAACTCATCGGATCAGAACTTACCGATTGGTTCATACTTGGCATGTTATAAAATGAACATGTGGTGCCACATGGACAATTTTCAATCACAGCGTGAGGTTTTATGTCTCGGGCTGTATTATAAATGGTTTGAAAGAATTCCGGTAATTTTTCAACCGACAATTCAGGGTAATCCAGGTTATGTGACGAGTTGTAATCAGGGGGCACACCATTCATATGCTGACCATCCATTTTTAATCCGTCATATCCCCAAGTATCTAAAAATTTGGTAATCATTTCCTTTGTATGTTCGATGGTAAATGGAATAGCCGGGGACATATAGTAACTGTCCCACCAACTGATATCTCTCGGTGACCCGTCCTCGTTGAGTAAAATAATATCTGGGTTTTCATGCAATAATTTAGTCCCCGGATCTACTGCTAAAGGAGCCCACCACAACTTGGCTTTAAGTCCGTATGAATGGATTTTATCCACGAATTTTATCATGTCTGCATCACCTCCCGGAAACTTTTCAGGATTTACATCCCAGTCACCCTCCGCAATTTGGAAGCCGTCATCAAGCACTGCCCACTTAATTCCCAGTTCCTTAACTTTCGGTAAAGTACCAAGGATCTCATCAACATTAAATTGCCGCTCATAACCCCAGGCGCACCAAATAGGTTCATAAGCCGCAGCTTCGGATTCAACGAATTCCAAACCTTCTTTTTGCATCAACAATGAAAATTGTTTCAGAGATTGGAAATAATCTCCCTGGTGAACCTGTATAAATGTGCGAAATGTTTTCAGTGAGTCGCCTGGTCTTAATATGGATTCTCTCTCATAATGCACTCCGATTTCAACATTTCCGGGTTCATTCATTATTACCGGGAGCGAAACAAGTTTAGGTACAGGAGCAAGGTGCCCTATGGCAATTCCCACATCCTTTCTCCAAATGTCTGTGACTGGAATTCCACCGCCGTAATCGCTGGCGTTCATTCCAAGGTAATTCTCCTGGGAAAAACCGGTTTCTAAAGGAAGCACCCAATCCGGCCGTGATTCGTAGGATCCTCCCTGAAAAGACCAGAAAGGCGGAGTATCTCCATTGCTATTTATTTTATATCCATGATTAACCCATTTTTTCACAGTGATGTCAGCGTTACCGTGATTAATATAGCTGACTTGCATGGTAAGTAGATCTGGAAAATTCTGAAAACTTTCGACTGTAATAACTTTTTGTAAAGAGTTAGTTTCGCTTGTTTTAGCACTGATTATCGTCCATTTTACTCCATCGTTATTTTGCGATGTAGTTATTTTATCCAGTTCAAATTCTTTGAATGTGTCATTGGCAGTTTCCAGATATTCCGAATATTGAAAGTCTGTCATTAAATCCGCAGCGTTGTTATAATTTGCGTTTACCCTGCTCTGCATTTTGTTATTGAATTCTATTCTAATGTTTCCATGATTGATAATTCCAGGTTCCTTTTTTTGATTTGTCTGGCAGCTGAATAAAACAGAAAGTAAAAGAAGGGTCAAATAAAAGTGGATTCTAAACATCATTGTAGAATTAATATGGTTTATCACATTATTTATCAATAAAAAGGTTAATTGGTTCAGGGTTAAAAGTTCAATGGTTCAGAGTTCACGGTTAGTACAACAATCTTATACTAGTGAACCCAAACCTCCTTAGTTCTTTATAACCTATTGACTACGCGTAGTTTTTCTTTTACCAGGCCGGTGACTGCCCGAGTAGCAAGTGGAAATACTTTTCTTAAATCAATTTCATTCATACTGGCCAATTGATTTTTCAGAGTAAGCATAAAGATGTTTTTAATCTCGGTCGCAAGGTTTATCTTACAAATCCCCCGGTCAATAGTTTCTGATAAATCTTTATGTGGAACACCCGATCCACCGTGTAGTACTAAAGTTGCATCTGTTATCTTGTGGATTTTACTCAACAATTCCATCTGTAGCTCTGGCTTTGTTTTATAAAATCCATGAGCAGTACCTATTGCAATTGCCAGTGCATTTACATTGGTTTCTTTTACAAATTTCCGGGCTTCATCCGGTTGAGTAAAACCACCGTTTTCAAGTGACTGTCCAAGTTTAGCCACAAAGCCTAATTCTGCCTCGACATTTGCTTCATATTTTAAGGCTAGATTAACGACATCTTTAGTGATGGCTACATTAGCGTCAAATGATTGTTCACTAGCATCAATCATCACCGAGTCAAACCCTGCATCCAAACAACGTTGAACAAGATCGTAAGTGTCGCCGTGGTCAAGGTGAATCCAACCCTCTACTCCATAGTCTTTTAAGGCGGTTCTGGCCATAGAAACTGCCATATTCAGTCCCATGTAATCAATCGAACTTTTTGTAAGCTGAAGGATGATGGGAAGTTGAAGTTCGGAAGCTGCACTTAAAATCCCGCTCAGGGTTTCATAATTGTAAAAATTAGTTGCCAGTAATCCTTTCTTTTGTTTTACCAGTTCCACAAATTTATCTTGAAGCTTCATTTATTTTGAATTTATTAAAAATTAAGGTTATAAGGTTCAACGTTCACGGTTGCAAATGAATCCAGAATCATCAAATAAAAATCACTGAACCGTTGAACCAATAGAATTCGTTTTGTGAGATTGTTTTCAGTAACCAAATTTCGAATGGGCAATTTCCATTATACTATCAAAATCATCAAATGCCGCTGTACCTCCGGATCTTGTTGTATTTACAGCCCCCATGAGATTGCCAAATAGATGGCATTCTTGCAACGGACTATTTTTAATAAATTTATGAATAAAGCCAGCATTGAAACTGTCTCCGGCACCAATTGCATCAACTACCGAGGTATTTAAGAATGGCTTCTCATGAGTGACCTTTCCTTCATGGTAAATAGTAGATCCATGACTCCCGTTTTTCACTACTAAAATATTGCAAAATTCCAGAATGATATTTATCGCGTCATTGAGGTTATTCGTTCCGGAAATATTTTTCAATTCTCCTTCATTGGGCAAAAAGATATCGATATAGGGGAGAATTTTGGCATAGTCAAAATCCCATGTTTCTGCAGGATCCCATTGTGGGTCGAGGGAGGTAGTCAAACCGAGCGATTTAGCTTTTTTAAATAATTTGACCAGGTCGGGTTTTATACCCGGTTGAAAAAAGAATGACGAAAAATGAAGATGCTTTGCAGACATCAATAGTTCGGTAGATATATCATCATAAACGAGATGTTCCATGGCTCCGGGATAAGTGATGTTAGCCCGATCTTCATCAAAATTCAGTACGATGGTAGCGCCTGTATTATACTCTTGGCTTCTTATAATCATGCTCGTATCTACTCCTTTTTTTTGAAAACTACTCAGGACAATCTCTCCGTTCTGGTCCTGGCCTATTTTACCAATGAATCCTACCCTGGTACCAAGACTGCTCAGGTTGCTGGCAAAAATAGCGGATGAACTACCTAAAGTTGTGTCCATTTTACCAGCCAGCTTTTCTTTTCCTATTTCGGGAAATGAGTCTATGTCATTTAAAATGATGTCAACATTTAATTCACCGACAACGATCGCATCATATTTTTTTTCTTTCATTTTAATTGAATTACTTAGTCATATTCTATTCTTCTTCAAGCGCCAGTAAAAATGCCGAGCCAATTGCGAGCATAATACCTATGACAATATTTATCTCAGGAATTACGCGGTATATCAATAAGGAAATAATTACCGTTAATACCGGAGCGAGTGCGTTCGTCATAGGACCATAGTCGTTAACCTAAGAAAAAAATCAGATTTTTGGTAATGAAATTTCAGGATGGGGAATATACCTCTTGCGAGGTAAAAGTTTTAGTTTTCTCCCCATGGTTAATTTTTATTTATTTGAAAAAAAGGCGAATTCTTC